>DAITOV010000093.1:0-14686 GCA_036833945.1 Abditibacteriia bacterium
TATACCGCGAAGTGGCATCCCGGCGCGTTTCGCGCAGGTTACAATTCGCCGGCAATATATACTGTCCGTTCATTGCTGCAATATAATACCGATTCTGGGGATTAACCCCCTCTCGTTATGACCGAGAAAACAGAATACAGGAAACAGGAAACCTACTCTTGAGATGAGCAGTTTGTTTTGGTTCTGAACAAAAAGCTGTGTTTTGGTTCCCCGCTTTCGCGAGGATGACAATCGTCGCCATTAACGACTGGTTGCCTCCCTGTTTACTGTTTCCTGTCTACTGTTTACTTGCAAGAGAGGACGATAGTTTCTGAGATTGGTATAACTCCCTTTCCCCACTATGCCACGCCGCTCTGCTTATATCGAAATCATCGAAAACGAACTCTTACCGGTATTGCAACGCGATGAGCTGGGGAGAATCGTTTTGGCCGAAGCGCGCCATGCGCAGATGAGGAAACAGAAGACCGTCCGCGTCTCTCCCAACCCTCACAAAGGCCCGCGCAACGCCAAGCGCGGCTATAACTATGGCCGGGTGCGGGCCTATTGGCTTGACGACCATTTGCTGGAATCTCACATGCCGCTGCTGCTCTTCGTTTATCGTGGCGAAGCCGATTTACGCTGTGGCGACTACATCCTGCACGTGCCCAAGGGCAAATTCGTGTTCATTCCCGGCGGAGTGCCGCGCTTCGATGGCAGCGCCTCATTATTAGACCTGGGCGACAACCCCCAGCGCTATGCCGACAGCATTCTTTTCCTGCCGCGCGGTAACAATGTCGAAATCTGGCTCAATCACGACCGGGGCAATGAGCACGCGCGCTCGCTGCCCTACGAAACCATACTCACCATCGAACCCGAACTGCCCCGCCTGCTCAACCGCATACAGGACGAATTACAGGAAAAACGTCACGGTTACCAGTCGGTCGTCCAACGTATGCTGGAAGTTTTCCTGCGTCTGGCGCTGCGCGATTTCCAGGAAGACAAGGCTTTTCACCCCCGCCGCCAGAATATCCAGCAACCCGATACCGACGAGACGCATAACCCCATCACCCAGGCCCAGGAATATATCCGCGAGCATCTGCAGGAGCACCTCACCCAGGAAAGCATGGCAAACAAAGTGCGCCTTTCACGCACCCAATTTATCAACCGTTTCCGCGATGAAACCGGCAAACCATTTAACCAGTTCCTCATCGAATGCCGCCTGGAACAGGCCATGCTACTGCTGCGCACCACCGACTTGCCAGTGAATGTGGTGGGTGCCATGGTGGGCTATAAAACCTCGGGGTATTTCTATCGGATGTTCCAGCGTGAAACCGGTTTGCGCCCCACGGAATACCGCAAGCAAAAAAACGTACAATAAGTCGGCGTGGTGTACGATAAGTGCGTTTAAAACGAGGTTATGCGTGGCACAATTACTATGTGACATTCACCGTAACCGGAGAGCAGACAATTATGAATACCCTGAGACCCAAATCAACTCACAAAGCCTTCACGCTTATAGAACTTTTAGTCGTTATTGCAATTATCGCAATACTCGCCGCTATCCTCTTCCCAGTGTTCGCCCGTGCACGTGAAAATGCGCGCCGCACCAGCTGTATCGGAAACATGAAGCAAATCGGGCTGGCGGTCATGCAATATTCGCAAGATTACGACGAACGCTACCCGCTTTCGGTGTGGCAAGTCGGTGATCTCAGTGGCACTACGAACCAGGTACAAAGCCCAAGAATTCCAGGCACTCCGGCTGGTAGATTCGGCTCCGGCGAATACACCTTCATGGATTTCATCTTCCCTTACGTTAAAAATCTCCAGGTTTTTGAATGTCCTTCTTATTCCAGTCCCTATCCCACTTCATCTGCCTGGAATAACGCCTCCAGCTATGGTTACAATATGTATCTAAGCGGCTACCGCCAGGGAGGCTCTTCTTACCCTTCTGACCCGCCTATGGCTTTAGCAGATGTCAAACGTGCTGCCGAAACGGTCATGATGATGGATCAGCCCTATGCCATTCACGGCACTCCGGGTGCCTATTGCAGCATCAGCTCGAGCGGTTTCCAAAACCCCACCCGCGTGCCCTACTACGATATGGTGTTTCCGCATTTTGAAGGCGGCGTCGTCACCTTCGCCGATGGACACGCCAAATGGTTTAAGCGTGGCGCAAAAGGGCCATGCGACCGGGTGACGACCTCGTCCTCATCAAACTTGGCCAACTGGCCGTGGAACCCTGCTCTTCAACAGTAAAAATTCCTTGGACTCACATGATTTCCCTGATCACGCTTTTGCTTGATCGGGGAATTTAGTCTTAATCAAACCCATCGTATCTATGAAAAACACTTCTTTCACCCGCACTCTGCCCGCCATAGCCGCTACCGTCATTGCCTGTGGCAGTTTCTCCGCCGCTACTGCCAACGACAGCTGGGGCACTACGCCTCTTGGCCCCAACATTCCAAAGCCACAGGCCGTGACTGCGCCGATTAAAAAGAAACTGGAAACCCGCCTCAAAACTTATCCGGCAAGCGGCGCGAAACTCAGCTTTGTGGAAAACGGCGCTGCGCGCGCTGCTATCGTGCATCCGCAAAATGCCAATAGCTCCGAAAAAGCCGCTGCCGCTGTGCTGCAGCAAGTTTTCCGTGAGATGTCGGGCGCTACGCTTCCGCTGGTGGCCGATAACGCCCTTAATGCCGCGACCTATTCCACCATCATTTCCGTAGGCAACACCACCCTGGCACAGCAGCAGAAAATTAGCGCCGGGGAACTCATCAAAGACGGTTACCGCCTGCAAACTGCGGGCAACACGTTGTTTATCATCGGTAAAGACGACAATCCGGCTACGCCGCGCATCGTCGGAGGCCGCTCTATCGAGGCCAACGGCACCCGCAACGGAGCCTATGCCCTGCTCGAACGCCATTTCGGCTGCCGCTGGCTGTGGCCGGGCCAGGCGGGTGGCGAAATCTTCCCGGCACAGAGAACCATCGCTCTCAACCCGCTGCACGAAACCGACCAGCCCGCTCTGGCGCAACGCGGCATTCGCAATTATTATCCCGAAAAAGGCGCCAATTCCAGCGGCAGACGGCAGCAGCAGGCCGCTCTCACCCCGCTCGGCAAAAGCTACACGCAGTTCGTGCGCAAAGCGACCAAATCGGGCGAATGGTTTCAGGCCATGCGTTTGGGGACGTCGATGGAACTCAACGTCGGCCATAGCTACGGCGATTACTGGCAGAAGTACAAGGACACCCACCCCGAATGGTTCGCTTTGCAGGCCGATGGCACCCGCAACCAGGACCGCATCCCGGCGCAGAGCGTGCGCGCCCAGTTCTGTGTTAGCAACGAATCTTTCATCCAGCATGTCGCGGCCGAAGCGATTCGCAAATTCGATGAGAACCCCGGGTTGGAAACGGTCTCCATCGCGCCCAACGACGGCAGCTATCCCAGCTTTTGCCTGTGTGAAGTCTGCCGCCGCCTCGACCCGCCCGGCGGCGATCCGGCTTCGTTTTCCATCATCGATAACACCGGCAAAGCCACCCGTATCAACTATGTGTCACTCACCGACCGCTATACGCTTTTCCACCAAAAAGTCGGTGCAATCGTGGCTCAGAAATATCCCCATAAAAAGCTGGGCACCTATGCCTACAGCACCTACAGCTCACCGCCGCACTACGCCAAGCTCACTCCCAACATCATCATTTCCTATGTCGGCCTGAGCTATTTCAACGAAGACCAGCGCAAACTCGACCGCCAGAGTTGGGATGCCTGGGCCAACGTCGCCTCGGAAATTCAACTGCGCCCCAACGCCCTGCTGGGCGGTTACGGTATCCCAGCCGTGTTTACCCGTAAGCTGAGTGAAGATATCAAACACGCCTACCAGACTGGGATGATCGGTTCCGACTTCGACGCCCTCACCCACGACTGGGCCGGACGCGGGCTGAACTACTACGTGCTGGCCAAACTCTTGTGGGACCCGTCGCAGGATTTGGACGCCATCATCAAGGATTACTGCGACACCGGTTTTGGCCCGGCTTCAACTACCATCCAGAACTACTTTGCCGCTCTGGAACAACTGACCAATAAAACCGCCCAGGCTGCCGCCGATGCCTCGCGCACCGAAGACGGCATCAGCGGTGTGCGCGGTGTTATAACGCTGATTGGCCGCAATTACACCGACGAGGCCATCGACAACCTGCAAGCCATTTTAGACAAAGCTAAAGGGCATGCAACCGGGAATCCGGCTGTGCTCAAGCGCATCGAGTTTCTGGAACAGGGCTTGCGCTTTGCCCGTGTCGAAGCCGGTTGGTATCGCGCCTATACCGCTCCCGCTACGCCCGAGAAGAAACAAAAAGTTACCGATGCCTTGAATCGCCGCTGGAGTGTGATGGAAGATATTTATGAAAATCACTTCTACGCCCAGAGCATCATTTCGACATACTACCGTTTAGGCGGCATGGCTAGGGAATACGACTGGGCACCGGCTGCGCAAAAGCAGGCGCAATAAGACTGAAAGCTGTCGTATTATGGCCCGTTGGCACCCCGCCAGCGGGCCATAATAGTGTCGTGGAGTGCGTTACATCGAAGTATCAATAGAAAAAACGTACAATAAATCAGTGCAAAGTACGATAAGTAGGTTTAAGGAGTTGTTTTGCGTGGCACAATCATTAGATAACAGTCGCCTTAACCGGAGATAAATCTAACATGAACACCTCAAAAGCTAAACCTGCGAACAAAGCTTTCACTCTCATCGAACTTTTGGTCGTTATTGCGATAATAGCTATCCTCGCATCTATACTGTTCCCGGTCTTTGCCCGTGCCCGTGAAAATGCACGCCGGACGAGTTGCCTGAACAACATCAAGCAGATTGGGCTGGGAGTGATGCAATATGTTCAGGACTATGATGAAGTCTTTCCCAAAGCAGTCGATATCAGTGCCCCTGTCGGGTCTCAATTCTGGTTTCAAAATTTGCAACCCTATGTCAAAAGCACACAGATTTTCACTTGCCCCAGTGCTCAAGAGACGGTCAACGGTTACGGTTCCTTGCGTGCCATTATGGGCATTAACACCGATGCCGTCGTGCGACTGCCCACTCTCCAGGCCGCAGCCAGCATCTACATGATTTTCGACTATGGTCTCAATTATGCATCCGCCGACAACGTCATCACCAGTGGACCAAATAATCAATATTTACCAGGCATGGGGGAAAACGGCGGGACTTGCACGAATTCCACTGCAACCGCCCAACGTTACAAAGATTGCCTGTCTGGCCGTCACTTCAGTGGCGTCAACATGGCTTTTGCCGATGGGCATGCGAAATGGCTCAAAAGCAGCGTTATTGTGGCCGATGCTAAACACTATGTCGCTACTGGGTCAAGCGCTGCAAGTGGCTGGAACCCCCGCACACCTCGATAATGCTTACACACCGATTTTTTAAATTTATATGTTCAAACCTCTATCTCTAACCATCCCGGCGACACTTTTATTTTTCGCTCCCACCGTCTTAGCCGACACCGCCCAAATGCGCCAACTGGTGCCCGATGTGCAACGCCAACGCGCCGCCGACCGCACCTATATCTTCTCGCGCTCACAGCTTAAATACGGCCTGGAATCCGACAGCTATCTTAACCGCTGGGTCGATAGGCCGCTGTTCGTGAACCCGGAACTCAAAGAAGAAGGCGACGAAGGGCGTATTACCTACCCCAGTTTTCAGCGCATTCAGCAAACCTATATCGACTATGGCCTCGACGGCATGGCGTTTTTTCCAGAAACCAGCGGGCGTTCGCTAGCCTATGAATATACCAAGCGTAGCGGGAAAGACGGTTTTGCACTGCTCACGGAATTTACCGGTAACGACGGTAAACCTTCGAAAAGCGAAGTGCTGAAAATGGCGCTCGACAACCCGGCCTCGCTGCGCTTCAAGGGCAAGGTTGTCGTCACTTCCTACGGTGCCGACCGCAAGCCGATCGCTTACTGGGCCAAGACCATCGCCGACCTTAAGAAGGAGCACGGCGACAATATCCTCTTCCTACCTTCTCTCTCCCGCTTTGCCGGTGAGTCGGCTTCGACCTGGCTCGATAAATTCAACGCCAATACCGTCACAGCGCAAGACGTTGCCAACATCAAATCCGACCTGCGCGAATGGCTGCGCGCTACCGACGGCATCTACTTCGCCTCCATCAGTTCGGTGCGCGATAGCGACCGGCGCTTCAATTCCGAGTTCTACCGCGAGTTCGTCATCCGCATCATGCGCAGCGTGCTGGCCGAGCCGGAGTTCACCGGCAAATACTTCGGCCTGCAAGCACAAGTGGGCCACGAGAACTCCACCCGCTTCGGCTATACCTTCGATAGCAACGCCACCAAAACCCTGCGCCAATCGCTGGTAACGGCCATCGAAGGCGAGGCCGATATCATCAACATCCCCGAATGGGACGAGCAAAACGAAAACACCAGCCTGCGCCCCACGGTTTACAACGGCACCTCGTCTGAGCGCATTTTGCGCTATTACATGGCCGCGCAACGCAAAACCCCGCTGCAACCGCTGGCCCAAGACGATACCAGCGTCCCTAACCTCATCCTGAGCTATCGCAAACAGTTAACGCTGGGCGAAGTGGTGGAACTTGAACTGCTCAACATCCCAGACACCCCGCAAAGTGCCGCCTACAGCGTGCAGCTTTCGCTGGTGGATGGTGCCGGGAAGAGCGTTTATCAATCACCGCGCGTTGCCTTCGACGGCAAAGCGCTTCAGGAACAAACCCTCGTCGTGCCCAGCGAAACCCTGGCCGCGCACCGCGTGCTTACGCCGCGTCTTCAAGTGACAACCGGCAACAGCACCCAGCAGTTTGGCGAAGGTTTGCAATACATCGAGCTGCGCCCCACCTGGAACTGGGATTATAAATGGGTGAAAACCCCGCTGCGCGATTTGCTCAAAGCGCAGAATGTTTCGCTGCAAGTTTCTGCGCCCGATGCGCACAACACCCGCACCGCCACGGCCCGCTTCGCCACTAACGAACCGCTGGCCTATGTGGAGCTTATTGAAAACGGCGATGTGGTGTATAGTGCTTCTGCCAACGACCAGTGGCGCGAAAACGCCGATCAGGTGGTGCTGAGCCTGACGTGGCAATCGCACCACGCCACCTCCAAACCGCTGGTGGTGCCGGGCAGCATTACTCTGCAAAACAGCACTGGCCGCTGGCTGTCGTTCGATGGCCGCAACGCACCGGTTATTAAAGGGCAGACCGTCACAGGCATTAAATCGGGCGTGTGGCAGCGCCGTGTTTTGGTTGCTATTCCGCGCAGCGATATCGACAAAGCTACTTTCCAGGTCGATCTCCCCGGCTTGTATCAGGGCGCTGTACCGGTGCGCGATCTTATGACGAAAAACGTCTTCGGCATCGCCGGTGAGCAGCGTTTCAACCTGGTTTTGAGCCGCTACGTCCGCCAGCTCAGCATGCCCAACCATCTTAAAACCCAGCAAGCCGATTTCAGCGTGCCCATCCTGCCGGATCTGAAAAACTCCGTGCTACACCTGCAAGCCATCGGCGTTTCCGGCAAGACCTACCGCAGCCAGCCGGTGGTGCTGAGCGAAACCGCCGCGCAAACCAAGAAAATCGAGGTTTATTCCAACACCAAAAACGCCATCGTCACCGCCGATGTCGCGGCTAACAACGTGCCCGATATCCGCTATGAATTCAGCCCCGCCAACGGCTCGGCCTTGCTGACCGATGCCGGACGCCCGTTCTGGGGCATCATGGGCGGCTTCTTCACCCAGGTCACCGAGCGTGGCGGCGGCGAAAGCGGAGATGGCACCCCGTTCATCAGTTCCACCGGTTACCCCGAAAAAGCCGTGCAGTCGGCCCCTAAATGGGTGAAAGACGAAGGCAGCGACGCCCTGCAGTTCGATGGCATCGGCAATTTCCTCTCACTGCCCCAGGGCGTCACCCCGCGTCGCACTGGCCACACCATCGAAATGGATATTAAACCCGAGAGCAGCACCGGCAAGCAAATCATCATCGCCCACCGCAGCTACTACCCCGGTTCGCTGACGGTGTATACAGAGAACGGCGTTCTCAAAGCCGACTACCTGGGCGAGAAAAAATCGGCTTCCAATTTGAATTCGCAGTTAACGCTGCCCGCCGGGCAATGGTCGAAGCTGAAGATTCGCTGCAACCAGAATCAGTTGATTTTTGAGGTGGACGGTAAGGTATCACGCACCCTGACCGTACCCGGCCCAGGAGTTTATGAGACGGCTACTGTGGTGGGTGGGTATGGGGAAAATTGGTTTAAGGGGGTGATTAAGAGCTTAGGAATTAGTCATCAATTTTAACTTGTATTGTTGTAATAGTTCTTTAATGTTGTGAAAAATCTCTTGTCAGCATTAGGCCACAAACATTAATACACGATCTACATTAACGGAGATGTTTTATGGTTAAAAAGGCAGCGATAGTTACAGCAGTATTGATTGGCGGATTATGTTTTACCGGCAAACCCACATTCGCCGGACACTGGGAATATACCGAACCGCACTCTGATGATGCAGGCACTCCTCAATGGCTTGCCGATAACGAACAGCGTTTGAATGGCACTATTGGCTACTCTAAGACTTGGCCGACAGGCACGTACAGTGGCTCATACCAATGGAAAAACGAAGGATGGGAATCTGTTGGCTTTGTACCGTGGTCTTCAGTTCTAGATCACGAAGGCAACGCCGGCCCTGTCCTGACATACTCAAACGGCAAACGTCGCTCTCTTTTTCGCTGGATAAGGGATATCGACTGGTTGACAGGCTTGCCAGATCCCGATGACAACCCACCAGAATTTCTTAACTTAAAAGTGCGTCTCAAATCGGAGGGTTCTGCAGGCCCAGACCCTAATGGCAGCTATACATTATCTAGTGAGGTAGAGGGCGTTCAAGGAACCGTATCAAGTACATCCACAGGCAAGAAAGTAGAAGCAGAAAAACATTTCTTAGTAAGGATTCCTACCAATGGTGAAACGGATGTATGGACACCATGGTTTGATTTCAAAATACAGCTAAATTTTAACAATAGTGATGTTAACGAGTTTAGCATTTTGGAAGGCATTTTCCTTTATTCATTAACGCATGACAATCGCTTGGTTTGGATAGAAGGACCTTTTGAATACTCTGGCACTTATCACAAAACCTTAATTCATCCCACTACAGGATTACCGGCACCAGCCCCTGTTGGAAAAGAAATCCCCATTGCTTATCGAGGATTAAACAAAAGGGAGAAGGATGGTTCCATTACAACTGACTCTGCTGCTTCATGGGAAATAGTTACTGCGGCGGGTGGAACTGCAAACTATTCTTGGTTTGGCAAAGGCATTTATGAAGTTATGCCTTCTTTTTTCACCTCTCCCACGTATGAGTGGGAATTTTCTCCAGATGCTTTTCAAAATGGGATAGTCCCTGTTTTCCCCAAATATCTCAATTCCGGTAAGAAAGTTGATATTGGAATAGATGGTTTTAGTGCAGGAACTGTCACAGAAACCTGGGGGCATATTTTAGGTGGAACTTATGAGAATGGTCCTTCGACGGCATCTACCACGTTAACAGCCAATGTCACCGATACAGACGGTGTAATAGGATCGAATAAGTATACGATTCGATGGCATAAACCTCTATCAGTTCCTGATGAATATTATATCGATACGAGCAAAGTTTTCACAAAAATCCAAGTTTGTGAGACTACCGGCATTCCAGAAGGTGGATTGTCGGAGAAAGGTGAAGCTTCTCCAGCGATAGGCGTTATTTTAGAACCCATTTCGTTATCAGCTAAAATTGGAACGACTGCCGTAAATCTCGTTGTTCAAAGTACATCAGCTTACTTAGGAGAAATCGGAGAAACTGTTGCTTCTACATTTATTGATATGGTGTACGATTTAGTCGACATTGAACCTGAGCCTGTCAGCGGTGTAAGTCAAAGTAATAGTTATACCTTGTGGCTTGAGGCTAAGAATAGTGATCTATTATCTAATCATGTCCCTGAACGAAATCATGAATACTCCGACTCTGAATTTGCTTTTATCCAAGTTCCTATTGTTGAGGAAGAACTGTGGGCAGACGCAGGGCTAGACAATAATACATCTACCACAGATGATTTTTGGCTAAGAAGTAAAATAACGGGGATAGCCAAACGCACCTATTATCGGCTTAAATTCTATTGTGCTGATGAATATGGATTGGACGGTTTCCAAGGAATAAAAGGATCAGAAATCCCATTACAAGCTGATTCTAGGTACATCGGTAGATATACCGTAAGTCCAAATAGTTAAACCAAAGGGAAGCATAACGATGTCATATACAATTCATGCGCGCACCTTACATTTATTATTCTTCTGTTGCTTATCTCTGTTGATTAACGATACGTTCATTGCCAGTGCTACTGCAACACAACCCTCTTGGATGACCGAATCATGGAATGGGAACGAGAGTATCTACAAAAATCTACGCCAACAAGTTGAAAATGAGATCTATCAGAACAAAAATAGCGATGCCGTCAGAAAAAGCGTAGCGTATTATCAGCGATTAGCCAAGCTAGATAGAGATAACCCACAAACTCAATTTTGCGAAGCGGTTGCACTACATATAGCATTAAACCTCAAAATTTCAGGGTTATCACAAAACCACCTGAATAACATTGCAACGAAAATTCGTCAAATCAAATCCCCGCAGACTTACGAATGGACAAGGATTCGCTACCTGATAGAAAAACATATTAATATCTACGCGAAATACAAAGAAGTGGGTGAACGATTACTAAAGCGGAATCGCAACGATTATGACGTGAAGATCGTTCATCTTTACTCACTGGATATGCGTAAAGTCGAAGACCGCCAGCCAGCCATTCAATATGGAAATGAGCTTGTCCAAACAGCACCCAGAAATCCACGTTCACATGGTGCCTTAGGTGATGTTTATCGTGGTATTTGGGTCTCCAATAACATCGATCGTAGCGGACCCAAAGTCAAATGGGCTGGTGGTAAACACGATTCTGTATCGAAAAAGAAAGCCCTTGAATCGTTTCACAAAGCCTTGCAGTTTTTATCTCCCGATGCTGAATTGCGTCGCACGATTGAACGAACAATAAAGGCTATGGAACAAGGACGTTACTAATTAACCACACGAAAAACCCCGCGAGTTTGATTGAACTCGCGGGGTTTTTCATCCTTTATTTATCTAGAAGTCTTGAGCTTCACACATCTAAAAATGCGAAGTTCTTACTCTGCACTCACAAATTCCTATCGCTCCAAAACATCCTGCAACACCGGCGTGAGCGTCTTCGCCATCTCCCAAAATCCTAAATCGGTGGGATGAGAGCCATCGACGGTTCCTTCCAAACTGGCTTCGCCCATTAACCGTGAGCCGTCTAAAAAGGTGATGTTCTTATCACCCTGCTTGCGGAGTTGCGCTACCGTATTGGCTTGCACCTGTGTTTTGCCTAACCGCTTTTCCAGCGCCTCTTGGCTATAAAACTCATTCGCAGCCATGACGCGGGAGATCACCAGAATCGGCGTCTGTGCCTGTTTTTCGCGCAGGATACGGATGAATTCCGGTAGCGTCTCCTGCATCGCTTCCACGCTGGCGACGTTGGCATCATAATCGAGCACGTAACAGTCGACATCGGGGATTTCACTAATGAGATGAGCCAGGGCCGGTTCGCCCTTTCCATTTCCTGAAAAGCCGAGGTTGATACATTCGCGATTCAGGTTGCGGCTCAAGATGTTGGTAAATGCCATGCCCGGCCGCGAAGCGCAGCCGCCCTGAGTGATGGAGGTGCCGTAGAAAACGATGCGGCCCGAGTGCTCGTAGGCAGGCGCTTCCTGCACTTCACTGCCCGGCTCCACTCCCAGCCACACCTCTTCAACGCCCTGATAGAGCGGGAAATTCAAGGTGATATGCTTGAGTTCGGCATTTTTTGAATCGAACAAACCGCATTCATATTCGCTAAGCGTGCGGTCGTAGCGCGTGGTCGAGAAATAGCGCATCGCTCCCGGCGCGCCGATGTAACAATCGAAGCCGCACTGGCCGGTGGCGGGCATGTGATACATCCCGGCCGGGGCCGAGAGCCGCACCCGGATTGCCAGGCGGGGAGAATTAGTAGAAAAGCGAATCTGCCCGCCAGCGGTGCAATTGGCCAACGAATCGACCGCAGTCGGCAACTCCCAGGCGGGGTTTTTCGGGAGACGGCGATAAATGCCTTCCTCTTCGAGCCAGGCCAAACCGGTAATTTGCACCGGGCTTTGCAAGGGAGAAATCCACTGCCAGTCTTTCCCATCCAGCCCTTGCACCTGCATGTTCTTGTCCAACTGATCCACGTTTTTCATCTCGCTACGTCTCGACTCGTCGGAATTCATTTTTTTTGTTAATCCTTTGAAGATACGGTTTCTTGATTATACCGCGCAACAAAAAAGGCTTGAGAGCTTTTCCGATTGATCTCACACCTTCATTAAGGAAACGGGGAGGCAACCGGACGTTGGTGCCCATGAGTAGCCTCATAAGTTGTGTGGTTTATAGAGGGAAGAGAAAAATTAAAACCATGTGTTAGGCAGTGAGGGGTGCCTTAACGGTTCATCATAAATGTCGCGGCGCGCTCGAAATACTCCATCATAATGGCTTCGACTTGAGGCGCTAAACCTTCGGCTTTTACTGCACTCGCCATGTGCTGCATCCAGGCGTCGCGCTCGGGCACGCCGATGGCGTAGGGGGCGTGGCGCATGCGCAGGCGAGGGTGGCCGCGCTCTTGCGAATAGGTGCCGGGGCCGCCGAAATACTGCATCAAAAACAGCACCATATGGCGTCGGCTCTCGGTGAGGTCGGCGGGATACATCGGGCGCAGCAGCGCATCGCTTTCAATGCCTGTGTAAAAACGGTCGATAATGCGTTCGAAAGCGGGCTGGCCTCCGGCGGCTTCAAAAACGGTGACGGGTTCGGGCTGGTTGCTCATCGCCCTTCAGTTAATAACAAACGCCGTGTTGCTGCCGTCGTTTTGGAGTGCGGTGACTTGTCACCGCGCCGTGTCGGCGTTTTATGAGAATGAAGACGTTGCTGTTATGTCCTCGCGGTGACAAGTCACCGCACTCCAAAAGAGTCGTCTTACAACTTGCCGCCATAGCCCTCGGCAAATACTTGACTAATCGCGTTCTGTTCACTTTGTGCAAAGGCCGCCAACCCCGGTTGAGACGTCTTCACCGCTTCCAGAAATTCATACGCCGCGCGATAGGCCGGTTGCTCGTAGCGGCGCATCCGGGGCGTATTGGTTGCCACACCGCTCCAGAACGAAACGGTTTTGAGGAGAGGGTGCTGGTGCAAATGATAAAGCTCATGCACTAATGTTTGAGCCAGCGATAAGGGATGTGCCCCCAGCGCTTCGGTCCCCAACGTGATGGTCTTGGTCAGCCCGGCCTCGGCGCGGGCTTCCATCGCGGCGTCAAAACGAATGCGTCCACGCTCAGCCAAGCGGCGCAATTCATCGGCGTGACGCTGATAGCCGGGAGTGGCGGCGATGAGGTTCAGGGCATCTTGCAGGGCAGGATCGGCAGTGAGCGGCGTCATAGCGGTTTGTTAGTTTATAGGGCAATGACGTAAATGCGGCGTGAGTATTTTTTGCAACTCAGGTAAAATTGCGCGCGGTGCTTAAACATTCTTCACCAGACAATCCAGAGGCCGTCAGCAGCCCTCCTCGCGCCGTCACGCCGCGTGTGGTGCTGCTTTGTTTGTTGTTAGCCGGTTTCTTCGGCTACGCCGAGCCGATTATCGACCTCAAGTTCTCCAATACTTTTCTCGGTGCCACGCATTTTCCGCCGGGGGCTATCGGCGCGTTGCTGTTTCTGGTGTTGGTCGTCAACCCTGTTTTGCACTGGGTGTGGAAGCGCGGAGCACTTTCGCGCAACGAGATGCTCACCGTCTATATTGCCTGTTTGTTCGCCTGCCTGGTGCCCGGACATGGTGCGGAGAACTTTTTCGTGGCTTGCCTGGTGGCTCCGTTCTACTTTGCCACCCCCGAAAACGGCTGGCTCGAATTTTTGTTGCCCAACCTCAAAAGCTGGTTTTCCCCGGCGCTGGTCGATGGCTACGGCACCACCGGCAAGGCCGTGGCGGCGCAGTGGTATTTGGGAAATGCCGCTACCGTGCCCTGGCAAGCCTGGCTGGCTCCGCTGGTGGCGTGGAGCGTGCTGATTCTGGCTTCCTATGGCCTGCTGGCGTTCCTGGCCGTGCTGCTCCGTGCCCAATGGAGCGATAACGAAGCCCTGGCTTTCCCGCTGCTCAAGTTCCCCCTGGCGATGACGGAGGGGAGCGAAAACGGCTTGCCTTCTCTTTTTTCCAACCGGGTGTTCTGGTGCGGCGCGGCACTTTCGGGCTTCATTCAAATCGTCAACGGCCTACACTTCTACTTTCCCGATGTACCTGCCATTCCGCTCTCGCTGCCCAGCACGGCTTTTCTCACCGAAGCGCCCTGGAACCAGATCGGCGACGTGCCGCTGGTGGTGTGGCCTGCGGTGGTGGGCATCACCTTCTTCATTTCCAGTGAAATTGCTTTTTCGCTGTGGGCGTTTTTCTGGCTCACCAAATTCCAATTCGTGCTGGCCTGGGCGTTGGGCTATCCGCCGCAGACCCTGCCGCGCATTCCCGGCTTTTCCGGCATGCCCGCTTTCATGAGCTATGCGCGCATCGGGGCCTTCTTCGCTT
>DAITOV010000094.1:0-11104 GCA_036833945.1 Abditibacteriia bacterium
TAACCCATCACCTATCGTTCTTAATCTACTAAGAGCAAAACCGCACGGGGAGCGGCATCGCCACGACGCGGGGCCAGCTTGACGATGCGCAGGTAGCCGCCGTTTCCGCCCGGCTCATCCTTGGCGCGACCGGCATAACGCGGTGCAATGTCGGTGAACAGCTTCTCGAGGATTTCACGCTCGGGATGCTCGGCTTCACGCCACTTCTTCACGGTCGGGCTTTTGCGAATAGCAAAAGGGTTGGCAGCGCGACGCTCGGCGAATTTCTCTTTCGATTCGTGTGGCACCGGCGGCTTCTGAATGAAGCGCTCGACGTAACGACGGTTAGCCAGATTATCGACCTTGGCTTTAGTGATGAGCTTCTCGGCGAACGAACGAACTTCCTTGGCACGAGCTTCAGTGGTGACCAGACGCTCATGCATGAACAACTGCTGAGCCTGGTTCTTGAGCAGCGCCATGCGCTGATCGGTCGGTTTGTTAAGTTTGCGATGTCCTACTTTATGCCGCATTGTATTTCCTGTAGTCTCTTCTACACGCCTGTCCTACCCGCGTGCGAAATATTTATTTAGACCGCCAGCTCTTCCGGTTCCGGTGCGGGCGGGCGTAATTCCAAATTAAACTCGGTGAGCTTGTCCTTCACTTCGTCGAGCGACTTCTGTCCGAAGTTACGGATGTTCATCAGCTCTTCTTCCGAGTAATTCTTCAACTCTTCCAAGGTCTCTATACCCTGGCGCTTGAGGCAGTTGTAAGTGCGGTTCGAGAAGTCGAGATCATCGATCTTGACGTCGCGAGCACGTGCCGGCGGTGCGCCTGCTTCTTCAACCGGCAATGCTTCCACTTCACCCTCAATACGGAACAACTGCAGGTACTGACCGAAAATTCCCGCTGCCTGCGAAAGAGCCTGAACCGGTGCCAGGGCACCATTGGTGTGGATTTCGATAACCAGGCGGTCCAGCTCGGTCTGCTGGCCAACACGGGTGGGTTCTACATAATAATTGACGCGCTTTACCGGAGAGTAGATCGCATCAATCGGGATGGTGCCAATGGTCTTGCTGCGCTCTTGCAACCCGGCCGGAATATAACCGCGCCCGGATTCAATGGTGAGCACCGCGTCGAAACGCGCCGTGCTCTTGCTCAGCGAACAGATCGGCTTTTCCGGTGCCACGATCTGCAAGTTGGGCGGCAACTGCACGTCGGCAGCGGTCACACGACCTTCGCCCTGCTTGTCGATGCGCGCAGCAATCGGCCCGGTCAGGGTGCCATTGAGCGACTTGATTGGCAACTCCTTCAGGTTGAGGACAATGTCCATCATATCTTCAACGACACCGGGGATCGTTGAAAATTCATGTTGCACACCCTGAACCTGAACTGCGGTGATCGCCACGCCCTCGATAGAGGACAGAAGCACCCGGCGCAAGCTTGCACCTAAAGTGTAGCCATAGCCCTTATCGAGCGGTTCGATGGCGAACTTACCGTAATTTTCAGATTGTTGCAGCGCACGCAAGCGTGGTTGAACCGATACATTAAACATAATTTTGTTGACAACTCACTACCGATTTGGTGACGACCAGACGACGACACAGCCGGAACATTAGCTCCGGCCATGCGCAGAACACTCTTATGACTTCAGAGTGTTCTTATCGCGAGTAATACTCGACGATGAACTGCTCGTTAATGTCCGCCTCTGCATCTTCACGACGCGGCAAAGCGATGACTTGGCCGCTCAGGTCGCCGGCGCTCAGCCAGCTTTGTGAACTCTGCGACTTCGCCGTTCCCGGAAGAGAGGTGAAATAGGGACGGCGACGGCTTTCGGTGCGAATAGCGATCTGGTCGCCAACCTTGACCGTAAACGAAGGAATATTCGTTTTACGACCATTCACGGTAATATGACCGTGCGAAACAATCTGGCGTGCCTGTGCACGCGACTGCGCCCAACCCAGACGAAAAACAACGTTGTCCAGGCGACGCTCAAGAAGGATGAAGAGGTTTGCGCCGGTTTCGCCAGACTCGCGCTTGGCGGTCTCAAAAGTGCGGCGGAACTGCTTTTCCAGCAAACCATAAATGTAGCGCGCCTTCTGCTTTTCGGCCAAACGCAGCGCATAGTCCGACATCTTCTTATTGGTGTTGGCGCTGGGGCCATGCATGCCGGGTGCAAACGGGCGCTTGTTTAAAATACGCTCGCCCTTCTCCGTAATCCCGAATCCCAAACGCCGGCTAACTTTTCCTACCGGTCCACGATAACGTGCCATCTGTTCTCCAAAAACCGTTAGCCCTCAACAAAACGACCAACGATAGTAATCAATCAAAAAATCTTTTAAAGCCGCCAATAACTCACTATAAAACGGCGAATGCATCAACAAAAACTACACGCGGCGACGCTTGCGCGGGCGGCATCCGTTGTGCGGCAACGAAGTCACGTCGCGGATAGCACCGATTTCCAAACCGGAAGCCGACAAAGCACGAATCGCGGTCTCGCGTCCGCCGCCTGGGCCACGGACATAGACGTCTACACGACGCATACCGGCATCCAGTGCGCGACGCGCCACGTTCTGGGCGGCTACGGTCGCGGCGAACGGCGTGCCCTTTTTCGTGCCCTTGAAACCAACCGTGCCGGCGGATGCCCAACCAAAGGCGTTGCCTTCCGCATCGGTGATGGTCACGATGGTGTTGTTGAAAGTACTCTGAATATAAGCCTGGCCTTTAGCCGATGCTTTTTTCGCTTTGCGACGTGGTTCTGCCATATCTTTCCTTGAAGATAGGTGATGGGTCATGGGTGATAGGTGATAGGAAATTTACTCTTCCTATGGCCTATAACCCAATACCCATGACCTCAATTTTATTTCTTGCGCTTCACACCAACGGTCTTGCGCGGACCCTTGCGAGTGCGGGAATTGGTCTTGGTGCGCTGACCGCGAACCGGCAGGCCGCGACGATGACGCAGGCCACGATAGTTGCCAATTTCTACCAGACGCTTAATATTGCCGTTCACTTCGCGGCGCAAGTCGCCCTCAACGCGGAAGTCGCGTTCAACAATTTCGCGCAAGCGAGCGGCGTCGGCATCGCTCAAGTCGCGCACACGCACCGACTCGTCGATCTCCGCCGTTGTCAAAATCTGCTTAGCGGACGTGGGACCAATTCCGTAGATATAGGTCAACGCTACAATAATCCGCTTGTCGCGGGGCAAATCCACCCCGGAAATTCGTGCCATATTAACTCCAGTTCATGGTATGAAGTTCAATAACCGGGTTTATCCGCTTACTGAAGCAACAACCTTTTTATCCTTGACGCTGTTTGTGCTTCTTCGTGGTACAGATCACAAGAACTTTGCCATGACGGCGGATGATCTTGCAGTTGTCGCAACGCTTCTTAATGGAGGCGCGTACTTTCATTGTCTTTTCCCTAAACTAAAAATTACTTCTTAATTATTTATAGCGATAAAGAATACGTCCACGGCTCAAGTCATTGACATTCAGTTCAAGCAACACACGGTCACCCGGCAGAATGCGGATGAAGTTCATCCTGATCTTGCCCGAGACGTGCGCCAGCACTTCATGACCATTTTCCAGCTCGACACGAAACATTGCGTTCGGCAACGTTTCGCGCACTATACCTTCGACTTCTACACCCTTATCTTTCGCCATAAATCGATTTCTAATTCACTTCTTAAATGCAGGTTTCCAAAACAGCTCAACCCAAAGTTGCTAATTATAGCACACTGTTTCGACCTTTGCATAGATGCGGTCGAAAATTTCATCCGGCGTGCCGACTCCGTCTACCGTCTGCAACAAACCATCCGCCCGGTAAAACTCAATTACCGGTGCTGTCAGGCTATGATACACCTTCAAACGATGCCGAACGGTTTCGGGCTGATCGTCTTCCCGGCTATACAACTCTCCACCACAAACATCGCAGATACCTGCAACTTTCGGCGGCTTGGCCACTACATGGTAGATAGTGCCGCACTGGCTGCACAACTGACGTCCGGCAGCACGTTCGACAATGACATCATCCGGCACTTCGAGATCGACAGCTACTTGAATCGGCCGTTGCAACCCGGCCAGAATCTCGTCAACCTGCTCCGCCTGCTCTACAGTGCGCGGAAAACCGTCTAATACAAATCCTTCCGAACAATCTTCTTGCGCCAGGCGGCCACGCACCATACCGATAACGACATGATCCGGCACCAGATTGCCTTGTGCAATAAAACTGTTTGCCAACTTACCCAGTTCGGTTTCTTGCGCTATTTCAGCCCGGAAAAGATCGCCCGTCGCAATGTGCGGCACTTTAAACGCAGCCGCGAGCCGCACTGCCTGAGTTCCTTTTCCACCACCGGGTGGCCCCAACAAAACCATTCGCATAAGAAGACAGGTAATGGGTAATAGGTTATGGGTAATGGGCAACCCTGCCTATAACCTATAACCCATTACCTATAACCTACGATTGTTACAACTTTCCTTTTTCCATCTGCTTGACCAAGCCCTCATACTGGCGCATCTTCAACTGCTGGTCAAGATTGTTCATAATTTCCAACGCTACACCCACCACGATCAGCAAGCTGGTGCCGCCAATCAGGGTTGATACTCCACCAGCCGAAGGTGGCAATTGTAAGATTGTTGGTGCCCACCACTGCAACAGGGCTATGCCCGCGAGGAACAAACCTCCTGCAAAGGTGATACGCGTCAAAACTTTGTTGATATATAAGAACGTCGGGCGTCCCGGAGCATAACCGGGAATCTGCCCGCCATAACGCTTCAAGTTATCGGCCAAATCACGCACGTCAAAAATAACCGCAGTGTAGAAGTAGGTGAAGCCCATCACCAGAGCGGCATACAACAACGATGCAAGCGGACTAGTCGGTGCAAAGAGATTGGCAATAGTGCTCGCCACGTTAAAACCCGCACCACCGGCTGCACCAGCCGGAAGAGTTTTGATATACCACTGCGCAATCTGACCCGGGAAAAGCACGATCGAAATCGCGAAGATAATCGGGATCACACCTGCAGCCGCCATCTTCAACGGCAAATGAGAACGCTGTCCCTGAAGCATGCGCCCACGCCCAGCCTGGCGCGGCGGATACTTCACCGGAATACGACGTTCACCCTGTGTCACTGTCACAATGGCAATGATGGTTCCCACGAAAATGGCCACCAGAAGAATAATCTGGTAGAACGCAGCCGTTTGCATCAGCTCAAACATCTGCTGCGGCAATCGGGTCACGATACCGGCGAAGATGATGAGCGAAATGCCATTACCAACACCCTTCTCGGTAAGACGCTCACCGAGCCAGATCAGGAACATCGAACCCGCAGTGAGAGCTAAAACGGTTTGAATGAAGTTCACCGGTGTGCGCTCAAGAACACCGATTTGGGGATTCATGAAAGCCTGGGCTGCAATGCTGGCCTGAACCACAGTGAGGGCTATAGCCGCCCAACGGGTCCACTGCGCCATTTTACGCCTGCCGTATTCACCTTCCTGCTGCAATTCCTTGAAGTAAGGAAAGACCATCGTCAGAATTTGGAAGACGATGGAGGAGGTGATGTAGGGCATAATCCCCAACGCCAAAATCGACAAACGACGCAAAGCGCCTCCACCAAAGATATCGATGAAGTCGAGAATACCGTTGCTGTTCGCGAACAGCCGTTCCAGCGCATCATGATTCACATTGGGAATGGGAATCCACAAGGCAAATACATAAATGATCATCGCCCCCAGCATAAACAGAATGCGGTTGCGAAGTTCTGGGACGCGCCAGGATAAGATAAGGGGTTCTAAAGCTTGTTGCATTAGGTTGCTTTGGGAGATGTCGGATTAAACGCAAAAGAACGGGGCAGAAACGAATTCCACCCCCATCTCTCCAGTTCCGGCTTTAAATGACTTCTGCGGTTCCGCCAGCGGCTTCGATCTTCTCTTTCGCTGTGGCAGTGAAATGTTTGGCACGAATCGTCAAGGCCTTGTCCAACTCGCCGTTGCCCAGGATGCGCAAACCATCGTGCTGTCCCTTGACAATACCGGCGGCGCGCAATTCGGTTTCGGTAACGACGGCACCGGCTTCGAAGCGGCTGAGTTGGCTCAGGTTCACGATTGCGTAGAACTTACGGGTGGGGCCGAGGGGCATTGCGCCTTTGCCTTCACCGCGCAACTTCGGCAAGCGGCGATACAGCGGAGTCTGGCCGCCTTCAAAGCCCGGACGGATATTGTCACGCGCATGCTGACCCTTCTGGCCACGCGAAGACGTTTTACCATGCCCTGAACCGATACCGCGACCCACACGCTTTTTGGCTTTGCGGGAACCTTCGGAAGGCTTAATATTTGTTAATGTCAAATGTTCCATCGTTATTTCCTCTCACGCCGGGCACTCTGTTTCCGCTACATCGCTGACGGGAAACGAGTTCCAGAAGCGCTATTAACGGCGTCCGCCGCCACCACCGCCACGGTTACCACCCTGGCCACCGCGTCCGCGATTGCCACCGGGGCCACCCTGGCCGCCACGACCACGATTACCGCCCGGGCCACCCTGACCGCCACGACCACCCTGGTTGCCATTGCGGCCGCCGCGGTCGTCACCGGCGCTCTCGATCAGATCGTCGGCGTTGAATTCCGGTTTACGCGGTTCATAGACGCTGGCGTCCTTCAAACGCACCGGGATCGCCAATTCCTGCAGGCTGCGGCCACGTCGGGCAGCAACATCGGGGGCTTTTTGCATCTGACGCAAGCCGTCCAGAGTTGCATAGACGTTGTTCACGGCGTTTTCCGAACCCAGGGACTTGGTGAGAATATCGCGCACACCGGCCGCTTCGAGAACGGCACGTGCTGCCGGTCCCGCGATAACGCCGGTACCCGGCGATGCCGGCTTGAGCATTACGCGAGCCGCACCCGTGCGGCCAATTACGTAATGAGGAACCGTCGCGTCGATCAGCGGCACTTCAACCAGATTCTTGCGCGCAGCTTCGGCACCCTTACGGATAGCATCCGGCACGCTGGCCGACTTGCCCATGCCAACGCCGACATGACCGGCACCGTCACCAGCAACGACCAGTGCGGAAAAGCGACGCTTACGTCCGCCTTTTACGGTCTTGGAAACTGGCTTCAACTGCACCAGCTTTTCGATTCTTAAAGATTCGGGATCTACTTGTACTCTCGCCACTTTAACTCCAGTTTTGAATTCCGAATTCTGAGTTCCCGGCTATATTCGCCAGGAACCTAAAACCCAAAACTTAAAATTCCAATCCGCCTTCGCGCGCAGCGTCGGCCAGTTCTTTCACAGCGCCATGGTATTTGAATCCATTACGATCAAACACCGCTGTTTCGATTCCCTTCGCCTTGGCTTGCTCTGCAATGAGGCGTCCCACGGCCTTAGCCGCTTCGCGGTTACCAGTGCCGCCGTTCAAAGCCCCGGCAACATCCTTTTGCACAGTCGAAACAGATGCCAGCGTTACGCCGGAGACATCGTCGATGAGCTGAGCATGGATATGCTTGAGTGTGCGATTCACACACAGGCGCGGGCGCTGCGCGGTGCCACTGATTTTGTTCCGCAGACGCACGTGTCGGCGCGCACGGAGTTGTTGGTCGGTTAATTTCGCCATTATATTTTACCAGCCGGAACGGAAACGGAAACTATCATCGTCTCCAACTGCGGCTATCCTTATTATTTCTTATCGCTCTTGGCCTGCTTACCGAGCTTGCGCTTCACGACTTCATCCTTGTAGCGCAAACCTTTGCCCTTATACGGTTCAACCGGACGACGGCTGCGAATATCGGAGGCGATATCGCCCAGCATCTGCTTATCATGGCAGCGCAAGGTGATGGTCGACGCCAGAAAGCCGTTTTCCGTGGTCGGGGTGCTGGGCGTGGTTTCTGCCGTAACGCCTTCGGGCAAAGCGACCTGCACCGGGTGCGAATAGCCAAGCGCCAGGTTGAGGTTCTTGCCGGCAGCTTCGGCGCGGTAACCCACGCCACGCAGTTCCAGCACGCGAGTGAAGCCTTCGCTCACACCGATGACCGCGTTGTTGAGAAGCGCACGCGTCAAACCGTGCAGTGCGCGATGACGAGGTGCGTCGGAGGGACGCTGCACCAGCAACTGTCCGTCCTGCTCTTCCACACTGATCTCGGCGTGAACCGGTGCCGTGACCTGCCCTTTCGGGCCTTTCACGACGGCCTCGCCGTTGTTCAGTTCAATAGTAACGCCCTTGGGAACGGTAATGGGCGCGCGTCCTACTCGTGACATAGTAACTCCAGAAGTCAAAAGTCAGAATTTCGAATCCAGGACTCAAAGATGAAGGCGCAATGCCACATCCGGTCTCCTGATAATCCTCTGTTCTGCTTTAGCTGTTAATACACTTTCGCCAGCAACTCGCCGCCTACACCGGCGCGACGCGCCGCACGGTCGGTGAGAACACCACGCGGCGTGGTTAAAATAGCCACACCAAGGCCACCCTGAACGCGGTCGATATCGGCTTTACCGACATAAACACGACGGCCCGGCTTGGAGACGCGTTCAATGTGGTTGATGACGCGTTCGCGTCCACCCTGATAGCGCAACACCACACGCAAACGTCCCTGGGTGCCGGCGCCTGCCCTGCCGCTTTCTGCCGGCAGGGTCTCGTAACCTTCAATATATCCTTCTTCCTGAAGGATACGCGCAATCTCGATTTTGAGCTTCGACGACGGCACGACGATATCATCGTGCTTGGCCGTGTTGGCGTTCCGAATCGATGTCAAAAAATCTGCAATGGGGTCTGTCTGCATTTCAATCCTTACAGCGATGAGCGTTAAGCTGATAGCTGTTAGTTTATAGCTTTAGCTTCAAGCCAATTCTAAAAGCAAAGAACTTTAATTTACCACGAACTCTTGGTTACGCCAGGAATTAATCCCTGATGGCCCATTTCGCGGAAACAAATCCGGCAAATTCCGAAACGACGCATATAACCACGGGGGCGTCCGCAACGGTTGCAACGATTCTTTACTCGCGCCGCCAATACCGGCTTGGCATTCAGGCGCTTGGTTTTGGCTATCGAACTTTTTCTCGCCATAATCTTCCTTAATTTACGATTTCTTCATCGGCAAGCCCAATTCACGCAACAACGCGCGGGCCTCATCGTCAGTCTGAGCGCTGGTCACGAATGTAATGTCCAAACCACGCGTCTTTACGACCTTGTCAATATTGATCTCCGGAAAGATCACCTGTTCGCGAAGACCCAGCGAATAGTTTCCACGACCGTCGAAACTCTTGTCGGGGATACCCTGGAAGTCGCGGATACGCGGCAGTGCCACGTGAATCAGGCGGTGCATGAATTCCCACATGCGATCTCCGCGCAAGGTCACCATGCAACCGATGGCCTGGCCTTCGCGAATCTTGAAGTTCGCAATCGACTTGCGGGCACGGCGCACGGCGGGCTTTTGTCCGGTAATCGTCGCCAGATCGGCAACGGCGGCATCCATCAGTTTGGAGTCGTCTTTTGCATCGCCAACACCCATGTTGACGACAATTTTTTCCAGACGCGGCAACTGCATGACGTTGGCATAACCAAACTGTTTGCTCAACGCTTCGGTTACCGGTCCGTTATATTGCTCTTTTAGATAAGGAGTCATTTTCTTTCTACTCAATTTCAAGCCGTCAATAGTGATAGTGTTTCACTATTCAGCACTTAAAATGCATCTTATATTGCCTGTCCGCTCTTAACGGCAACACGCTGCTTCTTGCCGTCTTTGCCGGTTTCGTAGCGCACGCGGGTTTGTTTTCCGCTCTTGGGGTCGATCAAAGCTACCTTGGAGGCATGGATCGGATAAGCCTTCTCAACGAAGTTCTCTTCGTTGCCGGCCTGGCCGCCCTGCTGGTTGGCTTTCTGGGAATCTTTGATCAGGTTGACGCCTTCGACAACGACTTTGCCTTCATACGGCAACACGCTCAGAACTTTGCGCGGCGTCTTGGAACGGCCTTCGCCGGAGAGGACAATGACCATGTCATCTTTGCGAATCGCCAATTTCTGTTTCTTTTGTGCTTTGGCCATAATTAGAGCACCTCCGGCGCAAGGCTGACGATTTTCATATAACGACGATCGCGCAATTCACGTGCGACCGGGCCGAAAATACGGGTGCCGCGGGGATTGCCTTCATCGTTGATGATGACGGCAGCGTTGTCGTCGAAACGGATATGGCTGCCATCTGCGCGTTGTACACCAGACACCGTGCGCACGATCACGGCACGAACTACTTGATGCTCTTTGACCGGAGCGCCCGGGATCGCATCTTTAACGGCGCACATAATCTCGTCGCCAATATTTCCAAATTTCGCGTTGCTACCCTTCATCACGCGGATACAAAGGACTTCTCGCGCTCCCGAATTGTCTGCAACACGCAATCGCGTCTCGTTCTGAATCATTGTTTCTCCAGGCGTTCAGGCATCGGCGCACGGCATCAAACATACCGACGACCGAGCCGCCTCTTCTTCTTATCTTGCTCGTTCGACAATTTCCAAAACGCGCCAGCACTTGTCCTTGCTGATGGGACGCGTTTCCATAATGCGCACACGGTCGCCCGGCTTGCATTCGTTGGCTTCGTCATGCGCCTTGAATTTCTTGGTGACTCGCTGCACGCGCCCATACAAGGGGTGGCGCTTGAGTCGCTCGACCGCTACTACAACGGTCTTATCCATCTTATCACTCACAACCAACCCTTCGCGCACTTTGCGGGCGCTGCGGTCGATGCTGTTGATTTCAATCTGTTCTGTCGTATCTGCCATCAGAATTTGCCTTGTCTCCTACAGGAGTACTTTTTCTTAAGCGGCCTGCTTGAGGCTGCGCGCGCCGAGCTCGGTGTGGATGCGGGCGACCAGCTTCTTCAACTGGCGAATACGCATCGGGTTCGGGAGCTGCTGCATGAGCGCCTGTGTGCGCTGCTCGAACAGTTCCGTCTGCACGCTATTCAAAATGTCCTGCAATTCAGTCTCATCGGCTTCACGGATGGCTTTGCGCAAATCTTGCGTCTTCACTTTCTTATCGCCACCGTCGCCCACAAATTTATTCAGCTCCGCCACTGGCTTCCTCCTCGCGCATGATAAATTTCGCCTTGATCGGCAACTTCATCGCGCCACGACGCATCGCTTCTT
>DAITOV010000094.1:11114-14648 GCA_036833945.1 Abditibacteriia bacterium
CGGGAGCTACGCCCGACATTTCAAACATGATACGGCCCGGCTTGACAACGGCAACCCAGAACTCCGGCAAGCCCTTACCCGAACCCATGCGGGTTTCGGCCGGCTTTTTGGTGACCGGTTTGTCCGGAAACACACGGATCCACACCTTACCGCCACGCTTGATATAGCTGGTCATCGCAATACGAGCCGACTCGATCTGGCGGGAGGTGATCCATGCCGTTTCCTGCGCTTGCAAGGCATAGGTGCCAAACGCAATGTAGTTGCCGCGCGTCGCGGCACCGGCACGGCGTCCGCGCATCTGCTTCCGATATTTGGTGCGCTTAGGCATCAACATAATAATCAGTCCTTACAAAAACCCGGAATTTTCAATACGACACTCCGAGTTCTAAAATCTAAGACCCAAGATCAACGATCAAAGATCAATTTACTCTTCGTTAAAATTCCGGCGGCCACGGCCACGGCTCATGCTCACTGCCGGGGCGCTTTCATCACCGATGATGTCGCCACGGTAAATCCAGCACTTGATGCCGATGTTACCGTAGGTGGTGTTTGCTTCGGCAAAACCGTAATCGATGTCGGCACGCAGGGTGTGCAACGGCACTTTGCCGTCGCGAGCCTGTTCGTGGCGGGCGATTTCCGCACCGGCCAAACGGCCCGAGCACAGCAAACGGATACCTTCGGCACCGTCTTTCATGGTGCGCTGCACCGTCTGGCGCATGGCGCGGCGGAAAGCCACGCGGCGCTCGATCTGCTGGGCTACGCTTTCGGCTACCAACTGCGCGTCCAGGTTCGGCTGGCGAATCTCTTCAACGGTGACACGAACATCGTGTCCGACTTCCTTGAAGAGCTTCTTCTGCAAATCTTCAATGTCCTTACCACGCTGGCCGATGATAACACCGGGACGTGCCGTGTGCAGCTTGACCAGAACGCGATTGGCAGTGCGCTCGATTTCAATGCGAGAGAGCGCAGGATCGTTATAACGATCGCGTCCGCCACGCGAACCGGCGGTAGCCTTCTTCTTCAAATACGACTTGATGAATTTGCGAATCTTGTCGTCTTCCAGCAAATATTCTTTGTAGTTGTCTTTGCTGTACCAGCGGCTCTGCCAGGTTTTAATAATTCCCAGTCGCAGTCCGTAAGGGTGAATCTTTTGTCCCATAGTATCCTTGCAATCGGCTTTTAGTCGCCGGCTTTCTCAACTCCCGCGAGAGCTAAAAGCCAATCGTCACAAGCCTCTGAGCCTTTAAGCCCGCTCCTCCACCACAACCGTGATGTGGCTCATGCGCTTTTTCAACTGATCGGCACGGCCGCGTGAACGCGGGAGATAACGCTTGAGAGTCTTGCTCTTATCAATCATTACCGTGCTGACAAACAGCTTATCTTCATTAGCGCCTTCGTTGTTCACGGCATTAGCCGCAGCGCTTTTGATTACCTTCGCCAATACCGGCGAGGCAATGTGAGTATCGAGTGCCAGGATGTTCTGGGCCTCCTCGACGGATTTGCCTTTCACCAGATTCGCCACTCGACGCACTTTCAACGGCGTCATCCTCAAATGTCGTAATATCGCTCGTGCCATAACGCTTCACTTCGACTCAGGCCTTGCTGCTTACACAGGCAAAGCCTATCGCCGTATTAATGTTTCCCTGCCCGTTCCGTATGTCCACCGTGACGCTTAAAAACGCGTGTCGGCGAAAACTCGCCCAACTTATGTCCGACCATGTTCTCCTGAACATAGACCGGCACATGCTTGCGTCCGTCATGAACGCCGATGGTGTGTCCGATCATTTCCGGGAAGATCATCGAACGGCGGCTCCAGGTCTTGATTACTTTCTTCTCGCCCGCCTGATTCATCTGCATGATTTTCTTCATCAGATGGTCATCACAAAACGGACCCTTTTTTAATGAACGTGCCATAATCGCTTCGCTCCAATTCGAGAGCCGGTATTGACTACTTCAACCGGCCCTCGACATTGAATTATTTCTTTCCCCTCTTGCGGACAATCAGCTTATCGCTGGGCTTTTTGGACTTACGAGTCTTGAAGCCAATCGCCTTCACACCCGTTGCCGAAACCGGACCACTCTTACGGCGGCCAATCGGAGCACGGCCTTCGCCACCACCGTGCGGGTGGTCGTTGGGGTTCATGGCCTTACCACGAACGTGCGGGACGATACCGCGATGACGCATGCGGCCGGCGTTACCCCAGCGGATGGTTCCCCATTCTGAGTTGCCCACGACACCGATGGTGGCGCGGCAGGCGAGCTGCACTAAGCGCACTTCGCCACTGGGGATTTTAATGAGGGCCATCTTGCCTTCTTTGGCGGAAAGCTCAGCCGCAACTCCAGCCGAACGCGCCATCTGCGCGCCCTTGCCGGGGATCATTTCTACGTTGTGAATCAGGGTGCCGACCGGGATACGCTCCAGGGGCAAACAGTGGCCAGGGCGGATATCTGCTTCAACGCCGCTGAGCACCGTGTCGCCGGTTTTCAAACCGTTGGGAGCCAGGATGTAGGTCTTTTCGCCGTCGGCATATTCTACCAGCGCGATGTTGGCCGAACGATTGGGGTCGTATTCCAGCGCCGTTACAGTGCCGACGATACCGTCCTTGCGACGCTTGAAGTCGATGCGGCGATAGAGCTTCTTGTGACCGCCACCGCGGTTACGCATCGTTTTGCGGCCCTGATTGTTACGACCCGCTTTCTGTTTGAGCGGTTCGGTCAGCGACTTTTCCGGGCGCTTGTCGGCCAATTGGTCATTTTTGATGACCGTCATGGTGCGACGCGCCGGGCTGGTAGGATTGTAAGATTTAAGTGCCATTTTCGTAATGATGTGTGCCAGGCAATATAGTTATTACAGCGGCATTACCTGGGTTTGCCGGTTTAGGCGCCTTCGAAGATTTCCTTCAAGCGCGTCGGCTTAGCGTCCGCTGACAAAGTCACGATCGCCTTCTTCCAGTCCGGCGTTTTACCGGGACGGCGACGGCCGACCTGACGGGTGCGTCCTTTCACGATCAGCGTGTTCACGCTGGCTACCGGCACGTCGAACAACTGCTCGACAGCCTGAGCGATTTCAATTTTGTTGGCGCTGGTGCGGCAACGGAACGTATAACGTCCCTGCTGGCTCAAACGCACGCTCTTTTCAGTGATGATCGGGCGCTCAATGATTTGTTGAAGTGCTTTGCTCATGCTGCCTCCGCTTCATTCAAGGTGCCCTCGATACGTGCTACCAGCTCGGCCCAACCTGCGCTGGTGCAAAGAACGGCATCGCTGCGCAGGACATCGGTGGTGTTGGTTTGACCAACAGTTTGCACCGTGACCAGAGGCAGGTTACGTGAGGACAAAATATAATTCTCGTCGCCGCTTCCGGTGACGAAGAGCACTTTCTGCTCGCTCAAGCCAATGGCGTTGAGAGTTGCCACGAACGTCTTGGTCTTGGCATCGGCCAAGGCACCGTCGATCACAAAGAGACGGTCGTTTTGCAGACGGGAGTTCAGCACGGTGCGGAAAGCGGCCTGACGCATTTTGCGCGGGGTGCTC
>DAITOV010000095.1:0-14549 GCA_036833945.1 Abditibacteriia bacterium
ATGCGATAAGTATCTTCACCCATATCGTATGCCGTCTTCTGCGTGAAAAAAAAAAACCGGGTGTTACCTAAACTGATGAAAGCCGAATTGAGCGGTGCATCGTCTTTTTGCACCGGCAATTGCGCGCCGGTGGCAAGCTGCACGCACTTTTGAAATTCCGCTGCGGCATTTTGCACCGTGGAAGGAGCCGTTGCGGGAATGACGATAGCGAGATTACTCTTGCCCTGCGCGGCAATGGTGACCTGGGCTAACGCTGGTTTGATGGTAGCCAGAGAAACCGAGCAAACCATGCCGGAAATAACGAGAGAAACGAGTTTTTTCATATTGTTGACGTGACCGGTAATAAATACTGACTTACTATTTATTTCAAGGCTTGAGATGCCGTCGTCCAATACTTGATGGTATCGGGATTCTGGGCGCCAAGAATGGTTTTCCAGTTCATGGCTTTAACGTGACCATCCACAAATAGCGTCGACATGGTGTCTAGGTGCCGAGCGCGCGCCGACCTGACGAAGTAAGTGCCGCCACCGCCTGTTGCCTTCACCTGGGCTTCTGTCGGCAATGTGTTGTTATAGAACTGGATAATAAACATGCTGCCTTCGGTGACGAGGATGGTCCCGGTGGGATCTTCAATCGCCGCCTGCGTTGCGCCGGCGTCCTGCGGCAGCCCCATGGAAACACCGCAATTATAAGTGGAACCACAACCAATATTCTCCGGTGCCTTATAGTTGTAGGAATACGGAAAAGCAGCGGTGTTGTAATTCCCGGTATATTGCAGACCTGGGTCGGCGCTGGGGCAGTTATAAACCTGCATATTCTTGACATAAGGATAGATCAGGAGATACCAGGTTCGGGTTGAATCGGCGGTGACACCGTTAGGATATTTCCAGTTGCTATCAGGTGCCAGAATCCAGGACGGTGGCATCCGCTCATCGAAATCCTGCGCATACATCATGAACCCGATGCCAATCTGTTTGACGTTGCTCAGGCAACTGGTGCGCCGGGCATTTTCCCGCGCTCGCGCGAAAACAGGGAAGAGTATCGCCGCAAGTATTGATATGATAGCAATAACAACAAGAAGCTCTATTAATGTAAAACCGTGCTGCTTTCGGCCAGAATGTAACGGCATATAAATTCGCCCCTTGAAATGGTTTTAATACACATCAGCAACCTACTGTTCTCATTGTACCCCGCCGGCAAAGACAAATAACTCCTCATTCCGCCACACCCTTGCTCGATCGGGTATTTTTAACACCTTAGACAACCTCTTCCCCGCCCCTTTTTTGCTGTCTGTATTGCATGGGAGTGATTCCTGTCTCGCGGAGAAACAGGCGGTGAAAGTGGGCCGGGGAAGAAAAACCGACGTAGCGCGTAATCATGGCCGAGGTCCAATCGGTTTCAATGAGCAGCTTGCGCGCCTGCTCGATGCGCCGGGCGTTGAGATATTCAAGAAAGCTTTGTCCGGTATGCTGGCGAAAACTGCGGGTGAACTGGGAACGTGAGAAGAAAAACCGGCGTGCTACATCCTCCAGAGATAAGGCAGAGGCATAATGCACGTTGATATAGGCAACGGCCTTTTCTATCGCATTGTTTGAAAGGATGTTTTCCGTATTATCTTCGGCAGCGACATCTTGCAACAAAAACTCCTCGTCGAACAAATCGCGAACGATGCTTCTGATGAGCGTCAACAACATACCGTCAATAACTTGCTTACTGGTTAGCGACGGCATTTGCGCTTCCTGCCCGATTTCCTCGGCCAGCATATAGAAGAGTTGCAAAATTTGCGGGCGATGTAAAAACGCTTTCTCTCCCTGTCGCCGGGAAGTATGCATCTCGCGCGTGCTGTAACAGGTACGGCAGGCCAAACCGCTAATCATGGGGGTGAAATGCAGCAGACCACAATGCTCAAATTCCGGCGGCAGGGTTTCGAGATGGGAAGGAACGGCGTTGGTATGCGGTATCCCTTGCGGAATAAACAGCATGGTTCCCGGCGGACATTGCAAAATGTAGTTCCCAGCCCGAATCGCTGCCATACCCGTCGTCACGAACATCATTTTAGGGATACGCAATTCCTGCATACCATCGCGGGGCCAGCGCGCCGCCAACTGTGCGGCACGGTCGAACACCCGGGCGCTACGCACCGCAACACGATTGCCCCGCAGTTGCAACGGCAGCGCCGCTACCCCGGGAGGCAGTATGAGTTCCTTACGATGGGCACGGGCCACCACTAAAGTGTTGGATACCCCGGCTCCCAGCAAAGGTAACATTTTATCCTGCAGAATTCGCAGGAGAGGGGCGACGGGATGGGTAGCAGTCATAGCTGTGAAGCTTTACGAGCATTATAAGATGAAATGATTTTTTAATTATAGATGATTCTTGAGCATGATCGTGATCGCCCAGAAACAGGAAACACATAATTGCTCTGTATATTCATTTTTTTTGCATGCAGACTCTTAGAGTCGATGCATTGAACTCTATTTGCGAACCCAGAGCGTGAGCGACGGGCACGGGCAATAAGCCAGGTGAAGCAAAGAAATCGTGCCCGTCGCTCACGCTCTGGGTTCGCAAATAGATGCACTTGTCCAGCGCAAAAAAGGGGAGGCATCCATTATGATGCCTCCCCTTACTCTGTCGTTGCTCAGCTAAATCAATCCATCGCCACAACTTCACTCACCCGCACTGGCTTGCCGGTCGCAATTGCTTCGTTGGCGGCGATACCCAGACCCAGCGAAGCCAGGCCGTCTTCATAGGTAGCATAACGATGCAACGGGTCGTCAATCTCCTTACCCGAGAGCAAATGTTCAAGCATCAGCACGTCGCCGCCGCCGTGGCTACCTTCGGCTTTGGGGATTTCCACGTCGTAAGCTTCGCGGAACATGGGGAAAACGCGCACCGTATACTTATCAACCATCTCGTTTTTAATCTGGAAGTTTTCATCCAGCGTATGCGGCGTGCGGTAGAAACGTACTTCGATGCGGCCCTTATCACCGGTGATATACAACTCGTAAGCCTCCTGAGGAGCGTAGGCGATAAGAGAATAGTTCATGATAGCACCGTTACGATAGCGCACCAGCACGCCCATCGTATCTTCAATGGTAATGCCCGAGCCGAACACGTTCTTATCGCGCACATAACCACCTTCGTTTTCGGCATTGAGGTAGAGAGTGCGGGTGTAATCGCTTTCATCCAGACGCATGGCGAAAGGATCGTTCTTTGAAGCTTCACTGCCGGTATAACGTTCGTAGTCGTAGTTTTCGCCACGCCCTTCGGCAGCTTCCTTGCCATAGAATTTCAAATCGCCAAAAGCAAAAACTTCTTCGGGCACCGAATCGATGAGCCAGTTCACCAGATCGAAATGATGGGTGGCTTTATGCACCAAAAGCCCACCGGAGTTGGCTTTATCGCGGTGCCAGCGCCGGAAATAATCGGCTCCGTGTTTAGTATCGAGTGAGTAATTTAAATTTACCGAGAGCGGTTTGCCGATGACGCCGCCGGCAATCAGTTCGCGCACTTTGGTGGAGAGGGGCTGGTACCGAACATTGAATGTCACGCTCAAATGGCGACCGGTGCGCTGCATCGTTTCGTGGATGATGGCGGCTTTTTCGGCGTCGATGGTCATCGGCTTTTCCACAATGACATCGCAACCGGCGTTCATGGCGCGCACGATATATTCATGATGCAAAACATCCATCGTCGTCACAATGACCACATCTACCTGCTTACGCTCAATCATCGCTTCGAACTCGTCGGCACCAAAGCCCTCCACCGGGCCATGACCGTGTAGTTCGTGTAAGCGATTATTATGCCACTCGATGCGTGTGGGGCTGATATCGCACAAGCCTACGATTTCGGCTACATCGTTATATTGTGAGGCAATGGCATCGGTGAACATACGCGCCCGTGCGCCGAGGCCTACGATGGCGTAACGCTTCTTGGAAGCGGTGACAATCGATTGAGGAATAGTTTTTACTTCAGGTTCAAGGAGAGTTGTTGTCATTTTTATACTTCCGTCTTTTGGTCTATCAGCTCGCAGATGAGATTTCCAATGCTCGCGCCGGATTTGGGAAAATCCATTGCGGCAGTTTTTCGTCCAGCACGATATAAAACACGGCAACAGATTCGGCTGGTTTATGCAGCACCAGCTTCCAGTAGCCTTCGCTGCTTTCACTTTCAGGGATTTGCACGCGGGAGATAGGGGTTTTTCGCGTATCAACCGTGCCGATTTTTTGGCCACTCGGTGCAATCACATCGACCAGCACGTTGGCACCGTTGATGGTGACGTTGAAGCCTTTCGTGCCAGCCGGAACTTTAAAAGCCAGCGGAGTGCGGTCATCGCTCAATTCGTGACCATTGATACGAAAACCACGATGCTGGGCGTTGGCCCGATAAGCGACAACGGCACCTTGCACCTCGAAACGAAGCGACGACCAGACATTATTAATATCGAGACGATAAGTTTTACCAGCCCCGGCAGGAAAACGAATTTCTCGCCCGGCGCGAATCGCACCCGATTTGAGCAATTTATTATCGGCTGCATCATACAGCGAATAGAGCACCAATTCACCGAGGGAATCGAGAGTTTTGCTGACAACTGTCACTTCTCCTGCCTGCAGTGCATGAAGCAACATGCGGGTATCGCTCCGTGTGGGAACGACGGAAGCCGAAACAACGCTATCTGCGCTTGGCACAGACACAAGGCGGGTGCTGTATTTACTGGTTTCGGCCCGCATTTCGCCACCGGTGCCAGCCCATTTCAATTCACTGATAACCTTATCAATCTCATCGTCGCTAAGAGTTAAGGCCGAACGGAAGCTCTGCGGCAGTGCCCCGTTGACTTTCAAGTTCCACTGCAACACTGAAAGCACATAGCCCAACTGCTGCAGGCGGCGGCGCTGCTTGCCTTCTCCCACCACGGCCTGCGCCTTCAAAAAGAGCGCGTCTATCTCAGCGTAGCGCGGCCCATAGAGTTCAGTGAGAAAATCGGGAGTAAGGTTATAAAACGCTTCGGGTTTGCGAATATAAAATTCTTTGAAAGCAACATCCAACACGTTATACATCTGCTCGACATAAACCGCAGCTTCAGCGCCATAGGCAGCGCGATAATACTCACGGCAAAGTTCAACCGCATCGAGCCTGGGATTCCACAACAATTTTGCCTTGGCATAGTTGCCGGGGCCGGACTGTTCCCAACCATCGGCGCCATAGATGTATTCACCACTATAGCCATATTTATCGAGTCGTGAAAACACGAAGTTGAGCAGTTCCGGCGCAGGCGGGGTGATAACGCCCATATTCTGCTTGAAATAGGCCGGTAGATCGTAGCTGTAGATATCGGCCCCCGAATCGCGCGCGGCATTGCCCCAGGCACCGATGACATCTTCCCAGCTTTTGCGCACTTCAGGGCGATATAAACGATAGCCTGCCGTCATACCGCCAGCCACCATAAAGGCCAGGTTTGGCTCCATTTTAGGAATACCGGCCGCAGGCGGATAAACGTAATTGGAATAAATCAAGCCGCTCAGTTTGTGGCCGGGGAACTCCCTACCGACGATTTTCGCCACATCGTTATAGAATTTGAGAACGAGCGGGGTTACCGACCATTCACCATTGGGTGCGATTTCCCAGAGTTTCTTGGACGCAACGCTCTCGCTGAAACCACCGCCATCCGAAGGTGAAAGCGAATACCACTTCTGGTCGGGCTTGGCGCGAAACGTCTCCATCACCTTGTCGGCATAGGCTTGTATCAGCTCGGGGTTAGTTGTTTCAAGCTTATAACGTCCGGTGGGGATTTGACGCTTGCCATCGATTTCAGCAAACCAATCGGGATGCTTGTCATATAAATTAGAGGGGATGGTTTGTGTCCAGTGATGATCGTGCCGCACTTTGGCGACCTGCTCGCTTTTCCCGTTCTTCTGCCGGCGTCGCCAGGTTTCCACCGCTGCCCCCTGCCCGATATAGGCCAGGCTGCGATAATTAAAAACCGGGATTTCGGTCCGGTCGAGGTTGTCGGGCACGGTTATCTGGCTGCGCTTTGGCGTTTCCTCGCCCAGGTCGCCGGGCGAAAGCCAACGCACCCCCAGATAATCTTCGCAAAACGTGTAGATACCGTTCGCAGTCCCGGCTGAATTGCCACCCAGAGCCGTCACCTGCCCGGCAGGCGTATCTTGCCCCACGATGTAGAGGTTTTTGCCGCGCACCGCCATGCGATATCCATCTGGCGTGATGGCCGCCGCACCCAGCCCCGCAGCGCGGGCCTGGGCAGTATCGCCCAGGCTGATGTAAGGCGTTTGTAGCGATAGCACATCGGTGCGAATCTCGGGCGAAAATCCGGCAACTTTTTGAAAATAGCTTTTTAAATCGCGGGCGGCATCTTTTACTGACGACGGCGCAGAAGCATCGTGATAAATCACATAAGTCGTCTTGCCATCTTGTCCCAGGCTCAGTTTCTCCTGTGCCAGAACCAGGTTGGCCGGTAAAAGCAGAACACCGGCACCAAAAAGAGCGACCTTACAGCCTTGTGTTAATAGTTTCATTATTCGTTACGACTGTTCCTTAATATCAAAGACCTGCTGCGGCGAGGCATAAAACCACTGCGGCAACGCCTTATCGAGCACGACATAAACGTTTCTTTCTTCTTCCGGACGGTGCATCACAAGCTGCCAGGTGCCTTCGACACTTTCGACTTCCGGCACTTGCACACGGGCAATAGCTGTGCTGCGCGTATCGATAGTCCCAACTACTTTGCCAGAAGGTGAAACCACATCGGCCACAACCCCGCCTCCATTAATGGTGATGCTGAACTCCTTGCCACCCACCGGCACATCAAAGCTCATCGGGGTCTTCTCTTGCAAGAGCGCATTGGTTTCGACGCGAAAACCGCGATGCAGCACATTGGTTTTATAGGCAACCTGCGCGCCTTCCACATCGAAACGAAGCGAAGACCAGGTGTTGGCGATATCGAGCAGATAGGCTTTGCCGGCCTCGGCAGGGAAACGCAGCACGCGTCCCGCTCGCAGGGCACCGGCCCGCAGTTGTTTGCGGTTAGAAGCATCCAGTAAGGTGTAGCGCACGAATTCACCCTGCGAATTGAGACGAGGAATCGAGAGCGTGATTTCACCGCGTCGAGGCGCATACAGCAACATGCGCACATCACTTCGCGTGGGGAAGCCTTGCACTTTCAGTTCGGCCACCGGTTGCATGGACGAGGCTTGCCAGTTGACGGTTTCGGGCTTCATCTCCGTGCCCAGCGCGGTGATGTTGATGTCCCTGCCGGGATTCATGAAGAGAATATCGATTTCATCGTCGTTCAAAGTGAGTGCCGAACGATAGGTTTGCGGCAGCGCGTTGTTGGCTTTCAGGTTCCATTGCAGCAGCGAAAGAATCTGGCCGAAAAGCTGCAAGCGACTTTTTTGCCTGGCTTCTTTAGCGGCATGCTGTGCTTTGAGGAAATGAGCTTCCACCTGCTCATAGGTAGGGCCGTAGATTTCGGTGTGGAAAGTTGGGGTCAGGTTGTAGCTCGCATCCTGGTGACGGTTGTAATAGCCGTGAAAGGTTTCATCAAGCAGGTTATAAATCGCTTCGATATGCGGAGCGGCTTCACTGCCGTAGGTAAGGCGATAATAGTCGCGGCACAGTTCTTCGGCGTTTTGCGTCGGGTCCCACAGCAGTTTAGCCAACGCATAATTGGTCGGGCCGGATTGCGGCCAGCCTTCCACGCCATAGATATAAACACCATCAAAGCCATACTTTACCAGTCGCGAAAAGACAAAATTCAAAATCTCTGGTGCCGGTGGTGTGACCACGCCCACGGTTTGCTTGAAATAGGTCGGCAAATCGTAATAGTAGATTTCCGCACCACTAGCTGAAGCCGCTTCGCCCCAGGCACGCATCAACTTGTCCCAATCTTCCTGCACCGCCCGGCGATGCAACTGGTAGCCATAGGAATTGGAAGTCGCGACCATGAGTTGCAGGTTCGGTTCCAATTTGGGGATGCCCGCCGCAGGCGGATAGAGATAGTCGGCGTAGATATAGCCTCCCAGTTTGCGGTCGGGGAACTCCTTACCCACGATTTTTGCGACATCGTTATAAAACTTAAGCACCAGCGGCGTTCGCGAAGGATTGCCGTGCGGGTCTTTTTCTTGCAAAGCCAACGCTTCGGGCGTCTCGCTCCAACCGCCGCCATCCGAAGGTGAAAGCGAAAACGTTTTCAGGGTAGGGTCGACACGAAACTCTTCAATCACTTTATCGGCGAAAGCCTGCACCAGTGCGGGGTTGGTGGTTTCAAGCTTATAGCGCCCGGTAGGAATTTGTCGTTTGCCATTGACCAGGGCAAACCAATCGGGATGCTGGTCATAGAGTGATGCCGGAATGATCTCCCAGTTATGGCTGTGCCGCACGCGTGAAAATTGGGTTTCACGAATCACGCGCTGCCGCCGCGACCAATTGACTGCCGCCCTATCGCGACCAATGTAAGGTAATTGGCGATAGTTGAAGGCCGGAATTTCGGTGTGATCGAGATTAGCCGGAACCGTTACGCTGTTGCGACGCGAAATCTCTTCACCCAGGTCGCCGGGCAACACCCATTTCACACCCAGATACTCTTCACAAAAACCATAGATTCCATTGGAAGTACCAACCGAAACCCCGCTCTTCCAAGTTACCTCGCCCGAGGCCGTATCGTGCCCCAGGATGTAAAGATTCTTGCCGCGCACCACAGTGCGATAGCCGTCGTTCTCCTGTGAGACCTGTCCTACCCCGGCGGCTCTGGCAGCCGCTGTAAGGCCCAGGCTGATGTAGGGAGTCGTTGGGGCCGTCGCAGAAACTTTAATTTCAGGCTTGAAACCGGTCGATTTTTGAAAATAGCTTTGCAACTCGGCAGCAGCTGTCGTGATCGAAGAAACGGCGTCCGGCTCGTGGTAGATAACGTAATCGGTTTTGCCGTTTTCGCCTAACTTTAAAAGTTCCTGGGCATGGGCCGTAGATAAGAATAGACTACTGCTTCCCAACGCAACGGCTAATAACCGATAGACAATTGATAATTTCATACTGATTAGTCTGTAAAGTAATTGTTTACGTCTGTGGTTCACCTGAAGAACCGCGCGCGTAAGCAAGCCGGGTATCCGCGGACTTCTTGCTTATTCTGAGACTGTATTTGGCTTATTACAATGCCTGCCCATACCCGACTCGCTTACGCGCGCGGTTCTTCATGACGGGCGACTCGCTTACAAAGGGTTAATTAATTATTTTACAGCCTACTGATTGTGCCAATGAATTAATTATTTTGTGCTTCGGGATCCCACGCACTTTTAGAATGAAGGGAAGCACTGTATGCTCTCGCTTCGGCATGCACCTTATCGCTCTTAAGCCACTTCACATGCCCATCGGCATAGGCGATGTTCACGCCGCCAAAGTGGCGGCCGGTTTCATAATCTTTTTTAAGAGCACGTTTATTGTCCGTTGTCAGAAAAGTAGGTGCTGTCGTAAATGCTGCGGAACCAGGCAAGAAATAATCTTGCGCTGGATTTAATACGTCCGAAGGACGCACAACATACTGACTGCCGTCAAGCAGCAAGTATGTTCCAGCCGGTGCAATTACACTCGCTAAAGCAATGCTTGGGGTTGCAGTAGGGATTAATAAACGATTGGCGGCGTAGTGTCCTTCTTTCGAGTTTTCCGGTGCGCCAGACTGAATCGGGTAACTTGAGGAAGGACAGAAAAAGACCTGTGTACTTTTATGATAGGTATAAGCCAACTGAGGCCAGAACCAATAGTTACCACTCCATATTCCTCCCGGAGGAACAGGTGGCGTAGTAATATTGATGAGCGCCAGCGGAAACTTCTCATCGTAATCCTGCGTGTACTGCAAAATGGCCAAACCCTGCTGCTTGAGGTTACTCTGACAACTCGATCGACGAGCATTTTCCCGAGCGCGTGCAAAGACCGGAAAGAGAATCGCCGCCAATATTGCTATTATCGCTATTACAACAAGAAGTTCTATGAGAGTAAACCCACGAACCTGATAGTTTTTCCGACCAAGACTCATCGACATTGTAGTCCCGCCTCCAGAATTAAAATCGGCATGCAATCGCAGCGTGCTGATTTCATTGTACCCCGTCCAACCCTCACCCTAACTCCCCATTCCGCTACAGGCATATCCGATCGGATAGATTTATTTTTTCACACTCGACGGCAAATCCTTGTTTCTTTGCTGCTGGCGGTAGTCAAGCGGTGTCATACCAACCTCACGCAGGAAAAGACGATGGAAGTAAGTTGGTGAGGAGTAGCCGACGTAGCGGGTAATCATCATCACTGTCCAGTCGGTTTCTATCAATAGTTTGCGCGCCTGTTCGAGACGGCGGGCATTGAGATATTCCAGAAAGCTCTGCCCGGTGTGATCGCGGAATTTGCGGGTGAACTGGGCACGTGAAAAGAAGAAGCGCCGTGCCACCTCCTCCAGCGAGAGGGATTCGGCGTAATGCACGTTAATATAAGAAACCGTCTTTTCGATTGAACTGGCCGAAAGCATGTTTTCCGTGTTCTCTTCGGCGGCGATTTCCTGCAGGAGGAATTGCTGATCGAGGAGATCGCGCGCCATGCTATTCATTAAAGTTAATAGGAACGAGTTAATAACCTGCTCGCTGGCCGGTGAAAGTTTTTGCGGTTCATGACCAATCTCTTCGGCGAGCATGTAGAAGAGTTGCAGAATCTGCGGACGGTGTAAAAAAACCTTCTCGCCCTGCCGGGACGGAAAATGCTTTTGCCGCGTGCTGTGGCACATTCGGCAGGCCAATCCACTGATCATGGGAGTGAAATGAAGCAATGAACACTGCTCGTCTTCCGGCGGCAATGTTTCCAAATGGGAAAAGGTCGAATCGGTGTGCGGCACGCCCTGAGGCAAAAAAAGGATCGTGCCCACCGGACATTGGAGAACATAATTCCCGGCTCGAATGGCCGCCCTTCCCGCCGTTACAACCGTCATTTTAGGAATGCGCAATTCCTGCAAGCCATCGCGCGGCCAACGCGCGGCTAATTGAGCGGCGCGGGCAAACACCGGAGCGTTGCGCACGGCCACCCGTTTGCCCCGGAGTTCCAACGGTAGGGCTGTAGTTGCAGAAGGTAATACCAATTCCTGCCGACGGGCGCGCATGACAATGAAATTACCGCCCCTGCTCGATTCCAGTTGCGGCAAGATCCTGTCCTGAAAGAGGCGCACCAACGGCGCGGCGGGATGGGTGGAGGAAGACATAACCGTTTTGCAAATACAAAATCTTTTCCTCCATTCTAAACCAACACGGCTCAACCGTCCCAGAGAAGATTCATGCAGCGTCTAACCGGGAAGTTGCGAGGCGGGCACAGCCGCCAGGGAAACTGCCGATTGTCCTGGCCAGATTATAGAACCACCCAGAACTCCCCTCCGGTTAAAATGTAGCGTCACCAACTGTCCGTCAGGCGCCATAAGACGCAAGCTCACATTCTCTCCATTCATTTCCACCTGCGGATTTGCACTGGATTTAAGTGTTTTATCTCCGACTTCCAACACATGCAAAAAAACATCGCTTTCGCGTGGTTGTCCCGGTTGCACTTCCATGCGCCAGCGTCCCATCAACTCCGGCACCTGGCCACGCACAAGATTTTGAGGCTCGATAGGATAATTCTTATCGCCCACTAAAAACTCCTTGCCCGCTCCTCCCACCGCTGTCAAAAGCGCATCCGCAGGAAGTAGCGTCGTGGATATCAAACGTCCCTCACCCTGCTCGGCTGTGAACTGCCGCCCGTCAATTTGCGGTTCGTTGGCGGTATGCAGCAACCAGCGTTTGGCAAAATTGGGGTTGGTGGATGTGACGCGATCAAAAATAACCAGAATGCCGGGAGCCAGGAAAACGAACTGGCGGGTCACTTCCCGCACTTTTTCTTTCCGATAAACCGGGGTGAGGTCGTAGGCGGCATAGGCCCAGTTATCGCGCGTATAAAAATCGATGAGCTTTGAGCCGGTAAAACGATACTGCCCGCCATATTGCCTTTCGGATTTACGTAACCAGTAAGGCGCACCCGGCTCGTCAGGCATTTCGATTAAGAGTGAATTATGAGCAACCGTTTGCCCGTAATAATTCACCATATGACTTCCCTGCCCCAGACGCGTGCCGCTATCGAGCGCTAAAAAGCCACGATGATAGAGCGTAAAACTGCCGGAATCGTAATGCCGATGATTGGGGCTTTCGAGCACGCCGTCTCCCGAGATTAACAGGTAGGTATCATCTTCCCCCTGCCCGCTCCGCATAAAAAGCTGCCCCATACCTTTGAAAAACATGCCCTCCACGGCGGATTCCACCGGCTGCATGATGGCCACGGCCGGAGTTTGGCCTTGGGGTTCTAACAGGTAAGGTAACAGGGTGGCACCAGGGCCGGTGATGAGGTAATTATCGCGATAGCGTGTGATATCAGCCGTGTAGCGTGCCTCAACAACTTCCCGAGCCATATGCTCTGCCAGTTGCGCTGCTTCGGGGACAAGTTGGCCGTAGAAATGCGCGATGCTTTTCATGTGGAGATAGAGCCAACTGCCATAAATCATGTTTTGCCGATGCGGGGCATCGCCATAACCAAACTCGCGTCCTTTAGGCAACCAGTTCCAATTAAGATAACGAGCCAGCAAGGCAGGATAGCGCCATTGCGCGGCCATATCCTCGCCAAACGCCGCACGCCAGCTATGGAAGAAATGCCATTCGGCCAAAGGATAGGTCGCCAGGGCATAGTTAAGTGTGCCCGAACTGGTACCACCTTCATTTCCAGCAATGGCAGCCCGTATCTTGAGCATTTCCAGGTAGCCGGCATATCCATCGCGCAATAGCTTTTGTGCGGCGGCATCGTCTATCCCCTCGCCCGAAAGCAACAAGCCTGTAAACCAGTAAATCGACTGCGGGCCATAAAACCCCTGGCGCGGCCCGCTGCTGGCTTCTCCCTGGATTTTCTGGCTGGCAGGCCCAATTTGCTGCACATGCGCCAACATACGCCGGGCCAGTTGTTCCCGCTCCACTGTGGGGACCTCGTTCCAGATAAGGTCTAAAGCGACCAACCAATCGATTCGTGAAAAAGAATACCAATTGACCGGCTTAGCCTGGGCGTAGCGTTGCTCGTAAAAATCCAGACTGTTTTTTAGGAGGGTTAAGGTTTTAGCCAGCAGTTGCGGTTCCTGCGTCACCCGGTAAACGAACGCCGCCATTAAAGCTTCGTGGCCCCAATCCTTTATTTCGGGTTCTGTCGGTAGTTCGGCACTTTGTTTTTGCAGGACTTCGAAATGAAGCTTCAAGGAACCCGCTGTTTGTTCCTTGATTTTGGGCCACTGCGCATCATTGAATAACAGCCTTGGATGCTGGCGCAATAATCGACTCTCCATTAATACTAAGCCCGGTTTGCCGGTTTGGGCCGGAACAGCCGAAGAGATCTCAACGACTATCAATCCACTCGATAGCAATAGAGCCATCAGGCTCGACATAAACAACTTTCTGAAATTCACTTCCACCCTCCCAACTGAACCGGTAAAGCTTCTTCCATTATACCACCCGGTTTTCTTTTCCAAACAATTAATTCATTTTTCACGACTTATCCGGTCACGCAGTCGCACGGACGTCATAGCATGTGGTTTTTAGGGAACTGAAAATCTCTTCGCCACCGGAATTGATTATTTCGAAAAAATTAAAACAAAGTTTCAACTGCGTGTACATTTTCTTGTCTCACGCCAAAGCTGCGTGCTAAACTGCACACACTTATAAAATTCATCAGACGAATTTTCCGTTTTATAGACAAAGGAAAATTACAAGAAAACAAAGGAGTTGCGCTTTCATGTCCGATAATGTTGTCCAGGAAGACCTTTCTTCACTGCAAAAAGATGGTGGCGTTTTTCGCCCCACTGCCGAGACATTAGAACGGGCCATCGTCAAGGATTTCGACGCCTTGCATGCCCAGTCGATTAAAGACCCGGTTGCGTTCTGGGAAGAACAGGCCAAAACCTTGGAATGGGCCACCCCGTGGACCCAGGCGCTTGAGTGGAATACGGAAGACTGTACGTCGCGCTGGTTCGTGGGTGGTCAGACCAACATCACCCTGAACGCGCTCGACCGTCACGCCAAGGGTGCCCATCGTAACAAAGCCGCCTACATCTGGGTCGGCGAAGACGGCGACGCCCTGGTTAAAGAGCGCGTCCTCACCTACGGCCAGTTGCTGCGCCGCGTCAACCAGTTTGCCAACGGCCTCAAGAGCCTGGGCGTGAAGAAAGGCGACCGTGTGACGTTATATATGGCGCTCACCCCGGAACTGCCCATCGCCATGCTGGCCTGCGCCCGCATCGGCGCCATCCACTCGGTCGTTTACGCCGGGTTCTCCGCTCCGGCTCTGCAAAGCCGCATCGAAGACTCCGATTCGAAAATCGTCATCTGCAGCGACATCAGCTATCGTCGCGGCAAGCGTATCGACCTTAAGGGTATCGTTGATGAAGCCGTGCGCGGTGTCGATGCCATCGAGAAAGTTATCGTTTTACGTCGCGGCCACACCCCGCT
>DAITOV010000096.1:0-14467 GCA_036833945.1 Abditibacteriia bacterium
AATACAGGAAACAGGGAGGCAACCGGACTTTGCTGGCGACGATTATCCAATAAGCTCGTCTGCCTCGCGAATACTGGGATTCAGAACACAGCTTTTTGTTCAGGGTAAAACCAAACTGCTTATCCCAAGAAAATAGGTTTCCTGTTTCCTGCATTCTGTTTTCTGAGTCACAACAGCCGGAGGTTAATTTTCAGAATTGGTATAAATCTGAACTTAAATCGCAGGAAACGACCCCGTTTTCGAAAAAATGTTTAAAAGCATTGAAAACGGGGTATAATTACAGCAAGAAGGTTAATCGGTTAAACAGTTAAACGATTTTGCTTTAGTTCTACTTGGGATTGAGGAAAACGACCATGAAACAGAACACGAAGAGAAAGGGATTCACCCTCATCGAGCTTCTTGTCGTCATAGCCATCATAGCGATCCTCGCTGCGATTTTATTCCCGGTGTTCGCCCGTGCCCGTGAAAACGCACGCCGTGCCAGTTGTATGAGTAATCTAAGACAGATTGGGTTGGCAACCATGCAGTATGTGCAGGATTATGACGGCTACTACTTCGCACGCTATTATTACCGCGGAGCGGAACCTGCAGTAGCACCCTCTTCGGGCGCCGTCTTAGTGAGTACGTGGAGTCCCAGCGGAACCGATGCCCAATGGTCATTAGGCCCTTACACCAAAAGCCGTCAGCTTTTTGTCTGTCCGAGCTTCAATGGTGCCACCACCAGCTGGCCTTGGGGCTATGCTTTTAATCTTGTTGCGGGGCAACCGTGGAATTACGGGACTCCCCTCAATACAAACCGTATTTTATCAGAGGCCATTGTCCAAGAACCGTCACTAATGATCGCGTTTGTTGATAGTGCATGGCCGCGAGATGCCTATCCTCCCTCAGTCGGCTTAAACTGGCACTCTAGTTTCTGTAAAATACCAAACGATGGTGGATGCTCTGACGATACATCAAATCGTTTCTATGGCCGTCACCTGGATGGTGCCGTTGCTTCCTATATGGACGGTCATGCCAAATGGAATAAAGTGAGCTACTTCTACAACAATGGCCAAAATTATCCCGTTTGGAGAGGCTGGCAGTAAAGTAATGCTGTAAAAAATATCTCCGTCGTCCCCATGCCCCTCTCGAAAATAATGTTTAAGAGCATTTCGATTGGGGCATAATAAATACAGTCTTAGTTAACCGGTTAACTCCTCTTTGCTTTCAAGGACGGAACCGGATTGGAAACTATCCTCATGAAGACTTTCTCGCACTATAAACTGGCTCTTCTCCTCGCTGCGACTTTGCCGTTTGCCGCGTGTGTTGCACCGGCAACAGCCGCGCCTAAATACAACTTCGAAAACCTCGGCAGGCCCATTCGGCTATCGTTAGCAATTGAATTCATCACTACCGATGCCCAGAACCGCTCGATTGCCTGGGGCAGCCTGGTCGATGATGAGCGCCGCGCTCTGCAGGGAGTTCGCCTCGATAACGGCGAACTGGTGACGGTCGATCTCTGGAGGTACGGCAAATCGAACACGAACCTGTTCTTTAAGCGCGATGAGAACACGATTTACATCTACTCCGGCAACCCGGGCCGGTTTTTCAAGTATGAAGTCGCGCAAAACAAGCTGACTCCGCTGGGCGAGCCTTCACAGGCCAGCTACTGGATGAACACCAGCGGCACCATCGCGCCGGACGGCAAAATCTATGTCGGCACCTACCCCAAAAACGGCGTTTCGGTTCTCGACCCGGCCACCGGCGCGGTGGAGCACTTTAACGTTGTCGATGACCCGCAGCAATCGTACGTCATCAACCCGGCTGCTGCCGACGACGGCATCATTTACCTGCCGGTAGGCTTGAATCGCGCCGAGTTGTATTCTTATAATCCCAAAACCAAAGAGAAAAAGCAGATTCTCCCTGCTTCGATGCGCAAAAGCACCGGCGGCACCGCCAAAATTTGGGTGGGAACCGATGGGCAGGTTTACGGCCAGTTGGGTGGAGATAATTTCCTGGCTCAACCCGATAAAATCGTGCTCGGGCAGACCAAAGAGGAACGCCCAAAGACCAAACCGGCGCTTTATAACGGCAAGCTGGTTCGCGACATCGATGGCGACGGCCGCCTGGTATTGATTGACCAGGTCAGCAATCAGCCCTCTTACGTCCAAACCAAGTTCACCAGCCGCACCATCACGCTCTTTAGCATCGGCGATGAACTCAACGGCAAAATCTACGGCAGCAGCCTCAAGCCCGGCCATGTCTTCGCTTTCGACACCAAAACCGGTAAGACCGAACAATTGGGGCTTCTCACCGGCGGACGTATTCAGGTTTACGACTTCCTGACACACAACGGCGGGCTGTTCATGAGCAGTTACACCGGCAGCTACTACGACTACTACGATCCTTCGCAGCCGCGCTCGGAAACCAATCCGCGCCGCATCGGCCGCGCCGGGATGCAGCAGGAACGGCCTTTGCATCTCGTGGAGGGGCCGGATGGGCAAATCTATTCACCGAACATGCCGGTAAAGGGGCAATTAGGCGGAGCCTTGACCCGCATCGACCCCAAAACCTACGCCCTCAAATCGTGGCGCAACCTGGTGCCCAAACAAAGTTTGATGTCGGTTGCACCGGTGCCGGAAACCGGCGAACTGCTGCTGACCTCTTCGATCGCGGGCGGCAGCAGCGCTATTCCCACCGAAAAAGAAGCCGTTATCGCCCTGTGGAACCCCAAAACCGAGCAGGTGACCTACACCGCCAAGCCAATCGCAGGGGCAACTTCCTACAACAAGGCCACCCGCGCCCGGAATGGTATTATCTATGGCTTTGCCAAAAACCAGTATTTCGCTTTCGACCCGGTGAAGCGCCAGACGGTATTCACCGGCGAACTGCCTTCGGCTTCGCTGGGCGTATTATTGGCCGATGAACCGGTGGGAGCCAATGGCCTGATTTACGGCGTCAACCGCGAAGACGGCTCGATTTTTTCCATCGATCCGGCCAACCACAGCCTGAAAGTACTGACCAAGGACAAGAGCCTGGTACGCACCCACGCCATCTACGTAAGCCGCGACGGTTTCCTGTACTACACCGATGGGGCGAATTTGATGCGTTGTAAATTGTCGTAACAAACGGAAACGGAGTTTGAGTGCCATGCAAACAGTGGAAACCACTTCATTCGATGCACGCAATCTGAATACGACCGAAATGAAGCAGTTCTTCGATGCCAATGGTTATGTCATCGTGGAAAATGTGTTCACTCCAGAAGAACTTGCACCGGTGAAAGCGCGCCTGGAAGAAATCATCGCCGACCCAACCCTCGCGCCCAGCGGCGTGAACGTGGGGCGGGAGGGCGATACGCTGGCCAATGGCGCTTCGGGGGATGATGCTGCCAATCCGGTGCGCAATATTTCGTTCATGGTGCGTTTCGACCCCACCTTTCAGGAGTTTGCCCGCAATCCGAAAATTCTTGAAGCGACACGCGCGCTGATTGGCCCGCGTGTTCGGGTATTTCGCGACCAGGCGCTGCAAAAGCCGCCCGGCGGGCAGGCCAAACCACTGCATCAGGATTTGAGCTATTTTCGCGTACAACCGGCCGATGAACTGGTGACGGCCTGGGTAGCTCTCGACGATGCCACCACGCAAAACGGCTGCATGATCTACGTTCCGGCTTCACACCGCCACGGGCTATTTGAAATCACCCGCGACCCCGAGCGCCCGGTGCATCATGTGCCCGATACGCGCGGGATTGAAATCGCCGATGAAATGCTGTGCCCGGTTCCCGCCGGAGCGGTGATTTTCCACCACGGCTACACCCTGCACCGCAGCGATGTAAACCAAACCCAGACCTGGCGACGCTCGGTGCAGTTGCACTACGCCGGAAGCGATGCCCGTTCGGACAACGAAAAATTAAATCAGGAAATCTCACTGGAGATCGACTGATTGGGAGAAAACGATGAAAAATAGACGTAAAAAAGGCTTTACCCTGATCGAGTTGCTTGTCGTTATAGCCATCATATCGATCCTCGCCGCAATTTTGTTCCCGGTGTTTGCCCGTGCCCGTGAAAACGCCCGCCGCACCTCTTGTTTGAGCAATCTCAAACAGATGGGTTTGGGCATGATGCAATATACACAGGATTACGATGAAATGTATCCGCGTTCGCTTCAAATCGATGCAGCAACGCCACCCGACGGTATACGGTGGGTGGCCGGAAATTATTGGACCTGGCATCAGATGATTCAGCCTTATCTCAAGAGCTACCAGATCTTTCGTTGCCCTTCCTCAAATTACGACGTCTACCCGCCACGATTCATGAACTATGGCGCCAGCCGGGCTTTGTTCCAGTATCACAATACACCGGCAGTTAATATCGCCGCCATTCAAAACACGGCAGAAACCTATGCTATCTTGGAAGGTGGCGAATATATGCTCGATCGTACTCGGGTTACAGGAACTCCAGCCGGACAGTTTTATGTTTCAGGCTCTTCCAAATTCTCGACCGGTGGTTGTGGCGGTATTAGTGATCCTTCGACTAAACCCAACGCCGGTGCTCGCGATGATTGTAGCAATGGCCGTCACTTTGATGGCACCAACGTGGCATTTGCCGATGGACACGCTAAATGGCTAAAGGCTGAAGTTATTTACCGCGCCGCTGTTTCCGCAACAGCACCAACTCCATGGCTGCCCCAGTAAAAACTCTGTCACGGACGGGCAGAGAGGCTCATCCGGCCAACGGAAAAAATTGTATTGGGAAGTTTCGCTGATGATCGGCAAATTAGAAGGAGATGATGATGAAAAAAACACGTAAAAAAGGCTTTACCCTGATTGAGCTTCTTGTCGTCATAGCTATCATATCGCTCCTCGCAGCGATCTTGTTTCCGGTGTTCGCACAAGCGCGGGAACGGGCACGATCTGCTTCCTGTCTGTCGAATCTCAAGCAAATCGGTATCGGCATGATGATGTATGTGCAGGATTACGATGAGAAGTATTTCGCACGCACCAACTATCCCGGTAATACCTATGCAGGCCAAACACCGGCTTCTACCTATTCGTGGCAACCGCCGGTTAACACTGCCGATGACGATAAATGGTTTCTGCGGCCCTATATGAAAAGCCGTGAAGTGTTCTATTGCCCAAGCTATAGTAAAGCTGACAATCCCTCCATACCCCAGCCGCCTATCGGTTATGCTTACAACCTGATCGCAGGCTACCCCAACAGTTACGCCACCGTCCCCCTTCTCTCTCTGGCTATTGTTCAGGAGCCAGCGCTCATGGTAGCTTTTGTCGATTCAACCTGGACGCGAGATGCCTATCCCCCAAGCTCGAGCTTGTTCCATGTCAACTACTGCCGCCAACTTACCGGAGCCAGCTATAACGTCTGCGACACGGATAAACGTTTTTACGGACGCCACCAGGATGGCATTAACGTTCTCTATATGGACGGCCACGCGAAGTGGGCGAAAGTTCGTGCTCTCTATAACGGCGGTCAAAACTATCCCGTCTGGCGCGGTTGGCAATAGTCCTTCACATTACCAATGAAACACAACGTCTTACTTTTCGCCCTGCTGACAACCTGCGCCACAAGCTCGTTTGCCACTGGCTATGCTGCCGATAGAATCCTCATCTACGGCGATGTGCCTACGCTCACTACCGCCTTGCAGCGCGAGGGCTTCGAGCCGCAAACCATTAACGAAGCGGAACTGCAAAACCTCGATGCGGCGCAAAGCCGCCTCCTGGTTTTGGCGGGCGATAAACCGGCCCCGGCGCAAAGCCGCCTCGCCGTGAACAGGTTTTTGCAACAGGGGGGCAACGCTATTGTGGTGGGAGCGCAGAATTTCACGCCTGCGCCCCGGGCAGTAAAGCCGATAGGGTTAGGCGACTTTGCCCGCGACGACAGCTACAAAATCATCGAACCCGTTCGCGACGGCAATACCAACGGCGAAAAGCCCCAATTTCAAAAAACCACAGCGCCCGATGGCAGCCCTGCGCTGCGCTTTTCGACTTCGAAGCGCGACATGATTAACTTCGCCGTCGAACTCTCCACTACCGCGGCGCGTTCATCCCTGCGCAACGTTCTCACCTTTCAGGCCAAAGGCGATGCCTACATGGATTTGCTGGCGCTGGAAGCCACCGATAGCGCCGGGCAAAAATACCACGCCTTCGTGCCGCTCTCGCAGAAATGGGAGCGTTATACCGTCTCCCTGGCCGATTTCATTCCGGCCGGTTGGAGCGATGCTCTCACGCCCTATCCCCTGCTCGACCCGGCCAAGCTCGAAACCATTGCGCTGGGCACCAATCGCCTTACACTGTGGCAGGAAAAGCCGATGGATTTTGCCATCGCACAGGTCGCATTAACCGAAAATACAAATAAAGAATATGCGCCAACAGCCGCCCTCAACCGCTTGAAACTGCCGTTCAAAGAAATCGGCATCGCCGCGCCGGAATGGATTTTCGACCCCTTCTTTGCCGCCGCCAATGCTCAAACCGCAGCGGTGAAAGAAGTCGGCGGCAACGCGGCTTTCTCCACCCAGGCCTGGCGCCTGCCCCAGCCTTTTGCCGATTTCCCCGGCACCAAAATGGGCACCGACAACAAGAAGGAATACGATTCACGCCCCGAGCAAAGCCTGCGCCGTATCACGCTCTGGCAAAACAGCGCCAATGGCGAAGCGGTCGGCGAATATCGCCTCTTCACCGGCGGGATTTATCAAGGTTCGAGCACCACTCTCCTGGGCCTGAGGCCCCAAACCCTGCAAAACCAACCGGCACTGGGCGCTTCGCTGGCCCGCACCGCCTCCTCCATTTTGCAGCGGCCTAAAATTGCCCATGTGGAAATCAACACCACAGCGCAAAATGGCGATTCCACCATCGCCCCGGTGCTCAAAATTACCCTGCACAACCCGCTCAACAAAATCGTGCGCGGGCAATTGCAAATAGATGTCGCCAAAGGAGCGTTGAAGGGCCAGACCGATTTCGCCCTCTCCCCGCACCAGCTCACCACGCGCACGGTGGAGCTTTCGGCGGTTCCGGCCGATTTCGATTTCAAACAGTTCGACTGGCAGGTGACGCTTTCCAGCGCGCAGGGCAACGACGTGTGGCGCGATAGTGTCGATGTGGAGCGGATGCTGATTCAGGCCGCGATTCACATGAAAAACGCGCAGGATATGTTTCCTGACGGCCGCATGAGCCACCACTATTTTGCCGATGCCTATGGCGCGCGTGCCATGCTGGCCTACACCAATTTCCTCAAGAAGAATCCGCAACATTTGCAACGCAACCGCGACTTGTGGCAGCAGATCACGCCCGAACAGATGCGCGCCACCGCCTTGCGTTTTGGCGACATGTTGGTGCGCCGCCAGAATGCCGATGGCAGCGTGCCGATGGGCTATGGCGAGCAGTCGAACAGCTTCAACGTGGCCGATGGCGGGCAGATTTCACTGGGGCTTGGCCTGTTAGCCGTTGGGGTTGACGATGCCAAGCGCAGCGCCGATTATAGGAAAGCCGCGCAGCGTATCATCGACTTCGGAGAAACTTTCTATATCGACCAGGCGCGCTTTGAGCGTTTGCAGAAAGAAGACCCCGAGCAGCTCAGGAAGGACAAGGCAACCGTGGGCTACTATGGTTTGGGCGTCTACAGCGGCGGCAAGCGCCGCGAGAGCGGGCCGCTGTGGGTGCTTTCCGACCTGCTGGCGACACAGGCTTTGCTCTCCCATACAGTGCCCACCGGAGGCTATCGCCCCATTCTCGAACGCAATACCCGCCTTTTCCTCGACCGCGCCCGGCCGGTGGAAGGTTGGTATCAGGCCGAAGCGATGGCCTGGGGCTGGCTCACACTTAAAGACGACCAGTGGCGTAGCGGCCTTAACGACCTTATGCGCCGCACTTTCCTGCGTACGCTGTATGAAGGCAAGCCTTATGATATGTATGATGCCGGTTCGCGTGGCACTTTGCGCGCCTTGCCGCTTATTTACAGCCGGCACATGATGGGCGATTCTCCCAATCAGCGCGCCGCTCTCTTAAAATATGTATGGACGGCAGCTTCGCCAAGCTCCAGTGGTTCGGTGTGGCAGTTATCGCAATACCACCCCAAACCGCAGCATGGCGCTTCGATTTCGGCGATGAAGTTTGCGCAGTTCAGCAGTATTTGGGCTATGGAGTTGATTTCTCCCAACTCCACTTTATTACCTACGGTTAATTTCGCCTCGGCCAAGACGCCCCGGCCCTGACGGGAAGTAGTTTATTGCAACTTTAGAGAACGAATATGGCACTGGATACTATCGCCCCTTCCGTAGACACTCCCTCACGCCCAACCAGCGAGAGCGCTCCCCTGCATACCCCGACCGAGCCGGGCGGGCTGCGACTACGCGCACTGCTGATCGGCGTTCCGCTGGTGGTGGCTATCTGTTTGCTTTCGGTATACGGCGACCTCATCACCAAGAGCGTACAGATCGGCACCATGCAAATCGCGCCGCCTGCGGTGTTCGTGCTTTTCATACTGATTCTGGCTAACCTGGGTTTCCAGCGGCTGATGAAAAAGGCACTGCTCAATGCCAGCGACCTTATCATCATCTACGGTATGGTGACGGTCGGCGTGTTGGTTTCCACACGCGGGCTGATGGAAAAGCTGATTCCACCGTTGGCTTATTTGCCCTACTATACGACTTCAACCAACAAGCTCAACACGCTCATCACGCAAAACCTCCCGGCGTGGGCTTTGCCATTTTCGCCTTCCATTGCGGTGGGTGAAATTCCGCCTGAGATTCAGGGCTATTTTGAAGGCATGGCGCAGGGGCAATCCGTACCGTGGAGCTTCTGGGTGGGTCCGTTGGTGGCGTGGTTTACACTCATTGCCCTCACCATTTGGGTGTTTGCCTGCCTGGCCAGCATCTTACGCCGCCAGTGGATGGATCATGAGCAGTTGCGTTTCCCGCTGACCGTGCTGCCGCTTTCGATGATTCGCGATGAAGCCGAAGGCGAGCCGTTCTTCCGCAACAAATTGATGTGGCTGGGCTTTGGCATCGCTGCCGGTGTATTTTTTATCAATGGCTTAAGCTCGAACTACCCCGACTGGCCCAAGTTCGTGCTCGACCTCAAACTCAACAACTTCCTCACCGAACGCCCCTGGAACGCAATGGGGCCGATTAATCTGTTCGTCTCGTTTGCCGCCATCGGCATGGCCTATTTCCTGCCGGTCGATTTCCTTTTCTCGATTTGGTTCTTCTTCCTGCTCACCCGCTATCAAGACGCCATGGCCGTGCAGTTAGGCGGCTTGCCCACCCCCATGGGCACCCACGATACCCGCCTGTGGAACGGTTTCCAGGCGGCAGGTGCCTACGTGGTGCTGGTGCTGGCCCAACTGCGCATCGGCTGGCCTTATTACAAGAAAGTATGGCAAACCGCTTTTACGCTTTCGCCCCATCACAAGCCGCTCGATGACAGCAACGAAATGATGTCGTATCGCGTGGCGGTTTTCGGGGCCATCGCCGGTTTTGGCGGTATCGTGCTGTGGCTCACCCTGGCCGGGATGAATCCGCTCATTGCTGCGCTGCAAATGGGTATCTATCTTTTCGTGGTTTCCATGATCATGACGCGCGCCGTGAGCGAAGGCGGCTGGATTCAAACCGAAACCAGCTTCCTGCCCAGCCACCTCATCGGGCTGTTCACGCCGCTACAAGGCCTGGGGCCCACCAACCTTTCGCTGATGGCGTTTAACAACACCATGTTCGCGCGCGATATGCGCGGCGTGCTGTTTTCGCCGATTCTCGATTTCCTGAAATTGGCCAAGGAAACCAACACCCGTTTCCGGGCGCTGGCTACACCGCTCTTCATTGCCGTGGTGGTGAGTTTCGTGACCGCAGCCGCGTTCTACATTTACCTGGGCTACAGCCACGGCGCGCTCACCTTCTATCAGAACCCCAACAACAACGCCAAGAATATGATCAACATGGCCGCCAGCGACATTCAGGGCAGCGGCTGGAAAGCCGATTCCACCGCCTACGGCGGCTTCACGGTGGGTGTGGTTGCAACAATCGTTATGATTTTCATGCGCAGCCGCTTCGACTGGTTTCCGCTCAACCCGCTGGCCTATGCGATTGTGCCTTCGTGGTCGGGCTTCGTGCTGTGGTTCTCGTTCTTTCTGGCCTGGGCCATCAAGGTTCTCCTCCTGCGCTTTGGCGGCGTGGGACCATACCGCAAGTTCGCCCCGCTGATGATTGGCCTGGTACTGGGCGAATTCACCATGCAGGTATTCTGGGTGCTCGTCGTTATGTTCGGTAACGGTTGGTCGGCACCGGCATTTCGATAACGTTTATTTTTGATGATACGATCATGCAAACTCCCACTTTAACCGATTTAACAATAGCTCCCGCAGCACTCCAGGATACCGGCGATTTCTGGCGGCAGGCCCACCAGCTTTATCGCAGCACTTTGCTGGACGAAGTGATGCCCTTCTGGGAGCAATACGGCAGAGACACCACCTACGGCGGCATCGGTAACGTTCTCGATGATGAAGGCAATACGCTCGGGCACGACAAATTCCTCTGGTCGCAGGGGCGGGCGTTGTGGACGTTTTCGGCGCTCTATAACCGCATCGAACCGCGCCCGGAGTGGCTGGCCTTCGCCGACCATATCTACCGTTACCTGCTTCACAACGGCCGCGATGAGCGGGGCCACTGGATGTATCGGCTCGACAAGGATGGGCATATCCTCGACCGCGATATCAGCATTTACGCCGATGGCTTTGCCATGTATGGCCTGGGGGAATACTTCGCCGCTACCGACAACGAAACGGCCTTGAACATGGCGTTGGACACCGCGCAACAAATCCAAAAACGCCTGGCCCACCCGGGCAGTTATGGTGTTGCGCCTTACGAAATACCAACGGGCCTGAAAACTCACGGCATCGCCATGATTTTCTCCTTTTTCTTCTATAACCTGGGGGAAATTGTTGGTAATTCCCGATTGCGGGGCGACGGTTTGATGTTCGCACAGGAGATTCTGGAAGAATTTTATAATCCGCAAAGAGATGCCATCCTTGAGTTCGTTACCACTGATGGGCAGTTTTCCGATACCGGCCCCGGCCGCACCTGCGTGCCCGGCCACGCTCTGGAAGCACTATGGTTTTTGATTACCATTTTTGAACGTAGCGGCCACATCCACCACATTCCCCAATGCTGTCGCCTCATTCGCCGCCACCTCGAACTGGCCTGGGACGACAAACGCGGCGGGCTGATGCTGGGGTTGGATATCGACGGCCGCCAACCCGTGTACTGGGAGCAGCACCGCTGTAAGGCGCTGTGGGTGCATGTCGAAGCGCTGGTCGCCACCGCCTACGCCTATCACCACACCCATGAGCCGTGGTGCCTCGAATGGCACCGGCGCATCCAGGAATTCACCTTCGCGCACTACCCCGTGCCCTCGGGTGGCTGGCGCAACTGGATCGATGAATATAACCAACCCATGCCCAGCCCCGCGCTGCCGGTGAAAGACCCGCTGCATTTGCCGCGTGCTTTGATTTATCTCACCCGATTGGCAGAAGATCGGCTGTTGGCACCAATTTTGTGAAAAACTAAGCGTGAAGGGATAATTCACCACAGAGGACACGGAGGACACAGAGAAGAAAAAATCTCTGTGAACTCTGTGTCCTCTGTGGTTTAAACGATCATGAAAGTTTTCACCGCCCAGCAGATGCGCGAGTTTGATCGCGCTGCGACAGAAGAGTATGGGATTCCTTCCATCGTGCTGATGGAAAACGCTGCGCTCCGCGTGGTGGAGTTTCTGGAGATGAAGTTTGCGTCACTGCATGAGAAGAAGATAGCGGTGCTGTGCGGGAAGGGGAATAACGGCGGGGATGGGTTTGCGATTGCGCGGCATTTAAGTCAGCACGGTTGCAAAAATATCTTTATTGCATTTGGAGCCGATAGTAGTACGTTGAAAGACGATGCAGCCATAAACTTTCGAATCATTGAGAAACTCAATAAAAAATCTTTAATCCTTATCGATGAAATAGAACCCTATTACGATCTCGATTCATGCGAAGATTGCGAGATTGTAATCGACGCTTTGTTAGGGACAGGATTTAGCGGAGAACTACGACCGCCAATTTTTCCTTACATTCAATTCTTCTATGAATCGACAGCGATTAAAATAGCCGTCGATATCCCCAGTGGTCTGAATGCTGATAATGGTGAAGCAATACGCGAACAAAGTCAAAGCGTTGACTATACAATTACCTTTGCTGCACCAAAACGGGGAATGTTTTTGCGTGATGGAATCGAGAAATCCGGTGAAGTATGGGTCGGTTCTATCGGTACATCCCCAATCCAGATGGACTCAACCCAGACAGGTTGTGAGTGTCTCACTCGTGAAATAGCACGCAAACTTCTCCCCACACGTTCAATCAATGCCCACAAAGGCGATGCTGGCCGCGTGCTACTCATCGGCGGCAGCACCGGTATGAGTGGTGCGCCCACGCTGGCGGCCAAAGCTGTGCTCAAATCTGGCGCGGGGTTGTGTATTGCAGCTTTGCCCGAACACATACTGCCCAGCTTCGCGGCCGCTTTCCCTGAAGCGACTTCCCATCCTTTACCCTGCTCATCCAGAGGCAGCCTGACCCAGCAAGCTATTGAGGAATTATCACCACTGTGGGAAAACACCCACGCCGTGGCGATTGGCCCCGGTATTAGCCGCGACCCGGAAACGCTCAAGTTGGTGCAAAGTGTAGTGCGCGAATGCCCGCAACCGCTCGTCATCGATGCCGATGCGCTTTATGCCTTACGCGAGATCGAAAGCGATGTGAAAAATCGCACTGTCCCAACCATCCTCACTCCCCACCCCGGTGAAATGGGCGAGTTAATGGGAATAAAAACCAAAGAAGTGCAGGAAAACCGCATTGAAACCGCAATCGCCTGCGCACAGAAATATAATGCCATCGTGGTGCTTAAAGGCGCACGCTCGATTGTCGCCTTGCCGGACGGCGATACTTTTATCAACCTTACCGGCAATCCCGGCATGGCAACCGGCGGTTCGGGCGACGTGCTCACCGGCACCATCGCCGGGCTACTGGCACAACTTAAAAACGCCGCCGATGCCACCCGGCTCGGTGTGTATCTCCAAGGCTTTGCCGGTGACTTGGCGTTTGCTGAGAAAGGCAATGGCCTCATCGCGGGTGACATCGCCGAAAACCTGCCGCGCGCGTTGTTGGAACTTTCAAAGCCTCTTGAGCCACCAGTGAACGCACGACTATGGAAGTTGGAGTAGCATTAATAGGCCGCAAGCTTCGCACGCAAATTTCATTCGCAAAAGAACGCGATTTTTTTAATTGAAAAGAAATAGCGGAAACTTGCAGTTTTTTGCGTAACGAAGTTTTGCGTTCTATGAAAACCTCACTCCTCGAACTCGTCGTGGCTCGCTATACCGAAAGCCTGAACTGGCTGCGGCGGGTGCCGCGCGCCTTTCGGGTGACGGTGTATGATAAAAGCGGCACGCCCGAGGACAACGCCGTTCCCCTGCCCAATATCGGGCGGGAGGCGCACACTTATCTTCATCACATCGTGCAGCGCTACGACGACTTAGCACCGCTCACCGTGTTTTGCCAGGGCAAGCCGTTCGACCACGCTTACGACTTCCATAAAACCTTGCGGGGACTGGCTGAAGGCAGCATCATACCGGAAGAATTCACCTGGCTAGGCCATTTTGCCGATACCGATTCGGCCGATGGGATTCTCTTTGCCAACTGGAGTAAAAACGAAACCGGCGAAGGCCTGGATTTAACGGGCTTTCATCGAGCACTCTTCGCCAGTGAAGGCCCGGCGGAATACCCCTTCTTCGGCGGCGCGCAGTTCGTGGTGACGCGTGAACGCATTCGCCAGCGGCCACAGAGTTTCTATGAGCAAGCGCTCAAACTCTCCGTAGAATTTCCTCAAGCCGCCCACTGCTACGAACGCATGTGGGACCGCATCTTTAGCGCTGAAAATGAAACTCTCCACCGCATGAACGGCGAAAAAACACGCTACTTCAAGCCGATTCGACGACTGGAATTAACCACAGATGAACACAGATGAACACAGATATTGGAGATTAGACATTGTTATGTCGAAGTCTAATCAAGAATATCGAGTATCTTGTGGTGGATACGTAAATTTCAGTAACCGAACAACCACATCTGTGTTCATCTGTGTTCATCTGTGGTTAATTCATCAAAAATCTTTGACGCTACTTCACGTTTTGTGAGCAGCGGCCAGGCTTCGGTTTGAGTGGAGGTGACCCAGGTAACGCGGTTGGTATCGATATCGAAACCCGCACCTTCCTGTGTCACGTCGTTAAACACGATGGCATCAAGGTTTTTCGCCTGGAGCTTGCGCCCGGCTTCGGTGAGGTCGGAGTTGGTTTCGGCTGCAAAACCGATGAAACGCTGGCCCGGTTTCTTGTCTTTGGCGACGGTGGCAATAATATCGGTGGTCGGCATTAGCTCTAAATGCAACATATCGCCGCCGG
>DAITOV010000097.1:0-6165 GCA_036833945.1 Abditibacteriia bacterium
AATCAGGCGCGCGGATTCATTATCCAGCAGCGTCTAGTCGATAAAACCACGGGCAGTTCCAGGTGCTTTGAAAGGTAAGTCGGTGCCAAACAGACATCGCTTGGCCCCAAACATCTCGGCGCTCACTTCCATGGCACGGTTGGCCTGGAAGGTGCTGAAATCGAGATGCAGATTAGGAAATTCTTGCATCAGGTCGGCTATTAAGCGCCACTGATGCCAGCCATGGCCAACCATCAGCGTATTGTTATTACGGAAAATCTCCAATAAATGATCGAGGTTCTCCAGGTTGCCATTCGCCGAGGCAGGGAGGATACAAAGCGTGTTCTTTTTCAGTAACGCATCGCGCAATTCTCCCCAAACCCGCTCACGCACCGGTACGCCGAACCGATAAGGATCGATGCGTACGGCGCGTGTATCGTGTTCTTCCATCCGCGCCACGAATTCTGTGACAGATGGAAAGTCGCCACACAGATTAGGCAGGGCCACCCAACACGGAAAGAGCCTGTCCCGGTAGGGGGTGATTTCTTCGCACAGTCGCAGGTTACCCAGCATCGGGTCGTAATGCACCGCCTGTTGATGATAGACCAGCGCCCCGGCGATGCCGGCTAAGTCGAGGTCGCCTAGTAAATGTTCGAGCGTCCAGCGCTCTTCAATATGTTTATGAGGATGCGCGCCATAGCTGGCGTTGCAATCGAAATAGAGATGTTCGGCGTTCATGAGACTCTCCTGCTAAATAGCCGGTTAAGACGTTGACAATTGATTAAATGATACGGAATGAGGGGCCGGGAGTTCGAGGCGGGGAAAAGTCAGCATTTTTAAAGTGCCCGACGTTTGCCCTTCAAAAACCGGCGGTTCGGTGGTTTCGATACGCGTATTCCCTGCTTCCTGCTGAATCGACTTCACATGAAACGAAGAGGTACGCTGATTGCCGTGGTGAATGATGAAAACATCTCCTGCAGCAAGCTTCAATGAGCCTGGAATGGTATATACGTTGCCTTGAATGTTCAATAGTGCAGCGGGCGCAGATACCGTGCCGGTAAGCGTATTGTTGCCTAGGCTCAAACGTGTGCCGTCCAGCATTTTCAGGCTTTGCCTGTTGCCGTCGATGCTAATCAGTCCGTAACTGCCTTTAAACTGAATAGCGCGCCCCTGGTCGTTGGCGGTGCAGGTCTGCTTGCCGTCGCCTAATAGGATGTAGTCGATGGCGCTACCACGCTCAATTTTGAGTAGCGTGCCGCCATTGGAAATCGCTGCCTGTGATACTTTAGTAATTGGTGAACGGGTCTGGTAAGGCACGTGTACCGCAATAAAACGGTTCTTGCCGCCATAGCGCGTCACCATCAATGAAGAGCGCAGGTGCTCATCGAGCTTGTCCTGGTTTTCAGTATGAGGCACGCCGGTGCCGCGCACGTTCCACGAACGCATGGTTGAAAGTTCGCTTTGTTTATCGGGCAGAATCCACGAATCCAACGCACCGCCACTACCATCGAGGCTTTTGTAGGTCGCTTTCACGATGCCGCTGCTACGCCCGCTTTGGATATCTCGGAAATTGCCAAAAGCCCAGGGGCCATTGTGAATCAAGGCGAAATCTTCTGCGTTGGGGACGCTGAGTGGCTTGAACTCGAACCCGGCCGGTAAGAGGGTTGCCGTTGCTTTGAGGGGCAGAGGGCGAGTGCCGTTTTCAAGGAGAGTAACGCTTTGTTCTTCATCGGCGCTGCCGTGCAGGAACCAGTCGTGGCGATTGCCGCCTTCCACATCGAAGATATCGACAACGTAACTTTCTTGTTTTGCGTTGCCTACCAGAATGAGCGTGCGCTCATATTTTTGCGCGACACCCGGGTAGCTTTCGATGGCCGAGGCTTTGACGATTTGGAAATCTTTATCGTGAGCGTGAAATGCCAGTAATGTGCCCAGTGCGTTAACGGGTTTGATGCCGTATTCCTGGTTCTTCTGGTCGATCGTCACCGTGTTATGGGCAACAGTCGTCATGGTCCAGGGCCGGGCTTTGGTCCAGCTATAACCCAGTTCGCTGACTAATTCTTTCCCGGCACCAAATAGCAGCAGATTCAGACTATCGTATTGGGCATGGCCGAAACGGCCGCTAAAGTTGAGGTGTGCCTGGATTTGCTGCTCTTTCTCGCCGCTGCCCAAAATGCCATAGCCCATGCCGCCCATTAAATAGGGCTGCGAGCGGGTAGTGGGGACACTTGCTTGCTTAGCCCACGAGTCGTGAACAGCCGCATAACGGCCATTGGGCATCTCGAAAACTTTTGATGCTTCGAAGGTACGGGCGATAGCCTGGTTTTCCGTAGCAAACCAATCATCAAAGGCTTTGCCTTTGAGATCGGGGCGGAAAAAGCTGAGCACATAGCGCAGGCCGTTCACGGTTTGCACGTGATAGGAAGCGGTGCCTTCTTTCCAGTAGCCGTCGTAGGTGAAGTCGTTGGCGATGAGAGTGCCGATGCGTTCCAGCACGTGCTCTTTTAAAGCGGGTAACAAAAGAACCTGTGAAGCAATGACCTGGGCCGTCCACAGGGTGGGGTCCATGTTGGAGAGAGGAACCTTGTGGTATCGGGTCACATACTCCAACATGCCACCGAAGAATTCTTTTTCGATTTGTTGCCGTTCGGCGACGGTGAAGAGGTTGCTACCGGCTAATTGGTCATAGGCGAGAAGCAACTCGCGTGAGACATCCATGTAGGCCCACCACGACCACTTGGCAATGCGATATTCTCCACCGTTCCGTGACTCGATGAATTGGGAGATTGCTTCCTCTGTCGTGAAGAATTGCTTGTCGCGGAAAGGATAATCGAAACGTGGGATGTAGTCGGGATAGAGGGCGATAAAGCGCTTGAGGATGAGCGCCGAATACTGGGCCGCCTTGGGCGAATAGGACGGATTCAGACGGCTGAGCTGTGCCAGGTAATAAGCGATGCGCTGCATTACCAGCAGTTGCTCATACCACTTGCGGCTTTCCAGCCAGAACTTTTTGCCTGCGGCATTTTGGTGATATTTGAAAACCTGCTGTTTCCCGGTGGGGGTAGGAAGAGACACTTGCCCGTTTTCGGGATATTTTTCCGAGGGCAAAATCTCTTTGCAGAATTTGCATTGCACCTTTTCGCCCAGTTCCAGGTTCCAGATGATGTTGTTTTCTTCATCACCCTGGGTGCAGTTGGGGCAAGGGCCGAAATAGAAGCCTCCCTGCGGGGGCACCAGTGCCAGCAACTCTGTGGCACTAAGTTTGAGATAGGGTTCGCACTGCGCTGCCAGCCAGGCGGGATCTTTGTTTTCAGGTGGGTAGAAGGGTTCATCACGCGTGGTTGGCATGGGGGTCGCGGCGACTGTTTGCATCATGGCATGGAGGCTGGAAGTATTCAGTAGCAACAAACCGGCGGGAGCGATGGTTTTTATAAAATCTCGACGCTGCATAAAATCGTCCTGTGAAAATTAGCGTTCAGTTAAGGTTTTTCGCGGAGGAACCAATAATTGTGTGGGGTGACTCCATTGTAGGAACCCAGAGTTTCCCACTTCATCCATTTGCTGTGGCCATCGACGAAGACAACGTTAGTGCCGTTGAAATGCCAGCGGCCCCGGCCGTTGCCTTTCACTTTTACAGTTTGCCCATCTTCGCAGAGATAGGTGCTGCTGGTGCCCCAGGTTGAAGGAGGATCGATGTATGAAGTCGATTCCAATCCGCTGATTTCCGTAAACATGACCGTCTCGGTGGCATTGGAAACCGCAGCCAGGGAGTAATCGTTCATTGTGAGATAGTAGTACCCTAACTGATTGAAATTATATCCGTAGGTGCCGGCCGGTAGGCCGCCGTTGGTGTTGATCTTCGTCGGGTCGCAACCATCCGAAGCGTTCGTGCTGATTTTACGGGCGCTGGGACACACGAAGATTTGCCAACTTTTGGTGTAGGGTTGTAAAACGTAGGTCCAGTAATAGCTAACGCCGCCACCATAATAGTAGCTGACCAGCTTCTCATCGTAATCCTGGCTATACATCTGTGTTGCCAAACCAATCTGCTTGGTGTTGGAGAGGCATGATGCGGCACGCGCTCGTTCTCGTGCCTGGGCAAAAACCGGGAATAATATAGCGGCGAGGATAGCTATGATGGCTATTACGACCAATAATTCTATAAGGGTAAAGCCTTTTTTGCAGATACGATTCATGAAACCACGCTCCCAATTCAAATTGATATACACAGATTATGCCCACTTGGTTGAAGAGCGTAACGGCGAAATCGGATATTCGCCGGTAAATATGGCTGATTTTATGTAATAGTAAGAGGAAAAATGAGAGCAGGGCAGACCATTACATCTGCCCTGCTGCACAATCGATAATTATGAACTTCTTTGTGCGTTCCAGGCGCTCACACTATTGGAAGCGTTGTCGCCATCCCATTTATTAGCTTCTCTCAAAACCTCCGAGGTCTTGAGCCATTTCACGTGCCCATCGGCAAAGCCCATGTTCACGCCGTCGAAATGTCGCCCTTTCCTGAAATCGTCCTGGTAGGCAGTTGCCAGGCTGCCCATTGCCACTCCCACTTCACCCGTGCCGGGTAGATACCAGTAGCTACCGGCCGTTGCCTTCACCCAGTTGGCGTGCATTGCGTAGATTCCCGCGTCCATCAAAAAATAAGTTGTCGCAGGCGAAGCTACGGTCGCAATTTTTTGGGGGAGGGTGGGGTGAGTCAGTGTGTAGTGAATTCCATACTGGGCTGCATAAGGCGTGCTGATGGTATCGACTCGTGAAGAAGGGCAAACGAAAATCTGAATATTCTTGTGATAGGGATAGAGAATCTGTGGATAATAGAGATACCCGGTTGACCATACTCCCATTGGATAGTCTGAGCTAGGGGTTGTAGCTGAAATCGGGATGTATTGTGGCGGATACGACTCGTCAAAATCCTGAGCGTATTGTAGAACCGCCAATCCAAGCTGCTTTACATTCGAAAGGCAACTCGTGCGCCTGGCATTTTCCCTGGCCCGGGCGAAGACGGGGAACAAAATTGCGGCAAGGATAGCTATAATGGCTATAACGACCAAAAGTTCTATGAGGGTAAAGCCTTCGCGAATACGCTTCATAACGCCACACTCCATAACCAAATTTTTATTGACGCTTGATTATTCCCGGTTATATGAATATTATAACGGCAATATTGGATACGAATCGGTGAAAGTGGCTACTGTTTTTTGTGGCTGCGCCACTCCAGCGGAGAACATTGATAATGTTGGCGAAATAGGTTGCGGAATTGCCGGTCTTGTAATCCGACGGTCTCGGCAATTTTCTGAATGGTGAGCGAGGTTTCGGTGAGTAGCATGGCGGCGCGTTCCATGCGCAGGTCGGCGAGGTATTTGTTGACGGTTTTTCCGGTCTGTTGGCGAAATTTAGAGGTGAAGGCCGCGCGCGAGAGAAAGGCTTTACTGGCCAGAAGATCGATGGTCAGATCATGATGCAGGTGTGAATCGATATAGGTTTTCACAAACTCGATAGTATCGCTTTCCAGCACCAGGGGCTGATGGGAGGGCAGCCGGGCCTTTAAAGAGCCGATTCTATTAGCTTTAATTTCGCGTAGCAGCAGATAGGCCAGGCTCTTAAGCAGGGTATACGTTAGTGGTGTAATTCCGTTTTCTTCGATTTCTTCCGCAAGTGTTTCAAAGATCTGACGAGTGGCAGGGTGTTGCACGTGACAACTGCCATCAGGCCACGGCGAACTGTGAACCTTGCCTTGTGAACGGCACGCATAGCATTGCACGCCTCCACCACCACCGGCAAACACCGGTTGAATCCACAATAAGTCGCAGTGCCTACCCTCGGTGGGTTCGTCGAGATGGGGCAGTCGGCTATCAGCAGAAGCCACGTTGGGGGGAATAAAAATTACATCGCCGACCTGGCAGTGCAGGGTGTAATCGGCGATGCGTAAATCGGTTTGACCACTGAGGACGAAAACGACCACCGGCACCGTCACTTCCATCGTTGCATCTTCGGGCCAATGTGCCCGAATTACTCGTGAAGTAAGCTCGGTGTGGTGGCCAAACTGTTCGCTCAGGCGTGGCCCGGCGGGTTGGCGGGGCGTTACTTTGACGTGAGCAGGTATTGTGTAGCTTAGGATGCTCTGAAACGAAGCTGCAGCCGGGACGAAGCGCGATACATCATCCC
>DAITOV010000097.1:6175-14184 GCA_036833945.1 Abditibacteriia bacterium
CGTACATTCAATTCTCTTCCCCAACTGCTATGTAGAATTACTCTTCGTCACCATCAAGAAACACCGGTGCGTCAGGCTGCAAAGCCCCGGCTTCGGCGCGTCCTGCAACGAAGGTGGCATGTCCGTTCTTTGATTTTTGCCGGATACGTGCAGCCAGCGAGGCTTCCAGGTCGTCGGCTTCGTGCAGAATCATAGCCTGTTGCCTGCGGCGGCGCGCAATGCGGCTCAGGCCGTCGTCGGCAGCGTGCTTGTAAATATCGCCCAGGGTGGGGTAGTTGAATACGGTTTGCACGAAGGCGTCGATGGTGCCATCAAGCTGCATCACCATCATACCGGTGTGAATCAGCTCCGAAGCACTTTCTCCGACAATATGAATGCCCAGTAGCTTATGGGTTTGCGGATCGAAAACCAGCTTCAGCATACCGGCGGTGTCGCCGATGATCTGTCCGCGTGAATTGTTGCGGTAGTAGGCACGCCCAACTTCATACTCGGTGCCGTCCTTGAGGCATTCCTCTTCGGTTTTACCGATCATCGACATCTCCGGGATGGTGTAGATGCCATAGGGCCACTGCTTCACCAGTTCGGTTTCGTAGGGCAGGTTGAAGGCGTTCACGATGGCAACACGGGCCTGTTCCATCGAAGTGGAAGCCAATGCCGGAAAGCCGATGACGTCGCCCGCAGCATAGATGTTGGGGACGTTGGTCTGATACCAGTCGTTGACGGGGATGATGCCGCGCTCACCGAGTTGTACGCCGACCGATTCGAGATTGAGGTCGGCGGTGTTGCTCTGGCGTCCGGCAGCGAACAGAACCTTTTCGGCATTGATAATGCGGCCGTTACTCAGTTTGAGTGAAACACATTCGGGATCGACCTTGATATTTTCCACATTCTCACCCAACTGCATATTGATGCGCAGGCGGTTTTTCATTTCGCGCAGCAACACGTCCACGATTTCGCGATCGACGTGGCTCAGAAGCTCGGTGCGGCCGTCAATAAGCGTGACCTTAATGCCCAGGGCGGCGAAGATGGCGGCGTATTCACAGCCGATGACACCGGCACCTACCACAGCCAGGGTCTTGGGGATGCGGTCGAGGTCGAGGATGGTATCGCTGTCGTAGATGCACATATCGTCGAACGGAATGTGCGCTGACCGCAGCGGTGAGGAACCGGTGGCGATCAGAATGACTTCGCCATGCAGAGTGATGTCGTGCCCCGAAGTATCGACAACAACCTCATGCGGAGAGACCATGCGGCCCACGCCACGATAGCGTTCGATGCCGTGCCAGCGCATGTTCTCCTCGATCATGTCCCATTCTTTCTCGCAGACTTCGCGTTTGCGTTGCAAAAAATCGGAGACGGAAATATCCGAACGTAGCGCCATATCGACACTGTGCAAACCACGCTGCTTGAAGCCTGAAAGGTGCAAAGCGCTTTCTCTCAAGGTTTTGGAGGGGATAGTTCCGGTATTGACGCATGCTCCACCGGGAACGACCTCGCGCTGTACCAGCGCAACGGTTTTACCGAACTGGGCGGCCAGTGCCGCGCCTTTTTCGCCTGCCGGGCCGGAGCCGATTACAATGAGGTCGTAGCTGCGCATAATGAATATTTTTGATTGAAAATGAGGAGCGAATGGGGTGAACTGAAGGAGCGCTGGCACCTTAATCCATCTCTTATTTTACCCGACATGCCGACAGCTTGCGGCTCCCGCGTGATATAATCGGCTGTAATGGCGCTTCTCTGGGGAATTATTTTATTGGCATTGGGCCTGTCGCTCGCGGTTATGTGGAGCGCACAGGTGCTGGCGGCGTTGCAAGGTATTGTGCCGCTGTTCTTATTGTTTTTAGGGCTGGTATTTCTCGTCGTGGGCTACTCCGAACGCAAAGCGGCCCGTGAATGCGACACTGCAACCGAAAGCGAAAAAGACGAGCTTTAGTCGTTCTCGGCCGCTGTAGGAGCGGGGAACGCCGCTTCCAGGATTTTCTTGGCCACCGGCGCAGCGTTTTCGCTGCCGTGCCCGGAGTTTTCCACGATGACTGCAATAGCGATGCGCGGGTTTTCATAAGGCGCGAAACACACCCACCAGGCGTGCGGCAAGCCGTGGTTGTCGTCTTCGGCCGAGCCGGTTTTTCCGGCGATATTGACGTGGGGCAAACCGGCCCTGCGGCCGGTGCCGCTGGTCACCACACTCCGCATTGCGCGGCGAATAGTAGCCAGGTTCTGCGCGGATACCCCAATCGATTTCCCTTCCGGCTTTGCGCGCTGCACAACTTTGTTCTTTTCGCTGCGAATTTCCTTCATCACATGCGGTTTCCAGAGCGTGCCGCCGTTGGCGACAGCGGCGGTCGCCAGTGCCATTTGGAGCGGAGTCGTCAGCACATCGCCCTGGCCGATGCTCATGTTGAGCGTATTGCCGGGATACCAGTGCGCCAGTTCGGGCCGTGTTTTATTAATCTCTTTTCGCCACTCGGGGTCGGGAATCAAGCCTTTTCCGTCGGTGGGTAAGTCGATGTGAGTAGGTGCTCCCAGGCCAAATTGCCGGGAAATTTTCGCCAGGTAGGCGGGGCCGGTGCTTTCAGGATTGCCCAGGCGCAGCGATGTCTGGTAGAAGTAGACGTTGCAAGATTTCGCCATCGCTCCAATCAGGCTCTGTGTCCCGTGAACGCCGTCGCAGCCGAAGGTGCGGCCCAGGCGGAATCCGCCGGTGCACAAGTAGGATGGTGAATGGGCGGAGATAACGCCTTTTTCCAACGCGGCGGCGGCGGTCACCATTTTATAGGTCGAGCCGGGCGAGTAGTGCGAGGTAACGGCACGGTTGTAGAAATACCGTTGCTTGCGTGCTGTGGGGACATTGCCTTCCAGCAAGCGGCGCAATTCACTCTGGCGTTTGGGGTCGCGGCGCGAGAGGGAAAAAACGTTAGGGTCGTAGGTCGGGTTGGAAGCAAGGGCAAGTACTTCGCCGTTGCGCACATCAATCGCCACAGCCGCCCCGGAGTTGCTGGCCTGGCTCAGGGCTTTTTCGGCTGCTTCTTGCAACTTGCTGTCGATCGCCAAAACGATATTATTACCGGGCTTCTCGGGGACAGTATCCAGGTGACGAATTGGCTGGGAAAGCGAATCGACTTCATAAAGCGCACTGCCGGGCGTGCCTGCCAGTTGATTGTCGTAAAAATCTTCGATGCCGAGCTTGCCAATGTTGTCATCGAAGCGTAGCCGTCGTGCCCGGGCATCGTTTTTAATCGCTTCGCGCGAACGTTCCATATCGCGTTCGGTCACGATACCGGTATAGCCCAAAACGTGCGAGGCGAACTTGCCGTTGGGGTAGCGGCGTGTGATTTCGTCGGTAATTAATACTGCCGGACCCAGACGGGGTTTGTTTTCTTCGATGAGCGTGATGGTCTTTAAATCGACGCTTTCAGTCACCCGAACCGGATCATAAGGGTTACCGCCTTTCTTCCTGGCTTCAACGATTTGTTCTTCAATATTTTTTGGGCTGGTTTTGAGCAGATAGCCGAGGGTGCTCAGGACCTTCTCGCGCATTTCCGGCTCTTTGCGGGCCGAGGGCAATGCAGCCGGAATCACGGCAACTGCGTGCGCGGCGCGGGAAGTGGCCAGCACTTTGCCGTTGCGGTCGAGAATCAGCCCACGCGGTGCGGGCAAATGAACGCGGCGTACACTGTTGCGCTGTGCCTGGGCGAAATAGCTGGAGCCATTAAGGACTTGCAGATACCACAGCCGCCCACCCAGCAAGCCAAAAACCAGTGCCAAGACACCAACAAGGATCCAGGAACGCTTCCTGATGCCTTGCGGGTCTGTAATATTCCAACCAATTTTGCCAGTGTTAGCCCGTGGACGAAAATAAGTGCGCATTCAGTTAAACGAAGTTCGAAGCTACTATTAACGCCAGCACTTCGAGACTCGTTCCACAGTTTACTCTTCCAGCGGGTCAAGGCGCGCGTCCGGCGGCAGGGCATCGCTTACGGCATCTTCATCCAGATCTTCGATATCGATTTCACCGGGTGTGTTCAAATCGGAGAGTTCAGGTGAATGAACACCGGCATCATCGGGACGTGGCGGGAGGTCGCTCATGGGAATTTCGCGACGCTTATATTCGCTGTTACTGTCTTCATCGGTTTCATCGGGCTGGGGTAGGTTCGGGTTTTGTGTACTCATATTTTTGCTCCTTCATCGAGCTCTCGTTAAGTGCTATCTCCCAAGGGATTTTTCCACGATTCACGCAATTGTTGGCATTTGGTTAGAATAAACAATCACTATCCATTTCAAGGAGATATTTCGTGCCTGTACGTATCGGATTTATCGGCACCGGCGGCATTGCCGGTGCTCACTTCAACAGCCTGGAAACAATTAAGGACGCACGCCTCGTCGCGTTCGCAGACATGAATACAGAGCGCGCCGAAGCGGCCGCACGTCGTTTTGACGGCAAAGCTTATGCCGACGCGCGACAAATGCTGGAAGCAGAAGATTTGGACGCCGTGTATGTGTGCTTACCGCCGCACGTGCATGGTGAAGCCGAAATCTTATCGGCCCAGAAGGGTTGCGCACTTTTCATTGAAAAGCCCGTCGCCCACACCGTGAAAATCGGCGAAAAAATCGGCGCTGCCATTGAAGAAAGCGGCGTTATCAGTGCCGTCGGCTATCACTGGCGTTATTCCGGTGCGACCGAGCGTGCTCACAGCCTTCTCACCGCCAAGAAAGCCCCGCAACCGGCCATGTGTTACGGCCGCTGGCTGGGCGGTTTCCCGCAGGTGCCGTGGTGGCGTCGCCTCGACCAGAGCGCTGGTCAGTTGACCGAACAGACTACCCACATCGTCGACCTGGCCCGCTACCTGATGGGTGAAATCACCAGCGTTTCAGCCGTCGCCGCCTTGCGCGAAATGGACAAGGTCTTTGAAGGCACCACCGTGCCGGACGTATCGGCGTTGGTGGCCACCTTTGAAAGCGGTGCCATCGGCCACTTCTCCTCGGCTTGCTTGCTGAACGGCCTGGCCGACGTGGGTCTCGATTTATACGTGCGTGACAACGTCTATAAAATCACCAGCAACACCTTCACCACTCAAAATAGCAGCGAAACCAACACCTTCACTAGCCACACCAGCCCCACCATTGCTGAAGATACTGCCTTCGTTCGTGCCGTGAAAACCGGCAAGCCCGCCGGTATCCGCAGCGACTTCAACGACGCGTTGCAGACCCTGCGCGTCACTCTGGCTGCAAACCAGTCGGCCAAAACGGGTCGAGCCGTCAAGCTGTAAGTTTCTATGGACCGCCGGCACCCTGCCGGCATTATGAGAATAGCTGTGCGTCATCATTAATGGCGTGCGGCTATTTTTATTTACGCAAGGTGTTTGCAAATTTTTGATTGTGTTTGCAAAGTTTTGTTGACAATTGAAAGAATTGTCATTAGAATAGAGAATGTCATCCAAGAGCATTCTCTATGTTACGTGAACACCGTTGGCAGAAAATTGAAGAAGCGCTGGGAGATCAGCCTTTTCTCGAGATTCGGGATTTGGCGAAGATTCTCGGTGTTTCCGATGCGACGGTGCGGCGCGATCTGGAATCGCTTCATAATGACGGGCGGCTTAAACGCACACGTGGTGGAGCTACGCTCACCGAGCCAAGCCCGGTTGAGTCAACGCCAGAAACTGATGCTGCTCTGGAAAATGTGCCGACATTTTCGCTGCGTACCCAGCTCAATGCCGATGCTAAGGAAAAAATCGGTCGTGCCGCAGCTTCCCTGATTGAAACTGGTGACAATATTCTGATCGCCGGTGGCAGCACGCCCTATGCGGCAGCAAGACATTTGCGCCATCGCCGGGTTTCGGTCGTGACCAATTCCCTGCCCACAGCGGCGCTCTTAGGCGAAACATTGGGCGTGGACGTGTTAGTGACCGGTGGTTTGGTTTACCCTCGCCACAACATTCTTATCGGCCCCCAACTCAAGCAAACTCTGCAAGGCGTGCGCGCTGCCGACTGGCTTTTCATCGGCGGCAGTGGTGCGACCAGCGAAGGCTTTTTCGATTCCAATTATCTGGAAGTGGAAGCGCAGCGCGAATTGATGGCGCGCGCGAATCGTGTGGCCTTATTGCTCGATTCCACCAAGTTCGAGAAGCGCGACATGATTCTGGTGGCTGCGTGGGATGAAATCGATGTATTGGTAACCGATGCACAGCCGCCCCGGGAATGGCTGCCTGTTTTGGAGCAAGCCGGGGTCGATATCGTGTTGGATAGCTAAAAAGATTATGTCTGAACAAGCTTATAATGAACGCGCAATGCGCGAAGAAATCTGTGAGATTGGCCGTCGGGTATGGCAGCGTGAATACGTGGCCGCCAACGATGGCAACATCTCGGTGCGCCTGAACGAGAACGAAATTCTCTGCACCCCGACCGGTGTTTCCAAGGGTTTTCTCACTCCCGATATGCTGGCGGTCATTGACCGCAACGGCCAGGTGCTGCGTAGCGGTGGCCTCAAGCCTTCGAGCGAAATCAAGATGCACCGCGATTTTTACGACGCGCGGCCCGATGTGCGTGCGGTATGTCATGCCCATCCTATCGTCGCGACCGGGTTTGCCGTAGCAGGTATTTCGCTCGATCGTTGCACTCTGCCTGAAGTCGTCATTACCCTGGGCGCGGTGCCGCTGGTGAAATATGGCGTGCCTGGCTCCGACGAATTGACCCAGGATATTCTGGAAAATTACGTCAAGGATTACGACGCCTTTTTGCTGGCCAACCACGGCGTGGTGACGGTGGGGCAGAGCCTGATGAACGCCTACTATAAGATGGAAACCGTGGAGCACTTCGCCAAGATTACACTGGCCGCCCGCCAGCTTGGCAATGAGAATGTGTTTTCCCCGGCGCGCGCCCAAGAGTTGGTCGATGCCCGTCAGCGCTATGGCGTGCAGGCTGGTGCCGGTTGCCGTATCGAATATAAAGATGCCAGTTATGCCCAGGAAGTGCCGATGAGCGGCGTTCCCAGCGGCGCTCCTGCTGCAAGTAATGGGCAGTCGAATGGCGAAGTGGAAATGAGTGAAGCCGAAGTCGCGCAGTTGGTGAGTGAAGTCGCCAGACGGATTGTAAAACAGATAAATGGCTAACACAAAGTGCAGCGAGCCAAGGAAAGCTGCACAGTGGTTGTGTTGAATTTAAATACTTTTTTTCTTGAGGAGAAAAACGATGGCAGGACAAGCGTTGGGATTAATTGAAACAAAAGGCTTGATCGCTCTGATCGAAGCCGCCGATGCGATGGCGAAGTCGGCGAACGTGGAGATCGAAGGCTACGACCAGGTCGGTTCGGCATTGGTGACCATCACCGTGCGCGGCGACGTGGGCGCAGTGACGGCCGCCGTCGATGCCGGTGCGGCAGCAGCGCGCCGTGTGGGTGAAGTGATTTCGGCCCATGTCATCGCCCGCCCGCATCCCGAACTGGAAGCATTGTTGCCCAAGGGTAATGGCAAATCACCGCGTGCGTTTGGCAACTACATCAACCGTGCGTCGGAAAGCGCCTCTGAGGCCGCCGCTACGCCGCGCGCCCGCAAGGCGTAAGTAGTTTCTGAAACAGAAGATTTCAATAATTGCGAATTTAAGGAGCAAAACAATGGCAGTAACTGGTGAAGCATTAGGCTTGGTAGAAACAAAAGGTTTAGTTGGCGCGATCGAAGCCGCCGACGCAATGGTTAAGGCCGCCAACGTCGAACTGATCGGCAAAAACAGCATCGGCGGCGGTCTGGTGACCGTCATGGTCGCCGGCGACGTAGGTGCAGTGAAAGCTGCCACCGACGCCGGTAGCGCTGCTGCCCAGCGCGTTGGCGAACTGGTTTCGGTTCACGTCATCCCGCGTCCGCACAGCGATATCGAAAAAGTATTTTGATGGAGAACTTAGAACTTAGATTTTAGAACTTAGGAAGGGAACCCAAATGTACAATGCGCACGTCCTTTTTCTAAGTTCTAAGTTCTAAGTTCTAAGTTCTAAGTTCTAAGTTCTAAGTTCTAAGTTCTAA
>DAITOV010000098.1:0-14164 GCA_036833945.1 Abditibacteriia bacterium
TTCGGTTATCTGCCGGTCGATGACGCCATCAACCGCGCCTTGCCCACGTTGCAAACCTTTGATGAGCTGGAAAAGTTCAACGGCCATCTACTCAACTGGTATAACGTGCAGACGCTCGATAGCTTGAATCCGCGTTATGTTTCTACCGTCGATAGCGGTAACCTGTTGGGCAGCCTGGTGACGTTGCAATATGGCGTGGAAGAGATGCTGGATGCACCTTTCCTTGATTGCAAAGCGATGAACGGTTTGCAGGACACGCTGGCGGCGCTCCGCGAATCGGTGCCTGCCGATTCAGTGGTGCTCGATTCCATCACGCATCTGGAAACACTTTTCAATTGCAGTTGCGCACCGCCGGTGGAAGTGATGGAGCGTTTGCGCACTGCGCTTCCAGCCGTGGAACAGTTACTGTTGTTGGTGGCGCAGGCTTCTGCCGGCAAGACACGTGTCTCATCGCCGCGCAGTCTACCCACAGCGCCGCGCGATTTACAGCAGGCAACCTACGATCCGCGCCTGGAAGTGAATCAGGCCGTTTACTGGGCGGCGCAGCTCGAACAGATGTTGCGTGCCTGGATTCATGTTTCCGACCGCTACGGGCAGTGGATGGAATTTCTGGCGGACCAGCCTGAAGCCTGGTTGCATCCTCTGGGCGATGATGCCCGTGCCCTGCGCAACGAAATTCTCAGCCGGGCACCCTCGCTCCATGAACTGGCGAGTGGGGAAGTGGCACCGCTGAACGCACTTTTCGAAATGCGCACCCGGCGTGGCCTGCCCACCGCACTTTCGCAGTGGCTCAAACAGCTCGAAAGCGAATTCGGGCGCTCACGCTGGCTGGCCGGGGAAATGGTGGCCGATGCCCACGAACTGCTCGACCGCACCCGTAAAACCATCGACGAGATGGACATGGCGTTCCTTTTTGACAACAGCCGTAAGCTGTTCCCTGTTGGCTTTAGCCTGGAAGAGATGCGGGCCGATTCTTCTTACTACGATCTGCTGGCCAGCGAATGCCGACTTGCCAGTTTCCTGGCGGTGGCGCGGGGACAGGCTCCGGTCGAACATTGGTGGCGTCTGGGCCGCCGCTATGGCAAAGGCGAGAGTGGCCGTCCGGTGCTCCTTTCGTGGAGCGGCACCATGTTCGAATACCTGATGCCGATGATGTATACCAGCGGCCACGAGCGTTCGCTGCTGGATAATGCCTGTCGCGACGCCGTGCATGACCAGATTCTCTACGCTCGCCGCCAGAATATTCCGTGGGGCATTTCGGAAGCGGCGTTTAGCGCTCTCGATGCCAACCGGGTTTATCAATACAAGGCGTTTGGCGTGCCGACACTGGGCTTGCAGCGCGGGCATGAAAACGATGTCGTGGTCGCGCCCTACGCCACGCTGATGGCGCTGCCCTTTGCCGGACGCACCGCTATCGACAACCTCAAAAAACTCCAGTCCCTGGGCGCGTACGGTGATTATGGCTTCTATGAATCCATCGACTTTTCGCATCAGCATTTGGGCGACGACCCGGATGAGGAAGCGTCCAAACAGACGGCTGAAACCGCCTTGCGTACCCGCGATGACCGCGGCGTGATCGTGCGCGCCTTCATGGTGCATCATCAGGGCATGGCGCTGGTGACACTCGATAACCTTTTGCACCGCCGCCAGGCCGATGACGGAACCATTGGTGCCATGCAGGCCCGTTTCCACGCCGACCCGCATGTGCGTGCCGCCACGCCGCTGCTCTATGAAAGCGTGCCGGTGGCCCCGGCTGTACTCGACGCTCTGGGCGATGAGCCGCCGATGGAACGCCTACCGCTTCCGGCTTCCACCGCAACGGGTGCGTTTTCGCGCTTCCATTCACCCGATTCGCTGGTGCCGCGCACCCACCTGCTGTCCAATGGTCGCTATTCGATCATGATGACTAATGCCGGTGGCGGTTATTCCCGCTGGCAACACGAGGGCACGGATTACGACGTTTCGCGCTGGCGGGCCGATACCACAGCCGATGATCGCGGCTCATTCATCTTCGTGCGCGATGTGGCGACCAACGCCTCCTGGTCGGTCACCCACCAACCGCTTCGTCGAGCGGCGCGATCGGCAAATGTGGAGTTCAAGCCCGAACGCATCGAGTTCAAGCGGCGCGATGCGGAAATCGAAACCATCACCGATGTTTTCGTGGCTCCCGAAGACGATTGCGAAATCCGTCGTCTCACCCTGGTGAACCACTCCTCGCGGCCACGCATTGTGGAAGTGACCAGCTACGTCGAGCTGGCGCTCAATACCCACGCCGCCGACCGTGCTCACCCGGCTTTTTCAAAGCTTTTCATTCAAACCGAATATCTCGCAGAGAGTGGGGCATTGCTAGCCAACCGCCGTCAGCGCAGTGAGAAAGACCAGCAGGTTTGGGCCATGCATCTTGTAGCAGAAGCTGGAGGCTTGGGGCTGGAGGCTGGCACCAACGGCAACAGCTCTGCCAGCTTCCAGTATCCAGCCTCTAACCTCCAATACGAAACCGACAGATCCAAATTCCTGGGCCGTGGCCGCAGCATTGCCGATCCTCAGGCGCTCAATAAGCCGCTCACTAACACAGCGGGCGCGGTTCTCGACCCGATTTTTGCGTTGCGTCATCGCGTTGAGATCGCGGCCAACCAGCGGGTGGAGATTGCCTTTATCACCGGTGCGGGGAGTTCCCGCGAGACCATGCTACGCATGGTGGAGAAATACCGTGAAGCCGGTGCCGTGGAGCGGGCACTGGAACTGGCCTGGACCCACGCCCAGTTAGAGATGCACCACTTGCGGGTGCGCCCGGATGAAACCCAGCTCTTCCAGCAAATGGCAGCCGGTGTGCTCTATCCGCATCTCGCCTTCCGTGCTCCGGGCGCGCGCTTGCGCCAGAACACGCTGGGGCAATCGACGCTGTGGGCCTATGGCATCTCCGGCGACCTGCCGATTTTCACCGTCATCGTCGATCATGAGCGCGATATGCCCGCCGTGCGTCAGGCGTTGCTATCGCATTCGTTCTGGCGTTTGCATGGCTTCAAGGCCGACCTGGTGATTTTGAACCAGCAGGCGGGCGGCTATCAGCAGGAACTGACGGAGAAGATGAAAAGCCTCACCAATTCGTTCGTGCAGTATGTAGGTATCGACAAGCCGGGTGGCATTTTCATTCGCTCGCGCGAGAACATGCCCGACGAGCATCTCACCTTGATCCTGGCGACTTCGCATATTGTTATGGTCGCTTCACGCGGACGCCTGGCCCAGCAACTGAGTAATTTGCCTGGAACCCCGGCCAACGCCCCCCGGCTGGTGGTGACGAAGCGCCCGCAGGACGAAACCACCGCGCCGCTGCCGTTCCTGGAATTGCCCTATTTCAACGGCCTGGGCGGCTTCACAGCCGATGGCCGGGAATACGCCGTGTACCTGGGACCCGGTGATACCACCCCTGCGCCCTGGATCAATGTAATGGCCAACCCGGTGTTCGGACAGATGGTTTCCGAAGCCGGGCACGGGTTCGCCTGGTGGGGCAACAGCCAGGAGAACCGCATCACCGACTGGTCGAACGATCCCACTTCCGACCCCATCAACGATGCCGTTTATATCCGCGACGACGACACCGGCGCGTTCTGGACGCCCACCTCAGGCCCCATTCGCGAAAAAGAAGCCTACCGCGTGCGCCACGGGCAAGGCTACTCCATCTACGAACACAACTCGAACGGCATCGAACAGGAACTGACGACTTTTGTACCTTTGAGCGATGTACGTCCTTCAACCACGCCAGAGATGCAAGGTGAAGAGGAGGCTTCCCATCTCCCACCTCCCACCTCCCATCTCCCCTTACGCCTCCAACGCCTGCGTCTGCATAACAGCTCGGGGCGTCGCCGTCGCCTGACGATCACCGGGTATCACGAGTGGATTTTAGGCACCGACAAAGAGCAGACGCAGCTTCATGTTGTCACTAACTGGGATACGCAAAGCCGCACCCTGATGGCGCATAACGCTTATCATCCGCATTATGGGTCGCGTCTGGCGTTTTCCACCAGTAGTCCTGCGCCTGAGCATTTCACCTCCGACCGCACGGCGTTTTTGGGGCGTAACGGCAAGCTTTCAAGTCCGGCGGTGCTGCGGCGCAAGCACCTCATCGACCGCAGTGGTGCCGGCCTCGATCCTTGTGCCGCCACTCAGTTGCGATTGATGCTTGAACCGGGCGAAACCCGTGAAGTCACTTTCATGATGGGCCAGGCCGATAGCGTGGACGAAGTGCGCACTTATGTAGACCAGTTCCGCGAACCCGAAGCCGTGGAGGCCGCACTGGCCGAGACGCAGCAGGCGTGGGACGGCGTGTTGGGCGCGTTAGAAGTGGAGACGCCCTTGCTCTCGGTCAACTTCCTGCTCAACCGCTGGCTGCTCTACCAGAACCTCTCCTGCCGCGTGTGGGGTCGTTCGGCCTTCTACCAGAGTGGGGGAGCCTGGGGCTTCCGCGACCAGTTGCAAGACGTCATGGCGCTGGTCTACAGCCTGCCTCATATCGTGCGCGCCCAGATTCTGCGCGCCGCCGCTCACCAGTTTGAAGAGGGCGACGTGCAGCACTGGTGGCATGAACCCAGTGGAGCCGGAGTGCGCACGCGCATTACCGACGACCTGTTGTTCTTGCCCTATGTGGTGGCGCACTACATCCGTGTCACCGGAGACACCAGCGTGTTCGATGAGCAGGTGACGTTCCTGCATGCGCCGGAACTGGGCGAGGGCGAGCACGAGAAGTATTTCGAACCCGGCGTCACCGATTATACCGCCAGCATCTACGAGCATTGCCGCCGTGCCATTGAGCGAGGCTCCACGCTGGGACCGCACAACCTGCCGTTGATCGGCACCGGCGACTGGAACGACGGCCTCAACGCCGTGGGTGAAGAGGGTAAGGGCGAAAGCGTGTGGCTGGCCTGGTTCCTGGTCGATGTGCTGCGCGGCTTTGCCGACCTGGTCGGTGAGCGCGATAAAGCCTATGCCAAAAAGTTGCGTACCCGTGCCACGCGCTACATCAAGGCTGTGGAAGAAAGCGCCTGGGATGGTGAGTGGTATCGCCGCGCCTATTATGACGATGGCGCGCCATTAGGCTCCAAGGAATCGGATGAAGGCAAAATCGACGTCTTGCCCCAGGCCTGGGCCGCCATCTCGCGCGCAGGCGACCCCGAGCGCACCACGCAGGCATTGGCTTCGGTCGATAAGCACTTGGTGAAGGAAGACGACAAGATGGTGTTGCTCTTCACTCCGCCGTTCGATAAAACCACCCACAACCCGGGCTATATCAAAGGCTACCTGCCTGGTGTGCGCGAAAACGGTGGACAATATACCCACGGCGCGCTGTGGCTCACCTTGGCCCACGCCATGCGTGGAAACGGCGATAAAGCAGTGGAGATCCTCCAACTCCTCAATCCGGTGGAACACGCCCGCGATAGAACACAATCATCGCTCTATAAGGTGGAGCCTTATGTGATTGCCGCCGATGTCTATTCGCTCGAAGGCCAAGTCGGCCGTGGCGGCTGGACCTGGTACACCGGTTCGGCGGGCTGGATGTATCGAGTATGGGTCGAAGCCGTATTAGGCTTCCAGCCACGGCAGGATAAGTTGTTTATCAATCCCTCGATTCCCAAAGACTGGAAACAGTTCGCGCTCCGCTACCGCTTTGGCAACTCGCTGTATAACATCACAGTGGAAAACCCCGATGGAGCGAATGGTGGTGTCGCAATTATTGAACTGGAAGGCAAGCCGCTCAAGGAGAAGTTCATTCCGTTGCTGGATGACGGCAACACACATCACGTCGTAGTGAGGCTGGGCAAAACTGGGTCGACGGCAGCGACAGCTAAAGCTTTGCCGTTTGGGGAAGAAGAAAAATAGAAGGAGTTGGAGAGCATGATGCGTCATGAAGTTCGAAGTTGTATTTTGCTCTCCCTCTTTTATTTAATGACCCATATCCGCACCGGCAGCCTGGCTAGACTTGGGGCGCAGTAAAAGAATGCAGGGTGAGACCAAAACCATTGTGAGGCCGATCAGCAGGAAAGCATCGTTATAACTCATGACGGCTGCCTGCACCTGGGCTGTATGCGAAATTACACGCAAGGCGGTTTCCTGGGCCTGCACGGCATCGTAGCCATGTAGCATAAAGTTTTCCTTGAGAAACCTTAGGCGTTCATCGAAAGCGGGATTGCCAACGTACAGATGCTGGGCTAGCGCATTGGCATGGACGGCGGTTTTATTGGTGATGTGCGTGCCCAGCAGCGCAATGCCGAACGAGCCGCCTAATTGGCGCATGAGATTGAGCATGCTGGCCCCCTGGGCGATTTCGGCACCTTTGAGTGAAGAAAAAGCCGCCAGATTGATGGGAGTAAACAAGAGGCCCAGGCCAAAGCCGCGCACGATGAGCGCCAAACGTGTATCTGGTTCACCACTTAAAATCGTCAGGTGGCCCAAATCCCACATGGAAGCCACGAAAAGGAAAAGCCCGGTCACAATAAGCAAACGCGGCGGCACGAGCTGTTTCTTGCCGTTGAGCAGACGGCCCGAAATGATGGCACTCATTCCGGTGGCGATAGCACCCGGCATCAGCACTAACCCGGTCACGGTAGGGGTGAAATGCAGAATATTTTGGGCGAACAATGGGAAGATGAAAACCCCGCCATAAAGGCCAAAACCCAACACCAGGAAGAGGGCGAGGGCGGCGCTCAGGTCGCGGTTCTTCAGCACGCGCAGGTTCACAATCGGCTGTTTGTTCCTGGGTGATAATTCCCAATAGATGAAAGCGGCAAGGGCAATGGTGCCGATGACGGTTAATCTTGTGATGGTGGCGCTTTCAAACCAGTCGTCGCGGTTGCCTTCTTCGAGCACGTATTGAAGCGAACCCAGCCCCACGGCTAATAGGCCCACTCCCCACCAATCGACGCTGGTGGTGGCCATTTTGTGCTTGGTGTCTTCGAGAAAGCTAAGCACGATGAACAACGAAATCGCGCCAATGGGCATATTGACAAAGAAAATCCATGGCCACGAGTAGTTATCGGTAATCCAACCGCCAAGGGTGGGACCGATAGTAGGAGCCACGATAATACCGAGCACATAGATCGACTGCACCAGGCCTTGTTGCTCGGCGGGAAAAATTTCGCGGATGGTGGCCTGTGCCGTGGAGAGCAGGGCAGCGCCGCCCGCTCCCTGAAGAATGCGCCAGAGAACCAATTCACCCAGCGAGCGCGAAGTGCCGCAGAGAAGTGAGGCTATGAGAAAGAGGATGATCGATCCTGCCAGATAGCGTCTGCGTCCAAAGCGCGAAGCCAGCCAGGCCGTCATGGGTAACACGATTACATTGGCCAAGATATAACCGGTAGAGACCCAGCCGATCTCCTGTGTGGTTGCGCCCAGGTTACCCGCCATTTGCGGCAAGGCCACGTTGACGATGGTGGTATCGAGCACTTCCAGAATGGCAGCCGTAATCAAGCCCGCCAGGATAAGCCAGCGATACGGGCTGAGTTCCTCTTCCATTTCCGGTACGGTTGCGCTATTAATTGATTGAGCCATGATGGAAGCCTTATTTTTTATGCGGTTATCGGGTTATCCGTTGCTTTTCCGTCAATTTGTGCTTTTGCGGATCATACTCTTGTTTCAGGTCCACTGTGGCGACCACCGACATTCCAAAACGTAGCGGTATCGAATTATTATTCTTGTGATCGATGGATATTTTCACCGGCACACGTTGCACAACTTTGGTGAAATTGCCTGAAGCATTATCAGGTGGCAGCAGGCTGAACGCGGCACCGGTTCCTGCGCTGAAGCTGAGGATGTGGCCTTGAATGAACTTGCCGGGGTAGGCATCGACTTCAATATCGGCCAGATTGCCGATGTGCATATCGCCCAGTTGGGTTTCCTTGAAGTTCGCCGTCACAAACACCGAACTCATATCGGCGACGGTGAGCAATTCCTGCCCGTTCTGGACGTTTTGCCCCACGGTGACATTCTTATGGCTGATAACGCCATCGTGCGGTGCATAGATCTTCGTATACGAGAGTTGGAGTTTCAGTTCATGAACTCGGGCCAGGGCTTGCATAACGCGGCCACGGGCCGAAAGGGCCTGGGCGCGGCTTACGTTAATCTGGTCTGGCTCGGTTTCGGTGCTTTTCAATGCTGCCTGCGCTTGCACGGTTCTGGCCTGTTGTTGGGCAATGCTGGCTTGCAGGGCGGAATAGGTATTTTGCGATTGACGCACCGAGGCGGTCGCCTGGTTGGTTTTAGCGATTTGCTCGGAAACCCCGGCGCGCAGAACGCCGACTTTTTCCCTGGCTTGCTTAAATTGAGCTTGCGATTGTTTGAGTTTGGCTCTGGCAACCGTCACGCTATCCCTGGAATTCTTTTCGTTAACCTCGGCGCGGGCCAGGGCGGCCAGCGACTGGTTGCGCCGTGCCACGGCCTGGGAGACACCGGCCTGTGATTGCTCGATGGCAGCCGTAGCGCGTGTTACATTGGCTTGGGCTGCAACTTTTCGTTGCTGGGCAGCAACCACTAGCGATTGGGCTGTGGTGGCTGTTTCCTGGGCTGTTTCCAACTGTGCCTTAGGGATTGCTCCGCCATCGTATAATCGCTGCATGCGCACAACTTCGCTGTTGGCTTGTTTGGCATGGGCTTTAGCCGAAGTAATATCGGCATCGGCCACGCCGACGCTGCTCTGAAGCGATTCCATTTGAGCCTTGGCACCGGCCACACTCTGCTCGGCGAATTTGACACCTTCTGCAGCTTCATTCACGGCTTCACGCGCCGCTACGATATCGGCCTGCGCGGCGCTCACTTTGTTTTGGGCATCATCGATACCGGCCTGGGCAGCGGCAACCGATGCTTGCGACTGGGCAATCTCGGCAGTTCCGGCATTGACTTGCCGCCTTGCACCGGTAATCTGGGCATTGGCGGCATTCACCGCTGCACGGGCTGCAGGTATATTGGCTTTGCCGGCTTCGGCTTGTTGGCGGGCAGCGACTTCACCGGCTTTTTCCAATCCCACATTGGCGCGAGCCTGCAGCGTGGCCGATTCGGCGGTCTTTTGCACGATGTCGATATTCATACCAGCCGCGCGTGCATTAGCCTGTTCGGTAACCAGCACCGCCTGGGCTTGTTCGAGTTGGGAGCGGATATCGTGGGCATCCAGCGTTGCCAGTAGTTGCCCTCGATAAACGAAATCGTTGTTGGCAATCAGCACGCGCTCAATGCGCCCGGCAACTTTCGAACTGACGGCATAAAGATCGCCAGTAATAGCTGCGTCGTCGGTGGAAGTGTGGGTGCTGGCATAAGCCCAATACTGCCAGCCGTAGAAGAAACTACCTGCCAGGACAATTACTAAAAGTGTAATAGTAATTAGTAGCTTGGGTTTTGAACGAACACGTTTTGGTGTTGTTGTATTCTTTTCCGTTTCACTCTCCAATACTGTTTCGTTCTCGCTTACTGTATCGTCTTCATTCATCTTTTCCATCGAGGTTCTCCCGCACCTTTTCCAAAGCGTTTAACAATTCCTGTTGTTGTTTTTGGGTGAGTCCCTTCAGTGCCCGCTGGTTGATATCAGTGACGATTTTCAAAAGAGGCGCTTCAAGCTCGCGTCCCTGCGGCGTGAGCCAGATCTCCACTGCGCGACGGTCGGTTTTGCTGCGTTCGCGGCGAATCAGTCCTTTGCTTTCCAGCCGATCGAGCACTCCGGTCATGGTTCCACCATCCGAACTGGCCACTTGAGAAAGCGCCGAAGTAGAGATGCCGTCTTGCGCCCATAAACATTTCAAAACCTGGAACTGCGAAGCTGTGATATCGAGCGCACCTGCCTGCTGCTCAAACTCGCGCCGGAGCGCTTTGCGGACGCATACGATACGCGAAATGAAGTGTGGCGTATTCTTTGAAGGAGGCATGGTGCGAAGTATACAAATAATACGTATGCGAAGTAAATATGGTCGGGTGAAAAAATATTGAGATTATGCTTATTAATCTGTAACCTCTCCCGGCATTCACATGAGAGGAACTCATGAAGAACCACGCGCGTGGTTCTTCGGGCAAACAATAAATGGGAAATGCCAAGGTTAGCTTGGTGAAGAAACAGTCCCAATCGCTTTAATTCGCTTCCTTGCCATCGCGCAATACTCTTTCGATACTTCAATTCCCAACCATTGCCGTCCGTTTTTTTGAGCTACCACAGCCGTTGTTCCCGAACCTGAAAATGGATCGATGACCAATTCACCTTCCACGCTGCTTGAGAGCACGATGCGTTCGATAAGCGCCAGCGGTTTTTGCGAAGGATGCCCGGCTTTTTCGCTGGAAGCACCTTTCAGCGAAGGAATGCGCCAGATGTTGGTGCCGTATTTTCCGGCTTGCAAATGGGCCATACGGGCGTCTTTATCTTTATAGCGCTTATCGCGAGAGTAGGCCGCGATCTGCTTTTCGTCGTAAGGTTCGCGCACCGCGTTTTTGTCGAAATAGGGTTTTGCGCCTTCTTTGCGTAAGACGAGAATCATCTCGTGCGCCGGAGTAAACGAATCGCGGCGCACACTATAGCCCACAAGCCGGTCCCACACGATGAGATCGTGAAAGGTATATTGCATCGTGGCCTGAGCCATCAGATGTAAAAAAGTGTGTTCGCGTTTACCGGTTTGGCCAAAGCAATAGAGTAGGCCACCGGGCATGAGGGTGCGCATGGCGGCGTGCATCCATTGCGCCGACCATTCCAGATATTCACCGGCATTTTCCCAGCGCGTATCCCATTCCTGGTTGAGTAATACGTTGAAGTAGGGCGGGTCGGCCACAATCAGACGCGCGTTGTTTTCGGGTTGGCGAGCCAAAACTTTGATGCAATCGCCGCACACGATTTTATTCATGCAGGAGATTATAGCGTGCCAGGTTGTGTCGGAAAGAGAAAACGAGAAACAGGAAACATACTCTACGGATAAGCAAACTGGTTTTGTTACGATCGCAACGCTGTTTCCTGTTTCCTCTCTTCTGTTTACTTATTCACCATTTCCGCGCTTTCTCTTCCTCGGTTCTCGTTTTGGTCGGGCGTGCTAAGGGTTCCCAATTCAACAGTTTTTTGGCTTTGGCCATGCTCATCGTCTTTTCCTGGTAATCGCCGGAGATGAAGAACGCTTCAAAGCCCGCCGGGCGGTATTGTAAAGCGGCGTCGAAAGCGCGGGCGACGTCGCTTTCTTCGGTGGGGATGCTTGGCACGTCGAGCCGCATTCGTTCTTGATAATCTTCTGTGGAAAGTGGGCGGCATAAGCGTAGCGCATTCACCGTGAGGCCCCATTGCAACGCAGCTGCGCGGAATACATCTTCGCCCAGGCGTTTGGTGAGCCCGTAGCGGTCGAGGGCATCGGGCACCATGTCTTCGTGGGCGTAATAGCGGCCATCGGGGTGGGAACGTCCGTAGCCACCTTTGTAGATGGAAAGGCTGCTGGCATAAACGGCATGCGGAACACCGGCTTCGTGGGCGGCGCGTGAGGCGAAATAAGTGCCTTTGACATTTACATCGAAAGCGGTATCGAGTGCGCGGAGATAAACCTCGCGATCTTTGAAATCTATGCCCAGTGTGCCCATCGCCATATAGAGAAATGCGTCTACACCTGTCATCGCCTGAACCAATGCCTCCAGGTCGGTGACGTTTCCGGAAATATATTCCAGCGACAAATCTGCCGGTGGCTTCATATCGAAGACACGAAGATCGTATTTTTCTTTGAGGTAGGGGAGAATGAGTCCGGCCACGAGACCGGAGCCGCCGATGACTAAAACTTTCATGCTTGCTCCTTTGAAAACGTCTGCCTTGCGGCAGTTTGCAAAGAGCATCCATTGCTGACTACCGATATTTTCCTAATCAATAGGGCGTCGGTGGGAGAATGAGGCCTAACTGACCTGAACCAGCGCCAACTTATCGCCCCAGAAACGCCGGATGGCGCGCTTGAGCTTCTGGTGCTGCGGCTGTTCAAGGTGAGGGTCGGCTTTCACCAACTCAAATGCGGCATCGCGTGCAATCTGAATGGCTTCCACATCGCTAATGATGTTGGCGAGCCGGAAATCCGGAAGGCCACTTTGTCGTGTGCCATAGAACTCACCGGGTCCGCGTATCTGCAAATCTTGTTCGGCGATCACGAAGCCGTCCTGGGTTTTAGTCATCACTTGCAACCGTTGTTTGCCTTCATCGGTCCGTGGATCGCCCAGCAAGACGCAGATGCTTTTATGTTGGCCGCGCCCGACACGACCGCGCAACTGATGCAATTGCGAAAGGCCAAAGCGTTCGGCATCTTCAATCAACATCACTGTGGCGTTAGGCACATCGACGCCCACTTCAATCACAGTGGTGGAAACCAGCACGTCCCACATTCCGGCCCGAAACAGTTCCATTTGCTCGTCGCGTTCGATGGCGCTCATCTGGCCGTGCACAAGCCCGACTCGGAGGTTGGCTAATTCGCCGTCGCGCAGATTCTCGGCTAAAGCCGAAGCGGCTTTCAGATGGGCCAACTTTTCCGATTCTTCCACCAGTGGGCATACCACATAGGCCTGACGGCCTTTTTTGACTTCGTCGCGCACATGTTGATAGGCGCGTTCACGCTGGGCGGGCTTTATTTTGACGGTTTTAATTGGCTGGCGGCCAGGCGGCAGCTCATCCAGGACGCTGACATCCAGGTCGCCATAGATGGTAAGCGCCATGGTGCGCGGAATGGGCGTCGCCGTCATCACCAGCACATCCGGTTTCAAGCCGTTGGGGCCTTTATGGGCCAGGGCGGCGCGCTGCATCACGCCGAAACGGTGCTGCTCATCGACGACGCAAACACTGAGGTTATTGAACTCGACGCCTTCTTGAATCAGCGCGTGGGTGCCGACCACAATTGAGACGCGGCCTTCGTTGAGGTCGGCCAGGATACGTTTTTTATTTTTCGCGCTGAGCGAGCCTTCCAGGAGCGCGACTTCGATACCGTAAGGCTTGAAAAGATGGTTAAGCGTCGAAAAATGCTGCTCGGCTAAAATTTCAGTGGGGGCAAGGAGTGCGCCCTGACGGCCGCAGATGTGGGCAGTCCATAATGCGTAGGCCGCCACCAGGGTTTTACCGGCACCGACATCGCCGTGTAGTAGCCGGTTCATCGGGTGAGCCGATTTTAAGTCACGCCGAATTTCGTTCATCACGCGTTTTTGCGCCCCGGTTAGCTTGTAGGGCAGGCTGCGCACGAATTCTTTAATGACTTCGTCTTCAACGATGTGGCGCACGCCGATTTCTTCGACATAGGCCGCGATTTTCTTCTGAGCCAGGGCAACTTGCAGCAAGAAAAGCTCTTCAAAAAGCAACCGGTCGCGGGCTGCTGCCTGTTTGTCCCAGTTGTCGGGAAAATGAATCTGGCGCAGCGACCAGTCGCGCGGCATGAGGCCGAACTCATCCAGGACTGAAGGCGGCAACACTTCTTCGAGTGCGGGCGGGCATTGTTCCAACGCGGTGGCGATAGCGCGGCGCATTGCCGATTGGAACAAGCCCTCGGTGGCCGGGTACACGGGCACGATACCGCCAACCTGGGTTTCATCGCCTTCGCCGACGATCTCGATTTCCGGCGAATCGATCTGCAATACGCCGTTGAACTCGCTCACTTTACCGTAGATGAAGAGTTGGGTGCCTTTTGGGAGCTGTTTTTCGCGATAGGGCTGATTCCACCAGGTGAGGTGGATGCGACCGCTACTGTCGCCCACCACCACTTTGGTGAGCGCTCTTCCGCCGCCACGCCCACGTCCTCCTGCACCCATGGTTTGGGTGCGGGGTTCGTAGAGGACCTCGGCGCTAAAGCCTTCTTTCTCGCCAATCTGCAAATCGGCAATGCGTTTAATCTGGCTGCGGTCTTCGTAGCGTGCCGGGAAATAGTGCAGCAGGTCGTAGGTAGTGTTAACGCCCAGTTTTTGCAGCAAGGCAGCACGCCGCGGGCCGATCCCCTTAATATAGGTGAGATCGACCATCGGCAGAGCCTGGTCGGGAAGAGGTTGGGCAGACATGGGCGTGGCCTGGCGACATCACGGGGCGATTACGCTTTTTTCGGGTTGCGGTCGGCTAAAGGATCGTTCAGGTCTTTGGCACTTTGAACTTTACGCTGATAGACCACGATATTGCTGATATCACGGTTGGAGAGCAGGTGGGCACGACCGTCTTTAT
>DAITOV010000099.1:0-14112 GCA_036833945.1 Abditibacteriia bacterium
GACCACCGACCTGGGCAAGGGCAACGTCGATTTCAAGGCGACGCACACTTTGCAAGTGCCTCAGAATTCGCTGGTGGTCTACGCACCCGAACGCGCGGTGCTCAATACCGAAGAAGCCGCCGCACTCACCCGGTATGTGCGCGGGGGCGGCAACCTGCTGTTTGCCAGCGATTCAGTTCCCGAAACGCCCGACGCCAAACCGTTGCGGGAACTGCGCGCCGCGCTGGAAGGCAAAAACGTGCTCCGCATTGCCACCGCGCCCGACGCCGCTGTTGTGCGCCGTTTTGCGACCGAGAAAAAAGTGACGATCAATCCTGCCACCAATGCACCTGGCGTGCGCAGCTTTGCGTTTTCGCGCGGAGGCCAGCAGATGCTGCTGTTGACCAATACCGATATCAAGCAAGCCGTTAAGGTGCCGATTGAACAGGACGGTTTCACCGACTACTTCTCCAACAAGAAAATCGGCAAAGGCACGCTGGAAATTCCCGCCGGGCATTACTCTTTGCTGAAGCGATAGCCCGAAGAACCGCGCGCGTGAGCGAGTCGGGTGTGGGAAGGCATTGTGCTAAGCCAAGTGCAGTCTGAGAATAAGCAAGAAGACCGGGGATACCCGGCTCGCTTACGCGCGCGGTTCTTCAGGGGATTCCTCGCCTGTAAAAAAGTAAATCATTCATTTACAGAGTAATAACTATCGGAGGCCGGAGCCACCACAAATCAGGACAAGTCACCGCACTCCCAAAAAGTGGCTCTCCGGTTACACTCGGTAGATATTTACAACAAGGAAAATATCCCGATTATGGTCATCCCCATTTTTCGTATCTTCGATGAAGCCAAAGCGCGCGAATTTTACATCGACTGGCTGGGCTTTACAGTCGATTGGGAGCATCGTTTCGCAGACGATGCACCACTTTACATGCAGGTATCGCGCGGCGAGATTAGGCTCCACCTCTCCGAGCATCACGGCGATGCCTGCCCCGGCTCGAAGGCGTTTATCGAATTCGAAAACCTGCCGGAATATCACCGCGAATTGATTGAGAAGAAATACAAATACAACCGCCCCGGATTGGAAATCGCGCCGTGGAATGCACGCACCATGACGGTGATCGACCCGTTCCACAACCAGCTTTTGTTCAATGAGAGTCTGGAAGAAGGCAAATAGTAACACTATCGCCTTCACGCACGATGCCCTCGTTGATAATGCGGGCGTAGTAGCGCGTTTCGCGGGGGAATTTTTGGTGGTGGATACGGTTGAAGTAGCCATCAGTAAATGAAGCCTCGATGGTTTTACACGGCGTGGTGGGGCGCGTGATTTCAATCAGCGCCTCATCGCCGATTTGTAGTTGCACACCGGGCGCGAGCAGGCTCCAGTCGATGCCGCCCAGGGTGAGATTTTCGCCGGTAGTGCCGCAGTCGATGGAGTGGCCTTCTTCCTGTAATTCGCGAATCACTTCCCACGAAAACAGGCACACCGCTCGCTCGGGGCCGCCGTGGAACTTCAAATTCCGCTGTTTATCGCCCTCGACATTGTGAGGCAGCAAGCGCGCCTCGGGCACCCGGTATTTGGGCACGCCACCCCTGGGATTGACACTCACTTGCACGACGCGGCCCGTCTGCCCGGGCCTGGTGTGGCTAATCTTATTTTCGTCGGTCATACTTTGGCGGTCCCTCGAAATTCGTTATTCTGATTTTATCATGTCCAATTCCTCACATATCGTTTGTAAGTTTGGTGGTACCTCCCTGGCCGATGCAGCGCAGATTCGCAAAGTCAAGAATATCGTCGATAGCGACCCGCGCCGCCGTTTCGTTGTGGTTTCGGCCCCCGGTAAACGCCATTCCAAAGACCAGAAGGTCACCGACCTGCTGCTCACCAGTTGGCACCTGGCCACGCAAGGGCTGGATTTTTCGCAGCCGGTGGAACTGATTCGCACCCGCTACAACGAAATTGCCGATGACCTGGGTGTGCCGCACATCGTCGAGCCGATCGACGAAATGGCTGGCGAACTGCAAAAGCTGGCCGATGGCGATGAAAGCAACCTGGCCACCCGCGACTGGATGGCAGCGCGCGGCGAATATTTCAACGGCGTGCTCATCTCCAGCTTTCTCGGAGCCACCTTCGTGCCGGTGGGCGAGTGCATCCGTTTTGGCGAAGAAGGCCAGCTCGACCCCATCTCCTACGAGAACCTGGCCGCGCGCATGACCGGCGAAGGCCGCTACGTCATCCCCGGTTTCTACGGGCGCGACCGCAAGGGCCGCATCAAAACCTTCCCCCGCGGCGGCAGCGACATCACCGGTGCCGTGGTGGCGCGTGCCGTAAATGCCGAGGTTTACGAAAACTGGTCGGATGTCTCCGGCTTGTTGATGGCCGATCCCCGCGTAGTTGATAATCCCGCACCAATCTCAGAAGTGACCTACCGCGAAGTGCGCGAGTTGGCCTACAACGGTGCCAGCGTGTTCCAGGAAGAAGCCATCTTCCCGGTTTCGCAGGTCGGCATTCCCATCCACATCAAGAACACCAACGCCCCGCAAGACCCCGGCACCCGCATCGTGACTTCACGCGACCCCGGCAAAACTACGTTGGCCGGTATTGCGGGCCGTGTCGGTTTCAAGACCATCTATTTGGAAAAAGCGCTGATGAACCAGCAGCGCGGTTTTGGCCGCCGGGTGTTGGAAGTGCTCGAATCGCACAACATCTCCTTCGAGCACATGCCCACCGCCATCGATTCAATGTCGGTGATTATGTCGAGCGACCAGATCGAAGAGCATGAAGCCAGCGTGATCGAAGAGCTTACCCGCACCTTGCAGCCCGACCGCGTGGAGACAATTGGCGATTTAGCGCTCATCGCCACCGTGGGCGAAGGCATGGCCTACCGTGTGGGCGTGGCCGGACGTTTGTTCACGGCCTTGCAAGCAGCCAAGGTCAACGTACGCATGATCTCACAGGGTGCCAGCGAAATCAACGTGATTGTGGGCGTGGCCGCGCAGGATTATGAAACGGCGGTGCGCGCGATTTATGATGAGTTTAACGAGGCGTAATTGGGGAACTGTACGAACTCCCCTCCCTCAGGGAGGGGTTAGGGGGAGGAGTTACTACCGCATCTGCGTAAAAAAGATGGACCACGCCTTACGGTGCCGCCAGGTGATACTGGAACCAACCGATGGTCAGCGTGCGGCTGTAGAGCGGCACTTCGTGGCCGTCGCCGAAGAGGAAATTCGCAAAATTGCCCGGTTGGCCTAAAATCTCCCACAACGCATTCAGCCGCAAACCGACATCGGGCAGGGTTTCGTTGTTGTCGTAGGTGAGATCAGTCATCGCACCGATGTGCAGGAAAGGACGCGGCGCGACCAGCGCGGCGAACTCATACATTTCCACCGGCAGCAAACCGCCGGTTTCGTTCTGCTTGTCGAGAATCGCGCGCAATTTGGGAATGTAGATATACCAATGATCGCGCGACCAATGGTAGCGGTCGGGGTTGTCCTGCCAGGTGGTGAGGCCGCAACTGTAGACGCCGCATTTTACCCGTTCATCGAAAGCCGCCGTCCACATGGTGCCGTGCCCGCCTAACGAATGGCCCACGCAGCCCAGGCGCGTGGGATCGACTTCCGGGAGCGAGCAAAGAATATCCAGCGCCCGCGAACCGTCCCAGGCCGCCTTGCCGGCCGCCGACCAGTTGGGGTGGCGCTCGTAGAAGGATGCCGTATCGTAGGGCCGCACGCCTTCAGGCAAACGGTCACCACTACATACGTGATCGGGGGCCAGGGCAATGAAGCCTTCGCGTGCCAAGTATTTGGCGTAGCCGCGCCCCGGCTTACCCGCACCAAGCTGGGTTTCCTTGGCGACATCCGAGGTGCCGTGCAAACACAAAACCGCAGCGCCCTGCCCTTGCGCGTTGACCAGGCGCTTTTCCAGCGGCGGAATTAGCAAGTAGGCCCGCACCTCTTCGCCCGGCTCGGCTTCGTAGCTGATGAGCAACTGGCGATACTCCGGCTGCTGCACTTCTTCGAGCACGGTGAAGCGCGGTTCAGGCACCACGGTTTGCGAAGGCTCACCCAATAGTTCGGTCAGCGTCTGTTTCAGGGCAGCACGCTTTTCCTGCCAGGCTTCGGGGGTATCGATGGTGGGGGTGTTATCGCGGTTGGGATCAACCGCCAGAATGTGGCGGAACTCTTTTTCGTTGCGGGGTTTGATAATCATGAGAGAACTTTACTGGTTAAGTTATTGGCCTGTAGAATAAATTTCTTCCTATCTTTTACGCAGGGCAGGTGCATTTATTTGCGAACCCCGAGCGTGAGCGACGGGCACGATTTCTTTGCTTCCCCAGGTTTATTGTCCGTACCCGTCGCTCACGCTCGGGGTTCGCAAATAGAATTCAAACATAAACTACAAGTTTGGAAGACGCCATAAATCGCGTCTCTACCCGTTCGTTAACGATCCTCACAAAATTAAAGCCAAAGGCGATTGGCATGTTGCCAACCGCCTCATATTTTAGGTCTTCACATTCAACCAACCCAGATAACGGTTGGCTTCTTCGAGTTTTTTGCTCAGCTCAAAGGCTTTCTGGAGTTGCGGATTGGAGAAAATAGGCCGCAAATTCCGAATACCGTAACCCGGCACCAGGCGCGTTTGAGGACGCGGCAGGGTCGGTGCCATCTTGATGATACGCGCGCGCCAGTTCAAAGGCCGCATAGTAATCATCGAGTCATCGAAGGTGCGCTGCTCTTCTTCATCTTTCTTACGGGCATAGTTGGCATCGAGCTGGGCCACCATGCGCCAGTGTTCGATTGCCTTTTCCACCTGCTTATCGAGGTAGTAGGAAAGACCGATGTTAGAGTGCGTGGCCGGTGAGCGCGGCTGGATTTGCAAGCTGCGGCGGAACGATTCGATTGCCGAATCGAAACGCTCGGCGCGGGCAAAACACAAGCCCATCGCCGAAAGCACGTCGGCGTTGAGCGGTTCGAGACGATGCGCCGTCATGTAGAACTTGATGGCTTCTTCCCACCGCTTTTCCAGATAGTGGATGTAGGCGATGTTGCAGTGCAGATCGACGTTGTTCGGCTCAAATTTCAGCGCCTGGAGCCAAGACGTGAGAGCGTCTTTATAGCGCTTGCCCGCAGCATGGCCCACGCCCATCAGGTAATAGGCCGGGGCGAACGAGGAATCGCGCTCGGTGACGATTTGCAACTGCTGCGCCGCCGTATCGCGGAAGCCCATCAGATACTGGCAAAGCGAAGCGTTATAGAGAGCGGCGGTGAGGTCGGGCCGGGTATCGAGTGCCGAACCGAATTGCCCCGAGGCATTGGCCCAGTGCTGCTCGTCGCCCCGCTCCATGATGAGCAGTGCCAGAAGGAACAGGCTTTCTGCGCTTTTGGGGTTGACCTTGAGCGCCTGCACGATGACCTTGGCTGCATCGTCGCGCTTATCGCTATCGATGAGGGCCAGCGCCAGGTCGGCAAAGGCCACGCGATGGCGAGAGTTGATTTGCAGTGCCCGCTTGAGATGCTTCATGGCCTCGGGCAAGAGCTCTTCCTTGCCGCGCAGCAGGTAGGCTGCGCCCAGCACCACGTGCACGTCGGGTGCGTTGGGGTTGAGCTGGAAGGCGTGGCGCAAATGCTCGACACCCGCTTCGGGCTTGCCGTGTTCGATATAGGCGCGTCCCAGGTTGTAATAGACCTCGAACTCGGCGCGGTCGTGGCTTCCGGCGCGCTGGAAGCGCATCATGCCTTCATCCAGGCGGCCCATTGCCGATAAGACCACGCCCAGATGGTTGGAAGTCACCGGATCGGGACGATCGGTGAACTCCTCGATCTGCCGCGCCGTATCGAGAAATTTGAAAGCCAGCGGCAACTGCCCCTGTTCGTAGGCCAAAACACCCAGGTTATTAAGCACACGGGTATGGCTGGGGTCCATGCGCAGAGCCGCATACAGGCGCGAAACCGCAGCATCGGCCAGGCCAAGTCCGGCTTCGGCCATCGCCAGGTTATTCAGCAGGTCCGCCGAGGCGTCCTTGCCTTCAAGCTGGCGGATATCGAGCGAATCGTCGCTGTAAATATCATGCCCGGCCACGAATTCCACGGCATCGGGGTCGTCTTCGGCTAATTGCGGTTTAGCTACTGCCGCCTTAACCGTTTCGCCCTCCGCTCCATCTGCGCCGTTGCGCTGCAAGGTTACGGTGTGGGTTGCGGCCGCTTCGAGCGCGAATTTCGCTTCACCGGCTTTATCCTGCAAAAGATAGGCAAGCCCGCGAATTGTCTGGGCGTCGTCGTGAAACTCTTCGGCGATTTGAGTGTCTTCATACCAAAGCTTTTCAATGGCAGCGACCGCATCGAGAGCCGCCTGTGCGCGCCGGGCTTGCAGGGCAATCAGTGCAATATTGTAAAGCAACAGCACCTTATCGGGCCATTTTTGATGCGCCTTGCCTAAGATTTCCAGGGCCGGAAGCGCCTGGCCGCGCTCGGCCAGAACGATGGCGTAGTTGACAGCGGTTTCGTAATCGTTGGGGTTCAGCTCGTAGGCACGCTGCAAATGGGCGTTGGCACGCTCCAGATGACCGTCTAAATAGGTCACCAGGCCCATGGCGCGCTGAAGCTCGAAGCTGCCGGTGGTCTTTTCAAGATTCTCTTCCAACTGCTCCTGGAGAGGGTCGATAATGGCGCGAAACTGCTTTTCGAGCTTGGCTTGCAGGCTTTCCTGCTTGCGCCGTGCGAGCATGCCACCCGGGCGAGGCATCTCCTCCGCCATGGACAGGCCGTGGGCACCGCCTTCGGGTGCATCCACATACAATGTCCAGCGACAGGTGGGACAGTAATTCGAATTCTCAGCGGTGCGACTGCCGCACCGCCCGCAAATCATACGAGACACAGAAATACTTGGAAATGAATAATAGTATTAGTTCTTGCGACAGGGTGCGACCGTGCGATGCGACGAATGGAATAATAAGACTGCGGTGACGCTTTCAGTTTATCAGAAAAACCCTCGCTCTCGAATACGAATCCTACTTCCAGAGAAAAGAACCGGTACAGGGCACTCGATTAAAAACGCGTCGCTCCTTGCGATTATGTGAATAAAATCGTCTTGGGGTGGAGTTACTACTCTATGCTTACCATATTTGCGTTTAGATCTTAGGTCTTAGAGTTTAGATCTTAGGAGGGGCCTGGCAGAGCGAGAGACCTCTATCCTCATCTCTAAAATCTAAGTCCTGCCGTTCCCATCTGTGTTCATCTGTGTTCATCTGTGGTTAATTCAATACATTGTAAAATTCGTGTTATCTCCAAAACTCCCGGCTCCTTATGCATGAAATAGATACCTCCGGCATCCGCGTTCAGGTTTTGTGGGGCGGGCATCACCACTGGCAGAGCGGTGATGAATACCATCACGATCCCTGGCAGTATCTGGACGTGCGCTTTCTCTACAAGCTGTGGCTGGTGCAGCGCGGGACGGTCGAAGTGCGTTCGGGCGATCAATTTTGGCAGATTGAAGCGGGGCAGGTATGCCTGCTCCCCATCAGCCTGGAGCACCGGGTGCGCACGCCCGGCCCCACGACTTGGTTCACCATAGGGCTGCACCTCACCGCTTTCCAGCAATTCAACCTTCTGCACAACGTCACCCTGCCCGCCCAGTGGAGGCTCCCGGACGCCGAGTTTGCCCTGATGGAGGCGTTGGCCGAACAAATCATGCTGCACAAATACCGTCCCCAGATGCGTGAGCAACTCATCCTCAACGGGTTAGGCCAGGCGATTCTGGGGTTTTGCTGGCCGCACTTGAGCCACGATTCCATTGCTGCATCCATCCACTCTTCGCTGCCCGACTGGCTCAAGCGCGTGCTGGAGCAGATCGACCTCGACCCTTCCTGCCACATCACCAACCTGGCCCGCGATGCCGGATTCAGCCCCTCGCAATTTCGCCGTATTTTTCATCAGCATGTCGGCACTGCACCGCGCGATTACCTGGTGGCCAAGCGGATGGAAATGGCCTGCCACTACCTGGAATACACCACGCTCTCACTGCGCCACATCGCGGCAAAAATCGGTATTCACAACGTGCCCCATTTCTCGCGGGCTTTCAAAAAAACCTTCGGTATCACGCCTTCGCAATATCGCTCTTCTCTCAATACTCATAAACAGGATTACCCTTCCATGAGCGAAAAAGCACACTCTATAGGCGAAAACCCGTCGTAAAACCGAGTTTAGGTGCAATCGGTAACGGGAATAATTTGAGGAGAGATCAACAAGGAGCACCATTTCCTCAATGTCCCACGCCAATTCCCTTTTCTATTACAACCCCGCCGTCATCAAGCCGACAAGCGCTGCGCTGGAAGCCGACGTGTGTATCTACGGCGGCAACGCAGGCGGTATCATCGCCGCCGTGCAAGCCGCCAAAATGGGCCTCAGCGCCGTTGTGTTGGAGCCGAGCAATGCCATCGGCGGCATGACGGCCAGCGGCCTGAGTTGCACCGATGCCGGGGCCACCGCTGGAATCGGCGGCTTGTCGCGCGAATTCTACCAGCGCTGCGGCCGCCACTATGGCGTAGAAATCGAATGGCGCTTCGAGCCGCATATCGCCGAAAAAGTGCTGCGGGAGATGCTGGAAGAATCGGGCGCAACGATTTACTTCTCTCAATTTCTGCACCGCGTGGAAAAAGACGGCGAGCGCATCACCGCCATCGAGTTGGAAGGCGGCCTGCGGGTGGCGGCCAAAGCCTTCATCGACTGCTCCTACGAAGGCGACCTGATGGCTCAGGCCGGGGTGAGCTATCACGTGGGCCGCGAGAGCAATAGCGTTTACGGCGAGCTTTACAACGGTTCGCAGGTCATGGATCGCCACCAGTTTTATTTTCCGGTCGATCCCTATCTCGTGCCGGGCGACCCTTCCAGCGGATTATTGCCCGGCATTGAAAGCGGGCAGGCGGTGGACGGCGTGGGCGACCATCGCATCCAGGCCTACAACTTCCGCCTCTGCCTGAGCAACGACCCCGATAACCAGGTCGATTTTGAAAAGCCCGCAAACTACGACGCGAACGAATATGAATTGTCGGTGCGCTACACACAGGCAGGCTACCCGCACCCGATCTGCAAGACGGGTGGCAAGATTCGCGGCAATAAAATCGATATGAACAACTTCGGGGCGGTTTCGAGCGACTTCATCGGGCGTAACTACGCCTACCCCGAAGGCGACTACGCCACCCGCGAAAAAATCTTCCAGCAGCACGTCACCTACCAGAAGGGCCTGATGTGGTTCTGGCGCAACGACCCGCGCGTGCCGCGCGAACACCGCGCATACCTGGCCGACTGGGGGCTGGCAGCCGATGAATTCGAGCGCACCGGCCACTGGCCGCACCAACTCTATATCCGCGAAGCCCGCCGCATGGTTTCGGATTACGTCATGACCGAGCACCACTGCCTGGGCAAGGCGTTCGTGGCAGACCCCATCGGTATGGCGTCTTACACCATGGATTCGCACAACACCCGGCGCATCGTGCGCGATGGGCGGGTTCTCAACGAAGGCAACGTGGAGATCGTCGAAACCCAGCCGTTCAGCATTTCGCACAAATCCATCGTCCCGGGGCGAGGCGAATGCGAGAATTTGCTGGTGCCAGTGTGCATGTCGGCTTCTCACATTTCTTACGGCTCCATCCGCATGGAACCGGTGTTTATGATTCTGGGCCAGACCGCCGCCACCATCGCCGCGATTGCCATCGAAAACAACTGTAGCGTGCAGGATGTCACCTACGACGAATTGCTTCCCGAACAGGAACGCCAGGAGCAGGTGCTGGAACTGGACACTTCGCAGGTGTTGGAAACGATTTACTAAGGCTTAACGATGAATTATGAGTGATGAATGATGAACCGTAAAAGTTCGGCGTATTTAATTCATCATTCATAATTCATCGTTCTACTGGTCATTAAGCTTCTGTAATACACTCACACAAGGAGATATTGCCATGCAACTTCAAAACTCCCGGAGGAAAGCGTTTACGCTTATCGAACTTTTGGTCGTCATTGCTATCATAGCTATCCTCGCCGCCATCCTGTTTCCCGTGTTCGCGCGGGCGCGGGAAAATGCACGGCGCACAAGCTGCATGAGTAATCTCAAGCAGATGGGGCTGGCGGCGATGCAGTATGTGCAAGACTACGACGAGTTCTATCCGGCTAACCTCGTTAACACCACCGAGCCCTCGCCCGATGGCGACTCCTGGCAAACCGACTACTGGTATTGGCCGCAGATGCTCTATCCCTACCATAAGAGCACACAGGTGTTTTATTGCCCTTCATCGTCGGAACCGAGCACTACGCCGCCTATCACCCGGCATTATGGCGCGAATACCGCCATCATCGTCTATCCGACGACGGCAGCGAAAACCTCCCTGGCATCCATCGTCACCCCAGCGGCAACCTACATGCTGACCGATTCCGGCGCCTTACGCATCGACCGCAGTTGGACGCGCACGCTGGCAAGCAATAACTATTATCTACCGGGAGCGGGCAGCGCGGGCAATCCCTGCGGCACCGTTATAGCTAACGCCAAGGCCGACTGCGAAACCGGACGCCACTTTGGCGGGGTGAACGTGGCTTTTGCCGATGGACACGTCAAATGGCTCAAGTCGTCGGTTTTGTATACGGAGGCGGGCAGGAGCAACGGTGCGTGGTCGCTTAATGTGCAATGACTTTTAGCTTCCTTCCCCATAAGTAATCTGTAAAGTACAGTTTTTACATGTTCGAGCACTTCGTAGACGAGGCTTTTGACTCAATTTGCGAACCCTGAGCGTGAGCGACGGGCACGTTATCTTTGCTTCACCAGGCTCATTGTCCGTGCCCGTCGCTCACGCTCTGGGTTCGCAAATAAATGCACCCGCCCTGCATAAAAATTATTTTTACAAAATAATAAGAAGGCTCTCGTGATGAACGCTTCATTCAAATTCTTTTTCGCTCTGTTAGTTGCCTGGAGCTTCACCACCATTCACTGTATGGCACAACCTCTCACCCTGGCCCGGGACGGGCAAACCGCTTACGGCATCGTGCTGGCTGCCGATGCCATCCCCGCAGAAAAGACCGCCGCAACGTTGCTAGGCAACTATCTGAAGCAAATCACCGGGGCCGATTTCCCACTCATCGATGAAGCTCAAACCCAACAGGATAAACCGTATCTCTGGGTTGGGGCCGGGCCGGGTGTCAAACGGCTGCTGCCGGGCCAAAACTGGGAGGCGCTGGGCGATGAAGGCATCGTCATCAAGAGCGTGGGGCCGCAACTGGTGCTGGCCGGTGGCCGCCCGCGCGGCGCGATTTATGCGGTATTTCAGTTCCTCGAAGACAGCCTGGGCTGCCGCTGGTGGTCGGCGACAGAGAAAACCATTCCCCACCAGCCCAGCATCAGCCTGCCGCCGCAGGATACCGTCTACGTGCCGCCGTTGGAATACCGGGATTTTTCCCGTAACAAGCACATCCGCTACGACCCCAAATTTGCCGAGATCGGCGTCTCCCTGCGTTCCAACGGGCTTAATAACCTGCCCGACAAAGAATGGGGCGGACGTCGCAACATTCGCGGCTTCATCCACAGCTTCAACTATCTTCTGCCGGTCGGTAAGTATTTCAAGGATCATCCCGAATGGTTCTCCGACCCGGCCAACGATTTCAAACCCGCCACCGCCGCTTCGCCCGTGCCACGCGATAACCAGATTCAGCCCTGCTACAACGCCCCCGGTTTGAAAGAAGAGGTCATCAAAAACGCCACCGCCTGGCTCAAGCAGACGCCGGACGTGGATTATATTTCGCTTTCCATCAACGACAACCGGGGCTACTGCCGCGAGGAGAAATCGCTGGCGCTGGCCGAAACTGAAGGCTCACATGCCGCGCCGCTGCTGGAATTCATCAACAGCGTTTCACGCAGCCTGCGCGAGATTAAACCCGACCTCAAGGTTATTACCCTGGCCTACTATCACACCATCGCACCGCCCAAAACCGTGCGGCCCGACGATAATATCACCATCCTCTACGCGCCTATCACGGCCAATTTCGGCTACCCGCTGCAACACGAGAAGAACCGGGAAACACGCGACAACCTGGCCGCCTGGCAGGCTATCACGCCTAAAGTGCTGGTGTGGAACTACGTCGGCAACTTTTTTTACCCCATGCTGCCCTATCCCAATTGGGACAGCCTGGCACCGGATATTCAAGGGCTGCATCGCGACGGCTTGATCGGCATTTTCAACGAAGGCCCGCTATCGCAGGGCGATTTGCGCAGCGATTTTCAGGAAATGCGCACCTGGATTATCGGCCACATGCTGTGGGACCCAGGTAAACAATTCGATACCCTGATGGGCAAATTCCTCACCGGCTACTACGGCGCGGCCGCACCGCACCTGCGCGGCCATATTCGCAACGTGCAAGACAGCTTCAACCGGCAACGCCACAAGCTGACTGCGTTCCATGCCCAGTTCGACTTTCTCAGCATCGACACCATGAACCGCTCGACGCAGCTCTTCGACCTAGCCGAAGCGGCGGTGCGCGATAACCCCGAGGAACTGCGCCGCGTGCGGCACGAACGGCTGTCGCTGGAGTTTTCGTGGCTGCATCTTTATGACAGCCTCAAGCTACAATCCAAACTGGGAAATAAACCGTTTTTAGGCCCGGCCGATCCGCAGGCGAAGATGGACGAATTACTGGCCAGCTTCCCCGATGCGCAGAAAAAAGAGTATAAGTATGGGCTGGAGAAATATGATTACGAGGGCCTGCGCAAGCGGGTCGCCTACGACTTCACTACCGGGCACCAGTTACCGGACTTTCTCGCCCAGCTACCGGCAGAGCGTGTTCACGTTTTCGAGCAGGGGATATTTACTCTCAAGGAATGGAGTAAAGCCGTGACCTACGCGCCCGACGCTAAGGCCTCGGACGGCAAGGCACTACGCCTGGAAACAACTGCGACCGATACGCTGGCCCAACTCATGTTGGAACCGTTCGCTTCTTTCTTCTCCGGTAAGAGCGCCGATATTTACGTGGCCGCGCGCATCACGAAGAAAGCCGGAGCCGTACCGGCGGGAGATATTCTGGAAGTGGGCCTGAGCCACACCGAGGGCGATGAACCTGCCGCTACGCAGAAGGTGGACGCTGCAACCTTAGCCGACGAGCAGTATCATTGGATAAAAATCGAGACCCAACCGCTGAAAGGGCGTAGCAATGTTGATTTGAAAGTGCTGCAAAACGGTGGGGTGGAAGAGCTTTATATTGATCGGATGATTCTCGTGACGCCATGAGGAACCGCGCGCGTGAGCGAGCCGGATTGAAGAAGCTTTTTACCATGCCCAGCCACCCTGTAACGTTATCGTTATTTGGGGGACAGAACAAGTAAAACTCTTCCTCAATCCGACTCGCTTACGCGCGCGGTTCTTCAACAGCCACCCCGTAGCGTTACCGTCATTGGGGCGATGAATCAAGTAAAACTCTTCCTCAATCCGGCTCGCTTACGCGCGCGGTTCTTCAATTACGACAGATCGACGTTGGTCAAATTCTCATCGGCTGCGTTCTGGATGAGCAGCGAGGTGCGGGAAGAGCGCAACACTTCCTGCGTGGTAAGCGAGGTTTCGGTGGCACCGCCCATACCCTGCAAGAAAGCATCGAGGTATTCACCGGGAGCGGCTGCATCGGGTTCGACGACGCGGCTTTCTTTTTCGCCGTTCTTATAGAGCGTGAAGCCGGGCGAATTGTATTCGAACTCGGCCACGCCGCCATCGCCCCATACCGTCACACGCCAATAAAGCGGGAAGGTGTAGCCGTGGCTATCGGGGGCGCAGTAGGAGACATCTCCCAGCACGCCAGCGCCATTTTCCAGGGTCAGCATCATCTGCGCGGCATCGCGGAAATGGGGCACCTGAGGCAGGCGGGCATTCCAGTTACGAGCGGCATTGGCCTGACTGAACTGCAAACCGGTAACCCAGGGGATGAAGTCGATGGCGTGGATGGCGATATCGTTGATGGTGCCGCCGTGCTTGCCTTCTTCAAAAAACCATTCGGCGCGGGTGCCGTAATTCAGCGGATGCTGGCCGCCAAACGAAACCGCGACGATATCGCCCAGTTCGCCTTCGGCGATGAGGCGGCGCAGGCGGCGCAGAGCGCCATTGCTGCGGA
>DAITOV010000100.1:0-14082 GCA_036833945.1 Abditibacteriia bacterium
AGCTTTGTAAAAGGAACGGCGCAGTTCTTCTTTTTGCTGAGGAGTGTAGGAATTGCCCTGGAAGCCGAAGTCACGGAAACGACGGAAGAATTCTTCGAAGGGGTCTCCCGGTTGGCCGGGCTGTCCTGGTTGACCGGGGGCCGGAGCACCCGGAGCGGGACGGGTGCGTGCCGCCTGGGTGGTGATGGTAACAACAGCCGGTTCGACGGCCTTGACAACAGAACCAAAAGCGCTTTGCATGGAAGCGGCTTCCTGGGTGGCCGGGGTTTTAACCACCGGTGCTTCGGTGACACTGGTTGCTGCCGGACCGGAACCGGGTTGAGCCGTTACCTGCGAACCGCGCCAGACATAGCCGGTCGCAAGTGCGGCAACAATAGCTCCAACAGTCAATGCATTTCGCAGACTGGTTTGTTTGCGTGCTTGTTCATTCATGTAAGGATTCTCCTAAACAGAGTAAATCGGCCAACACAAACGGTGATGACCGAATGGAATATTGTCAAAAAGTCAAAAGATAATTGGGATTTTAATCGAAATTCCCAACGCATCTTTCCATGACAGAAAAATTAGACGTTGTTTTTTTAATCAGGTTGCACGGAACTACTTCACTTCTTCACGACGCGCGGTAAAGAATTCTTCGAGTAATTGGGCGCATTCTTCTCGAAGCACTCCTCCGCGCACCTGAAACCGATGATTCAAACGCGGATCGCGTGGAATATCGAACAGTGAACCACACGCTCCGGCTCTGGCATCCCAGGCCCCGAACACCAAGCGCGAAATCCGTGCCAACCACAGTGCCCCGGCGCACATAGGACACGGTTCAAGCGTGACATATAAGGTGACGTTTTCCAGGTGACGGTCGCCCAGCTCCTGAGCCGCAGCCCGCAAGGCCAGAACTTCGGCATGGGCCGTGGGGTCGCCATCCTGCTCACGGCGGTTAAACCCGCGCCCGATAATGCGGTTTTCAAACACACACACGGCACCAATGGGAACGTCTTGGGATTTTAGATTTTGGATTGGGGATTTGGGATTGGTTTGGCTCTGGAGACAGTTTTGGGCTTCAAGGATGGCTTGTTGCATCCAGAGTTCGTCGGAGTTAGGGGAAGTGCTCACGTTTGGTTCCAGTTTCGCTATCGCGAATGCCGTTCAATCCAAAATCCGCAATCGCCAATCCGAAATCTATTGAACTGCCCCCGCAGGGAATCGAACCCCGATCTTGCCCTTAGGAGAGGCCTGCACTATCCATTGTGCTACGAAGGCAAAAATGGAGGCCAGGGGCCAGAGACGCAAGACTGAATATCAGCCTCCAGCCCCCAGTCTCCAGCCTCATCTTCTCGCACCCGGCACGATTCGAACGTGCGATCTTCGGCTTCGGAGGCCGACGCCTTATCCACTGGGCCACGGGTGCAAAAAACAAAAAAACGATGAACACAGAAGGTGAACGATGAACTAATATTCACCATTCATCATTCCGAATTCATCGTTTAATAAAGTGTGCCCGGAGCGATTCGAACGCCCGACCTTCTGATCCGTAGTCAGATGCTCTATCCAGCTGAGCTACGGGCACATTTATGTGGCACGCAACGACTGCGCGAAGAAAGATTATAACCAAGCTTTCACTGAGTTGCAACGCCTAAAATGGACCTTTAGTAGATTATGTTTCCAATCGTAGCAGCCAGGCCTGTATTTCCGATTAAAATAAAAAAAATGACATGGTTAAAAGCCCTGCACGGCCTCAACATCATTTTTCTGGCACTCTGGGGGCTGCCATCAGGGAGCACTTACCCCATTTACTGGCTGTTATGGTTAGCCTATTTCCTTTTATTTAATTGCTTGTTGTTTGGGAATATATGGTGTGCGCGGCTTTTATTGTTTCCACCGGTATTGTTAGCTTGCACCACCGGCCCCATTGTTGGCTACAATTTTTATGTCTTCGTCACCAGGCATCCGCTCTATGTTGACTCTCCCGCCACGATTCTCATCGTCATCATATTCGCCGGGGTTCTCACCGTGCCTTCGCTGTGCTTGCTGGCAAGTTATTGGTTTTTACGCCGGGAAATTTTCATGGACCAAGTCGAGCGGCCCTAAACTCATCTTCCAAGGACGCTTTGGCTATTCAACCATCCGGCCAACTCAGCCACCGAAAAAGTGAGGCTGCGCACCTGCCCGCCTACCACCACGCCAATCGCCATCTCGGCGGCGAGCAAACCGACCGGGGCCAAACCCTGAAATTGCACTTCGAGCAAAGGCTGCCCGCCCAGAGAAGGCACGGTAATGCGTTGGATTGCTTCTATCGGTTGCGCCAGGTATTCCGCGCCCGGCGCATTCATGAAGACCAGACGGCTGGCCGTAATCATTAACGCTCCTTCGCAGGTGGTGTCCCAGTAGGCACCGTTGGGGCCGAAACGCTGTTGGAGCAGAACACAGCTACTGAGCCAGCGAATCGGTTCGCCGGTCGACGTACACATGGAGGTAGTATCGACCGCCGGGAGATAGCCTTCGAAAAACGACTGGCGCGCCAGGCCGTTGAGTTCGGATTCCAGATTCTCTATTTCCCGTTTTTGGGCCGCGATCCACGTCATTGCTTCGCGATCGCGTTGCAGTTTCAGGCGTTGCCATTGCTGGCGCTGGGCGGCTTCTGTTGCGGAGTCGAATAACCCAGCCGTCAGGCGATGCCAGTCGGTTAGAGAGAATTTTTGACCGTTGCGGCCTTTTAATTTATCGGAAGCCGTATTAACCAGGCGCAAGGAATCGTTCTCTTCATCGAATTCCGTAGTGCAGTGATGGCACAAATAGCCCGCGTGGCCACTGCGCTTACCTGCTCTCAGATATTTCCACTCCGACAGGCCGTGGGTTTGCCCTTTCAAACGGCTGAATCTCTCATCGCACTGCAATAACTGCAATGTGCGATTCTTCCGATCGACACTCCACTGCGCCCGGCACTGGCGGCACACGCCATCACCGGCATCCAGGGCCAAACCGTGGGCTAAGCGTGCCCACGCCCGCCTGAAGAAAGTTTTGCCTTTATAGCGCGCCGCCACACCATGCGGGTCGCCCGGTGCCAGCACCAGGGTCATGCGTCCCTCACCGGGCAAATCGAATTGGGCGGTGCAACGATCGCAACGGCAGATGCGGTCGGCACGGCCTGCCATTTCCTTCCAATCGGCAATCGACTTTGTCTGCTCCAGGTAATTCGCGCCCGCGCTCTGGTTCCCAGCAACCTTTAAACGGGCAGCGTGGTTGGCAGCGGTTTCCCATTCCGCTTTACAATGGGGGCAACACAGCCAGGTGTCGGCTAAAAGGCCCAGTTTTTTGCGCTTTTCTTCGCGCAAAGGAGCGACATGACAGAGCGGGCAAAAGAGCTTTTCAGGGGCGAATGCATACTCCTTCAGCGCACCTTCCCGGCAAATCGGGCAGCGGTCTTCTTGAATGTGAAGATGTTCCAGGCGGCCTTCACAAAGCGGGCAATCGGCCACGCCGATGGCCGGGCCGATATGTTTGAGGGTTTCCTGCCCGCATCCCGGACAGTTTTCTTCCGAAGGCACCCGAAAAGCTGCAATCCTGGCAAATTGTTCTTCGAGTTCGCGCAAAGGCTCATCGAAAGGCGTGCTGCGCTGCGCCGGACCATCGGCTATCTGTCTCACCAGGGCTTCGATACGCGCGGCTCGTGGATCGGTTCTGGGGATTGCAGGCACAGCATGCGAGGAGTCTTTGGTGGAACGCAACGCGGTTAAAAACTCACGCACCGATTGCGGCCGGTCGGCAGCATGCAGCGCCAGTGCCCACAGCACGGCCTCGCTCACCAGGCGATTGAGCCGTGGGTTCAATTCGTGCGGCGGCTGTAATTCCACACCGGCAGCGCGATCGGTCGCGGCCGGGGGAATGCGACCGGTAAGGCATTGATAGAGGGTAGCCCCCAATGCGTAGAGATCGGTGTGAACATCGAAAGTAGCCGAGGAAGAGTATTGCTCCAATGGCGCGTAGCCCGGAGTCAATAAACGGTCGGAGTTCTGGGTATCACCGGCCTTAAAAGCACGCGCCGAACCGAAATCGAGCAGCACGGCGCGTTCACCATTATAGGTATCGCTGCAAAGCAGAATGTTATCGGGTTTAAGATCGCGATGCAGCAAACCAGCGTCGTGAACCACTTCCAGTGCCGGGCCAATCTGTTCGATCACGTGCAGGGCTTCATCTTCACCCAGAATATGACGGGCATCAATCCTTCCTTGCAGGCTTTCCCCCGCCAAAAATTCCATCACCATGTAGGCGGTGTTTTGCTCCTCAAACACCGAAAACACATTCACGATGTGGGCATGGGAAAACCGCGCCAATGTGCGCGCTTCGTCAAAGAATGCCTCACGAGCGGTATTGAACTCACCGCGCGATAAGCCGCCGCTGGGTTCGAGCCGATTGTCTTGCGCAATGCGGATGGCATTGCCGAAGGGAAAAAACTCTTTAATGGCGACTTCTCGCCCCAGGCGCAGATCGGTGCCGCGGTAGGTAATGCCAAACCCGCCCTGCCCCAGCACGCTATCAATGCGAAAGGCTTCATTTTGCAGCAAGACACCGGGCGGCAGGGCGTGGGCCACATTCGTCGGCAGGAGCCTGGTTCCGGCCTTACTGCCATGTTGAGGCAGCGATGAGCCACACGCCTGGCACATGGCGGTGCCCGGTGTATTAGTGGCCCGACAAGCGGAACAAATGAGCATTTGCAAAGGGAGCAGTTTTGCATTTAAAATGATTGGATTGCAATAGCAATCTGATGCACAAACGTAACGAAATTATACGCAAACCCGCCCTCTGGCGACATCAAAAGACGGGAAAGAACCTATGACTAATCCCCTGGACCTCGGTAATAGTCCTCAACCGACATTACACGTCTTGCAAGGCATTTTAAAAGACCAGTCTTTTGCATTAAAAGTACCCGAGATGAAATTGGGAAGGGAAGGTGGCGATCTTGATCTGAGTCAATATGTCCAGATGTCACGCATGCACGCTCGTATTTTTGTTGAAAACGGTGTTTGGAACGTGCAGGATTTAGGTTCGACCAATGGCACTCACATCAACGGGGAGCGCGTCGTCAGTCGGCAACTGCACGATCGTGATGTGTTACAACTGGGCAACTTTAGCGCCCGGATTTCACTCCCGGGGCAATCACGAACCGTAGCGGCCACAGGCCCTGCACTTACTCAAATGGCACCAGACATTGCGCCCCTGCCACCTCCTACCCAACGCCTACCGCACCAACCGCCAGCAAATCCGTGGCCCTCACAAGCACCACCGCAAGTACCGCCTCAGGTATATCCACCACCGCTACCACAAGCGCCACCGGCAGCTTATCCACCACCGCCCCACTATCAGGTCAATCACTACACCCAGATTACTCCTCCCAAAAATTCCGGACTGGCAGCCGTGTTATCGTTTTTTTGGTGTGGGCTGGGACAGTTTTATAATGGCGAAATCGGAAAAGGATTCACCTACATGCTGAGTGGTTTTGTTGCAGGACTGCTTACTTGTGTGGTTATTGGTTGGTTCATTTTACCCGTCGTTTGGATTTTGGGGATTATCGATGCTTATCAGTCGGCGGAACGCATTAACGCCCAGGCACAAAACAATTTCTATCAGCCACCCCGTTACTGATGCAAACGTTTAACTTCAATAATATGCACAGCAAAAGCCCCTCCTCAATATTTGGGAAGGGGCTTTTTCTCAATTAAATATTGATTTAATCGCCTATTTAAAAAGATCGGGCGCAAAAGCTTTGTAACGGTAGTAAACCTTCCACACATAACGCTGCACCTGTTTGCCATTGGGGACTTTGTATCCAGCGCGACGCACGGCACCTGGCCCGGCGTTATAAGCCGCTACGGCCAAGAGCGTGCTGTTAGGACGGCTTTTGTAATCGTTGAGGTGGCCGCGCAGCAGTTTGGCGGTGCCCATGACATTTTCCGTCGGGTTCCAGGCGTTCTTGACACCGGCTTCCTTGAGGTTGAACGGCATTAACTGTCCTAGCCCCATCGCTCCCGATTTACTCAGGCAATACACGTCGAAATCGCTTTCCACAGCAATGACGGCAGCGATAAAGCGCGGGTCCATGTTGTGCTTGAATCCGGCCCGCAGAATCGCCGTGGCGATCTCTTCAACGACATTGGATTTGAGTTTTTTATTATGCTGGCGCACGATGGCCGCATAGGCCGGAATCTGGTCTTGAATAGTCTGCTCGATGTCACCGGCACTGGGAGATTGCGCCACAGAGCGCGCTGACGATTTGACAGCAGGAGCACTGCTCTCGGGGGCTTGCGGCAAAGTTCCGATGATGTTGGTGGTCATCGGAACGCCATTGTTGAGATCGGCGGCTAAGAATTGTACCGTTTCATCGGGCTTGGGCAGCGGGGCGGGCGGCACACCTTCGGTCAGAGCCAATAATAATAACCCACCGTCATCCTGCACCTGAGCCACTGCTCGCACCAGGGTTCCGGCCCGCAGGAACGGCGAAGAAGCCAGCGTTGGGGGCGCGGTAAGAATCGTCATCTCTTCGCCTACCTTGAACATGACGATACGCTGGGTATCGCGCACCATGGTGCCGGTGACCTCACCTTGCATCTCCACCGCCTGGCCCTCAAACGCCGCCAATTGAGAACGCAGTTGGGTGATAGACGGCATCGGGGTCGCCCGATATTGCAGGCGCACCTGATCGTAGGCCGGATCCGCAACAGCCAGAGTGCTCCAGCTAAGGCCGAGCGCAGCGCATAAAAGGAAGCGCGGTAAAGGCAAAGACATCATTTTTCTGCTCCCATTGAAAGTCGACAACCAGTTCGCAAAGTATGAAGCATTTTTCAGCCGGTATCAAGAAATGGTCACCTCAATTCGCCGGGCCGCCGCGTATACCAGGCGTGAATCAGCCCACCCTGGAAAAACTGGATCGGTGCCTCAAAACCGCCCGAAACGATAAGACTACTCACATCTTCTTGCGGTAGCACGGCCACATCGTGGCTATAGGCATTGCGGACGCGCTCAATCATTTCCGGAGTCACGTCAGCGGCAGCCATCATCTTCAACCAAACTTCGAGAAGGCTTTGATAAGTAGGAGAATCAATGTCATACGACAAATCCGAATTCACCAGATAACCGCCCGGTTGCAAACGCTCGGCAATGGCCCGGAAGAAGCCCGTGCGTTGCTGCCGATCTAATATAAATTGCGAGACCAGTAGCGCAGTGGCCCCATGGAAAGGTTGGGTTGCTTCAAAGGACTCAACATAGCCTTCGTGAAAAACGCAACGCGAGACGATGCCGTGTTCCTCGGCTTTCTGGCGGCAGACTTCCAACATTGGCCCCGAAGGCTCTACCACGGCGAAGCGCCACTGCGGGTTGTTTTGAGCCAAATAGAGCAATTCTGCCCCTGTGCCTGCCCCTACGCAAAGAATGTGAGCATTCTCGGGTAAATCGGTGAATATCGCACTAATGAGCAGATGCAGAGCATCGCGGATGGGTGCGGTTTTCTGCCACTGTTTATCATAGGATGCTGCAGTTTTTTGATCGAAAAATTTTTCTGGCTTTTGCTGAGACATTGATTTCCTTATCCTGTTCAGACACTATCACCTGTCTGCGACGGCCATTCGCGAAACACAACACACACCGTCGTTTTATCCAACAGGGCGAACTCCCGCGCACCCCACGGCCTGAGAGTCACGGTGTTGAGGTTAGGATGCAATAGATGCGGAGCACGTTCGGAGATTTCTTTGAAGATTGCGTCGATGTGCTCGGTCTCTATGGCAAGTTCGGGCCGGTCTTTCGCCGCATATTCGGGGCTTTCGACAATATAAGCTTTGGCCCCATCTCGCACGATGACGGCCAGGTCGTTATCGTGGTGCACAATTTCAAAGCCGAGCCCTTCAACAAAAAAGTCGAGGCCATCTTGCATGTGATCGTAGAAAATTTTGGGAATGAGATTTTTAAACATGTGAACTCCTTAGCATGGCCACCGTCTTTTGCTGGGACAGGACGATTTTAATATGAAAACACTTTTCCGCCTTCATCTCTTTTAGCAGTTTCAAGCTAAAGGAGAATAAAATGAGCCGTTCCTATCGACACACCCCTAAACGCGCGTATGACGGGTCCGACAGCGAAAAGGAATACAAAATCATCTGGCATCAGAAAATGCGTGCGGTTATGCGGCAGTGCATGTATCGTGTTCGCATGAACGATGCTGATAGTTTTGTGCTGCCGCATGAACGCGAAGTTTTCAGTGATTGGGATTTCGGAAAGTCCCGGCGATGTTGGTTCGATCCGAAAGAAGAACCCAGGTGGATGCGTAAATAATAAAAAAGGGAGCTTCGCGCCAAAATGCGAAGCTCCCTCTCTTTATGCCACCTTTTCAGCCACAATCCGTAAACGACGGTAATCGGCATACCAACTGCCGCCGGTGAAGAGAATATCGCGCAGCTTCTCTTGCGTCGCGATAATTACCGCCTCATGCCGCTCGACGGGCAACTGGGCCAGCACTGCGCTATTGAATTGCAACAGCCACTGGCGCAGGCCTTCTTCGCCGTCTTCGAGTTTGGTGGGCCTATCGAATAACTCTGCGCGACGCACCAATAACCCATGCCGCTCAAGCAATACTGAATATTGAGCGATGGACGGATATACCCGCCCATGTTCCACAGCAACGCCTCCCACCTCCAACGCCGCCGCTTCGAATGCTTGGGAAAGCAACTCGATATTGCCTTTGCCGCCGAATTCAACCACGAAGCGTCCACCAGGGCGCAATACGCTGCTCATACACACCACGGCCTCTTCCATGCGGGTGACCCAGTGTAGGGCGGCATTGGAGAAAATCGCGTCGAATGGCGCACTTTCACCCAGGCTATTCAGCGAAAAATCGGCTGCGTCGGCCACCACGAATTTCAAATCGGGGTAGGCTTCGCTCGCCACCTCGATCATTTCCGCCGAGCTATCCATACCAACGATTTGACTGCTCGTTTCGGCAATTTGTGCGGTGAGGTGCCCGGTGCCGCAGCCGACATCGAGAATGCGCTCACCAGGCTGGGGATTGAGGAGTTCGAGAACGCCTTCGCCGTATTGGGTGACGAAAGCATGTTTTTGATCGTAGAGAGAGGCGTTCCATTTCATAGAGGTTATTTTGGCAAAAATCCCAGAACTTCGTTCTCTGAAAGAGCCGCATGCCAGAAAAATGAGGCAAACCCTGCCTCCGTCTCCACGAGATATGCCACTTTCCTGGCAGTATCCAACATGCAAAAGGTTTGACGGGCAGTTTTAAAATAAAAGCTTGACTCGGAATTCTGGATCTGTTCAAACAACACCACTATCCTACCGTTCATTTCTTCCATAGTCACTGCTTGCCAGATGCTCTGTCGTGCATATTCTGTAAAGAGATCACTTTCAAAACGATCTTCTAAAGTATTAAAAAGGGATGAAAGCCAATAATCCACCAAGTCTGCATAATCTGCCCGGCATTCTCCTACGGCGTAATGTGTGTGAATTTGCTCGGCCCGAACGAAATTGTCTGCTCCCGGATTGGTGTAGAATCGGCTGGCGTGACGCTCAAATTGCCGCATCTTAAAGTGCGGCAAACGTTCCAATAAGATTTTTTGTTCAGCAGTCATAGAATCGAGAGTTGGCTTAGTTGTTTCAAGCGCGCCCACTGCGCTGAGTGCAGTTCAATATGGGGACGATGCGCTTTTATTATTTCAAGCGCTTCCTGTGGGGTCGAGACTTTGTCTGTCAACAGCAAATAAGCCGCCACAAACATTGCGCTACGTCCGTGTCCTAACGCACAATGCACATATACCGGGCCAATCTCTGCTTGCTGTTGTATCCAGTGAGCACCTTCTTTGAGTGAATCAAGAGGCGGAGCGCATTGATCGAGAACGGGAATACAGCGATAGTTCAATTGACGCAAAGACGGAATTTCACTGAATTCAGATGTTAAATCCAACACACTTTTAAGCTGAAGCCTTTCAATGGCAGGTTCATCGCCCCGGTTCAAACGGCAGCCTAAATACACATTCTCAGCAATTTGATCGAAGGGATTTTCAGCTGACTTCCAGCGAAAAATTGCCAGTGTCGCCCAATTCAGCAAATGATAAGGCCAGTAGATGAGGTAACTTGGCCAGCCTAAACGCCCATCCGCCTTTTTGAAAAAGGCCCGGTGCCCCACGAAACCATAGGCCAACCCAACTCCGAAAAAGGCGATGGCAAAGGAAGCTAAGAGAAATTGCCAGAGAGGAACCGGCAACGTTACGGCATAATACCCACAAACAACGCCAAATAATGTGAAAACAAGTGCGTTCTTCATGATTTCCCCAATTTCAATCGAAAATCTGATTGAGAATAAAACGCACCAATGCCAGAAGAATAAGAAAGCCAACCAGCGTGAGGAAGGGGGAAGACGTTCGTTGGCCGGGAGTAACCCATTCAAAATGCAGCGCAACGGCCCGCAGCGCCGTGACACCTGCGACAACTCCGATGAGCGCCAGGCAACCGTTGCCCCACTTCGGGTCGGAAAAAAGCATGTCCCTCAAGTTTACTTGATAAATGGCACAATCCTCGAACTGAACACGCTATAATATCGCTTCATGGCAAAACTCTACGGGCAGGAATTTTCGCGCGAGCAGTTGCGCAAACACAGTGGCAAAATGGCGCAGTTAGCGGGCGTTTCCCGCTATGAATTGCAGGAAGGGTTTGAACGGGGCGTCGAGATTTGCGATGTGCGCACCGGCAGCGGTTTCCGTTTTCACGTGTGCCCCTCGCGCGGCATGGATATCACCTTCGCCGAACAGGGCGGGCGGCCTTTGTGCTGGAATTCGACCACCGGCGTCCATCACCCGGCCTACTATGAAGCACAAAACCTCGGCTGGCTGCGTGGCTTCTATGGCGGGCTGCTCACTACCTGCGGTTTTAGCAATTTTGGTGGCGATAACACCGACGGAGGCGAATATTACGGTTTGCACGACCGCGCCTCCTACCTCCCGGCCACCGGCGTGAAAACTTATGAAGAGTGGAACGGCGACGAGTACGAAATCGCCGTGGAAGGCACAGTGCGCCAGACGCGCGTCTTTGGGGCTAACATCACTCTCACGCGGCGGGTTTCCACCCGCCTTGGCTCCGATTCGCTACTGGTACGCGATACGCTCCGCAACGAAGGCTTCGACAGCGTCCCGGCGATGATCCTTTATCACTGCAACTTCGGTTTTCCGGTGGTTTCTGCCGATTCGGTAATTAAAGCGCCCAGCATCCTGGCCGAACCGCGCGATGACATCGCCGCCCAGACTGCCGATACCTGGCATCAACTGGAAGAGCCACAAGTGGGCCTGGGTGAACGCTGCTACTTCCACACCATGCAGCCCGATGCAAACGGATTGGTGCGAGCAGAGATTTGGAACCAGAACCTCAATTTCGGCGCGTTTATTCAATATAAGTTCGAGCAACTGCCCCATTTCACTCAGTGGAAGATGATGGGCGCACAGAACTACGTCAACGGCCTGGAACCCAGTAACGTGCCGCTGATGCCGCGCGACCAGTTACGCGAGAAGAATCTGTTGCCGATGCTTGAAGCGGGTGAAGAAAAAGTGTTCGAAGTGGAATTAGGCGCGATTTTATAGAGTTGGGCGCAACTTTTGCGCCATAAGCGCGTGTATAATAGTTCTACCGCTGTCTATCATCGCACTAATTCACTGCACTACAGGAGTACTCGCCATGCGTTCCCGCCGTTTTTTGCTCTGCCTGCCCCTGGCCGCTCTGCCACTGCTCGCCCTTGCCGGTTGCCCTAAAAAAGAAACCGCGCCACCACCGCCACCCAAACCGGTAGAACCCACCAAGGTGAGTGAAGAAGTTATCCAGAAACACAAACCCAATGAAGCCGGTGCGATCATGGTCATCATGTACCACCGCATTCTGGCCGACCAGAAAGATTCCGACCTCAACCGCCGTCCGGAAACTTTTCGACAAGACTTGGAAACGCTACGCAAGAAGAACTACTATCCCGTCAACGCCATCGACCTGGCCAACAACACCATGGACGTTCCGGCGGGGAAGACGCCGGTCGTTATCACCTTCGATGACGCCCTGCCTTCTCAGTTCCGCGTGATTGAACGCGACGGCAAACCCAAGATCGATCCCGACTGCGCCGTGGGCATCATGGAAGATTTCAATAAGAAATACCCCGATTGGCCGATGCGCGCCACTTTCTTCGTGCTGCCCAAGGAAGGCCGCAACGCCGAGCCGTTCGGCCAGGCCGAATACCTCACCAGCAAGTTCGATTACCTGGTGAACAAAGGCTATGAAGTAGCCAACCACACCTCGACCCATACCTCGATGCGGCGCATGGCCCACGATAAAATTCAGTGGGAACTCGCCAACGCCAAAAAAGGTGTCCAGCAGATCAATGCCAAGGCCGAGATGGCAACCCTGGCGCTGCCCTACGGACAAATTCCTCGCGACGAAGCCGCTAAAAAGCTACTGGTTTCCGGTTCGAGCGGAGGCACCAGCTACGAGAACAAAGCCGTATTTCTGGCAGCCTGGCGGCCGGTGATGTCGCCGATTACCAAGCCCGACAAGAAGTTCGCCCAGGGCGGCTCCATCGCTCTTTTCACGCCCGGAGAATTGGAACGCGTCACGCCCAACGCAACGCAGCCCAACACACCCGGCACGCTGGAATACTGGCTCAAATACTTCGATAAATCGCCGAGCCTGCGCTACATCAGCGATGGCGACGTGAAATTTGCCGCTGTGCCCGAAGCGCTGAAAGACTCCGTAGACGAAGCCCGCGCCCAGAAGCAAGGCGTGAAGGTGCAGTTCTACGGTGGCTCCAAAGGCGGAGGCGCAGGAAAAGTTCCCAGCGGTGGGTTGAGTGTGGATTAAGTTTTAAAATAGCGAAAAAGCGACATGGTGATACACCATGTCGCTTTTTTATTGACCGGCTGTCTTTGTAGACCTCACGGTTTTGAAAGATCGGGCACGATTTCCCCATTGAGTGTTCTTTTTTCTTTCACTACGACGACACCCTTGGGAACTCGTATGTTTAAATCCTGCAATGCGTAGTGATGATGAATGTAGAATATCTCACTTTTGGTTGAGATCACTAATACATCACCAAAACGCTTGCCTACGAAATCGAGTCCTTGCTCTTGAGGCGGCGTTTCTCTCCAGAATGGATCCGAAGTGTGATAACCTTTTGCTCCACCTGATGGCAATCCCGTAACCCGAATCTCGCGGATTGCCTCTATACTAACTTTGGCATTTTCAGCTTGTTCTGCGCGCAAAATGACTTTCTTGACGCCCATCGAGGAAAAAGAGCGGGTAACAGGTTGCGGGGTCTGTTGGCACGCATGAGGAAAAAGGCTACTAATGCACCAACAATACCAGCGAACAAGAGTGGCATTCGATAGCGTTTCATGTCTCCATTATACGCTCTACAGAGAGTGATTAAGACCTTTCTATCCCCATAACCAAAAAAGCGACACGGAAAATTTTTCCGTGCCGCATTTCATTTCTTACTGTTTAGTTAGCTTGCAGGTTCAAATGCCATGTTCACCTCCGCCCACATCCTGGAAATTATCGAAAAACAATTATTACCATGGGTCACCGATGACCATGCACCACCGCTTGTCGTGGCCCAGCCACGCTTGAAGAAAATGAAGACGATGACAGACTTGCCTGTCATCCCGAAAAAGTTGCAGGGGCCACGCAAGATTATGCGCTCTTTCAACTTCGCGGGTATCAGCGCGCACTACCCCAAGGATGAACTGGTTGAGACCCGTTCGCTATTGCTGAGCTTCGTACTCGATGGCGAAGCCGATGTGCACTGTGGAGATTATGTATTGCAAGTCCCTCGAGGCCACGTGGTACTGGTGCCAGCGGGGGTGCCGCGCCGGTCGGGTGGTGACTCCATTGAAGACCTGGGCGATAACCCCGCCCGTTTTTCTGAACACATCAATTTCACTGACCGCAGTGGCAGTCTCGAAGTATGGCGTAATGGCGAAAAGGGGAACCTGCACATCGGGGCGCAGTTGGAAGAGCGCCACATCATCCCCAACCCGCGCCTGCTGCAACTCCTCGAAGAGATTC
>DAITOV010000101.1:0-14061 GCA_036833945.1 Abditibacteriia bacterium
CCTTCTCCCGGTTGTCTTTTCAACCAGCCGAAGGGGAGGCCGTGGTAGTGGTAAGTGCCGTTGGGCTGCACATGGGCGTTGCTGGCATCCAGGCCGAGGTCGTTGGTTCCGGCACGCGCAGCCAGACGCCAACCGGAATTGGGATCGTTGTTCCACCATTCGGCGGTGCCGGGATCGAATGGAATTCCGTTGAGAACCACACCGAATGCGCCCCGTTCCAACCGTGTCATGTTTTCGGCTTTTTGGGGAGTGAGTGTCATACGGTAACTGTGTCGCTGGGCGCTGATGCGGTGAGGATTACCGGCGTTGGGGAAAGGGCCGGCTTCATGATCGGGGATGCCGTTGGAAGTGATAGTGCGGAAGCCGTCGCGTTCTTCAATCTGCACCTGGGATGCGGTTGTCTGGGCGCCGGAGTAACGCGTAATCCAGATTCCCGTCATTGCCAGGCCAATAAGTGCGGCACCGACCCATTTTATTTTCATAGCAATAAAATTACCTGGAGCGTTCGTGCGCGATGCAGTTGCGTCCGTTGTATTTTGCTTCGTAGAGCTTATTGTCAGCGATGGCCAGTTGTTTTTCCAAGCTGCCTTGCGAGGTATCGTCGGACATGCCAAAGCTCATTGTAACATGCAAATCGGGGTGAATTTCCTGCCAGGGGTGCATCTCGATTTGTTTTCTGAGTTTTTCACAGAGAACCAGTGCGGAATCGAGTGAAGTTTGCGGTAAAAGCAAAACGAACTCCTCGCCACCGTAGCGTGCCAGAACGTCGCTGGCGCGGGTGTTGGTTTGCAGAATCAGGGCGATTCGCCGCAACACTTCATCGCCGACCGTATGCGAAAAACTATCGTTAATTTTCTTGAAGTAATCGGCGTCACCAATAATGACTGTCAGTGGTTGTTCGTAGCGTAGCGCTTCGGCAAAAAGCTGCGCTCCCTGTTCGTTGAAATAGCGGCGGTTGTAAAGCCCGGTGAGTTCATCGCGAATGCTGAGTTCCTTCAGTTGTTGGGCCTGTTCACTGATTTGCTGATTCGATTTATGCAGCTCTTCATAGGCCTGTGCCAGGTCGGCGCTCATGCGGTTGAAGGCACCGGCCAGCAAGCCGAATTCATCGTTGGAGCGCACTTTTACACTCTGGTGCCAATTGCCGCTTTGCATTGCGGTGATGGCAGAAGTTATTTCGCGCAGTCCCCGGCTCAAGCGTGTGCCGATAAACCAGCCTAAAATGAGTGTTAAGAAACCTGCGGTAAATCCAGCCGCAATGAGCGCCGAGCGAATGGCTTGCAAGTAGCCTAAATCCAGCCGGTTGAGGTTGGGGCGCGGGTCGGGCAGCGCCAGGGCAACCGTCTTTCCGTCGACCACGACAGGACGTGCCACCGCCAGCAGTTCTGCCGGGGCCTGCGAGCCGATTTCATCGGGCTGCCCGTGAAGAAGCCGGCCATGCAAATCGGTTACGCCAAAGCGAAAGGGTGGGCGATGGCGTTCTTGTTTAAGAGCACCGCCTAACGGAGGGCCAGGCGGCCTGCCGTCAAAAGGCGGACGCCGCCAGGGAGGCGGGTGGGGTGGGTTATTGTGGTTGAGCGAGCGGCGGCGTTCCACGAAATCACGAAAATATTCCTGCTCTCTGGCATTTTCCCAGGAACCGTATTCGGTGAGATAGGCGGTCACATCGTTGTGGAAGTTTTCAAACGCCTCCCGCATTACGATGCGGGTAAATTGTTGATGAAGAATAGTGCGCGCGATCAGGCCCGCCGCTATCAGCGAGAAAAGGCAAGCGGCTAAGAGTGCCAGCGTAAATTTTGCGCGTAGTGAAAGCGTAAATTTCATGTCGTCTCAATGAGACTCAAAAATCGAGGTATCCCTCTTAAATTATTCCGTAGCTTTTATCACATTTAAGCCGTTTGACTCTAAAGCCCGCAGGATGCGCTGCACATGGGCGCTGTCTTGTGTCTCCACCGTGATGCGGAGTTCTACCTGCGAACCGGTGATGTCGCCGAACTGCCTTTGGTGCTGCACTTCAACTACATTGCCACCGGCCTCCGCGATGGCCTGGGCGCTCCGTGCCAAGCCGCCCGGAACGTCGTCAAGCAAAATGGTGAGGGCGACAATCCGTTCCGAACGCACCAATCCCCGCATCAGGCAGGTCGCTAACAGGCGCATATCGAGGTTGCCGCCTGTCACGGGCAGGCCGACTTTCTTGCCGTGGAATTTTTCAGGGTGCGCTAAAACCAGAGCCAGCCCGGCAGCCCCGGCACCTTCGGCCAGGGTCTTTTCTTCTTCCAACAGCAGGTTAATGGCGTCTTCAATTTCAGTTTCGCTCACCAGTTCGATACGGGAAACCAGTTCGGCTACGATTTGGCGTGTGAGGAGTCCCGGTTCCTTCACAGCGATACCTTCGGCCATAGAGCGACCGTGCGTCGGTGAAACGGGTTTGCCTTCCAAGACGGCTTTCATGGCCGGGAAGAGAGCCGCCTGCACACCGATGATCTCTATACTGGGTTTAAGAGCTTTGGCAGCCACGGCGCAGCCGGAAATGAGGCCACCGCCTCCGATGGGGACGATCAGTGTGTCGATCTCCGGCCAGTCTTCCAGCATTTCGAGGGCCAGTGTGCCCTGACCGGCCATGATTAGCGGGTCGTCGAATGGGTCGATCCAAACCAGACCTACACTCTGCGACTTATCGAGCGCATATTTTTTAGCGGCTTCAAAGTTCTCGCCTTGCAACACCACGTTCGCACCATAGCCCTGGGTGCGCGCGACTTTATTAAAAGGCGTACCTTCGGGCATCACGATGGTGGCATCAATGCCCAGAATACCGGCGTGGCGTGCCACGGCCTGGGCGTGATTTCCCGCTGACGCTGCGATGACACCGCGCGCTTTTTCATCCTCATTCAGGCTGAGCAGCTTGTTGAGTGCGCCACGCTCTTTAAAGGCGTGGGTTTCCTGACGGTTATCGAATTTGAGATAGAGGTCGAGTCCTGCCAGGCGCGCATGGCGGCACGGCGTGCGTTTAACGCCGTTTTTAATACGTTCCTGGGCAGCCTGAATGTCGCTGAATTGAATCGGTAATGTGCTCATGAGACATTATTCATCATAGCATGAGTAATGACGGCTTGAATTATGCACGCGCGGCGGCGTATGATTCACTCTATGAAATATCAACAGTTAGGAAAAACCGACCTTGTTGTTTCGCGGATTTGTTTTGGCTGCTGGCAGCAGTCGCCCAAGTTCTGGGGCGATGTGCCGCAAGACGAATGGGAAGACGCTGTCGTCGGCGCGCCCGACCACGGTGTGAACTTTATCGACACTGCCGATGCCTATGGCGACGGTTACGCCGAAAGCCGCCTGGGCGAAGTGCTGACCAAGCACAATATTCGCGATAAGTATCTCATTGCCACGAAGTTCTATTGGAACTTCAACGACCCCGAGAAGCGGTTTCCCGATACCCGGCACGATTACATTCTTGAAGAGTGCGAAGCCTCACTCAAGCGTCTGCAAACCGATCGTATCGATCTCTACCAGATTCATGCCTGGGATGCCCTGAGTCGCCCAGAAGAAATAGCCGCAGCATTCGGCAAGCTCAAACGCGATGGCAAAGTGCGCTGGTTCGGCGTTTCCAACTGGAACAGCGAGCAGATGGCGATGCTGCAAAAGTATTTCCCCATCGAATGCCTGCAGCCGCCCTATAGCCTACTGGCGCGTGATATTGAAGCGCGCGAGTTGCCTTACTGTTTGGGTAATCGGGTGGGCGTCATTCCTTATTCGCCGCTTTATCGCGGCTTGCTCAGCGGCAAATATTCCCCCGATCACAAATTCACCGATAGCCGCGCCCAGAACAAATATTTTTCCGGAGAGCCGTTCAAGGGCATTTTAGAAGCGCTACATAGCCTTGAACCTTTGGCGGAGAAATATGGCCTGACTATTCCCCAGCTTTCCATTGCCTGGGTGTTGACTCAGCCCGCAGTGACCAGTGCGATTGTCGGCATTAAAAGCCTGGAGCATATTTCCACTATCGTTCCGGCAGTGGAAGTGCAACTCGAACAGCAAGACTGGCACCACATGGCCAGCGTACTGCAAAAAGCCAAAGCAGAAGCCGATGCGTAAATATTAGGCTCAGTCGAAACGGCGTCTTGTGAATTCAAGACGCCGTTTCGTTTTTTAGGAGCGCCCGTTTACGTTCGATCCCCCAGCGATAGCCGGAGAGATCGCCATCGCTACGCACCACGCGATGACAGGGAATGGCTACCGCAATTTTGTTAGCGGCGCACGCCCCGGCTACGGCGCGCACGGCTTTTGGTGCGCCGATGTGCTTGGCGATATCGTGATAAGAGCAGGTTGTCCCGACGGGAATTTCACGTAGCGCCTGCCACACGCGCTGCTGAAAAGCGGTGCCGCGAATATCGAGTGGGAGGTCGAAGCTTTGCGACGGATCTTCCACGAAGCCGACGACCTGCGCCACGGTTTTTTCAAAGCGATTGTCGCCACCTATAAGCTGAGCCTGGGGGAAACGATTTTGTAAATCGTGCAACAATGGTTCGGGTTCATCGCCTAAAAAAATGGCGCAAATCCCTTTTTCGCTTTGGGCCACCAGAATAGAGCCGAGGGAACATTTGGCGATGGCAAAATAAATTTCGGTGTTGCCGCCGCCTGAGCGATAGTCGCTTGGCGTCATGCCCAGCATACCGTTTGAATTTTCATAAAATCGTCCGCTGGAATGAAACCCGGCTTCGTAAATGGCACTGGTCACCGGGGCATCGCTTTGAGCCAGCGCCTGTTGCATGCGGCGAGCACGATGAGCCTGCGCATAGGCGCGGGGTGTGACGCCGGTGATCGTTTTAAAGGTGCGGTGGAAGTGATGGGGACTCAACCCGGCTTGGCGGGCTAATTCCGCCAGGCTTGGCACCGGGTCTGCGTTTTCCAGGCGGCGGCAAATTTCCGCCATCGTTTCGGCGTGTTGCCGGGAGAGTGAAAGTTCATTCGGCTTACAGCGCTTGCAAGGGCGAAATCCCGCTGCTTCGGCGTCTTCACAAGTTGCATGAAATCGCACGTTTTCCGGCTTTGCCAGACGTGCCGCACAGGAAGGACGGCAGTAAATCCCAGTCGATTTCACTGAGTAGACGAACTGATCGTCAAACGCACGGTCGCGGTTGACGACGGCTTGCCAGCGCGGGTCTTGTTCGGTTTGAGTTTTGAACTGGAGTGCCATAATGCTTACCTCTTATGCAGAGAGTATGAATCTTTGTGCGTGACGCGACACTCCGGTTCTTGCTTTCAAATTGGATTTTTTTGAGAAGCAGAACCTATAGTTTCTTCACAAATTCCGACTTCAATTTCATCGGGCCAATACCGGTTATTTTGCAGTCGATATTGTGATCGCTATCGACCAGGCGGATACCTTTGACTTTGGTTCCGGCCTTAATTCCTTGCGGTGAGCCTTTCACTTTGAGGTCTTTAATCACAGTCACGTCGTCGCCATCTTGAAGCAGATTGCCGTTGGAATCTTTGACGATGAGTCCCGCTTCGATGTTGACTTCGGCTGCGTTAATGGGCCATTCGTGGGCGCATTCTGGGCACATGTAAAGTGCGCCATCTTCATAGGTGTATTCAGAATTACATTCGGGGCAATTGGGAAGACTGCTCATGGAAAAGTGGTGTCCTTAAATGATTGATCGTTGAGAATGACATTAAACAGAAAGAGAAGCCTTTGAATGAAGGCTCCTCTTTTCTTTATATCCGATATGAGATGATCCTGGCGAATTGGCTCTACGGTTTACGAAGCCGGTAAACACCGCTGCCGATGGAATTAACGGTCAGGGTTATCTGGGTGCCGTTTTGAACGCCTCCGATTTGCTCCTGCTTTGCTTCGGTCGGTTGCCAGCCCTGGGGGAGTTCAAGAGTCACGCTTTGTTTTTCGTAATAGGGATTGGCCAGCAGCACAAGCATTTCGCCTTGATATTCAATAGCCGATGCTTCGATTTTTGAAGTGACAGGCTTCTTGAGCGCAACGGGTTTGCCGTGCAAAATAGCAGGCAACAACGGCTTGAGTTCCTGCGTCATCGCCACGATATCGGGCCAGCGCCGGTCGAAGGCTTCTTGATTGAGCGGACCGCGCGGATATTTCTCCTGAAACAAGTCCTGATAGGCGTAGTAAATCAAGCCTGTTGCTCCGTTGATGAGTGCCTGGTAGCTCTGGTTGCGCATTTCATCGAGCGTGGGCGGCTTTGGTTCGCGGCCTGGCGTATAGACAGCCCAGTCCATGATTTGCGGAACAATCCACGCGGCCCGTGCGCCGTGAGCGGCTTCCAAGGTGCGGCGGGTGTAGATGCTGGTCTGGGTGAGATTTTCCTTGCCTACAGGGTAGGGATCGGTCGAGATAATATCGGCGGCATCGTAATACTTTTCGAGTTGCCCCACCTGATAGAGCACTTGGAATGTGGGATGGTTGGGGTCGCGCTCGGCAATCATGCGCTGCATTTCTTCGATTTGCGGTATCCACTCGGGGTTCAACTCATCGTTGGTGTACCAGGCTAATAGAGCCGGATGCTGTTTGAGAAGGTCAACGTATTCACCGGCTCGGGTAAGTGGAACGCCCTCTTTGGGAGCCGCTTTTAATCCGGTATAGAAATCCTTGACGGAATAGACGACATGCAAATTGTGTTTCTGCGCACGGTTGAGAAAATCGACCGGGTCTTTGCCCTGGCCGTAGGAATAGCTCAGGATAGTATTGAAACCGGCTTTGGAGATACGCGCCAGATGTTCGTCTTGTGTCGGGCCTAAATAGAGACCGAGCGGAAAAATGCGCTCGCCATTTTTTACAGTAAAACCCTGTTCGTCGATGCGCGTGGCGGGTAGCTTTTCAACGACCTGGATTTGTTGTTCTCTGGCCAAGTAAAGTTCACCGCCAGGCAAACGATATTGTAACTGAAGCTGGTATTTTCCCGCAGCCAGTGCGGGGGGAGTGAAGTTTAATACCCGGTCTTCTGCTTTGGTTTGTAGCGGATAACGCTGTTCGTGCAAGACTTTTGCCTGCGAATTGAGTAACCGGAAAGTAGCCGTGAGTGCCGGGGAATTACCAGCTTCGGGATGTTGGCGAACCAATACTTTCCACGGCGCACGGTCGCCGTGCTTAACCAAACCTCGATAGGCCGGTTGGACAAGAAACGATTCCAGCAGCGGCGGAATTTCTACCCGCACTTCAATGTCATCGAACCAGGCTTTACCGAGGGTGCCTTTCAGGAAACGCAGGCCCAAAGAAACACGCTGCGCTTCGGGCGGCACGGTATAGACGGCGCGAATTTGCCGCCAATCGCCATCGCCTGCAACACCGGTGGGGAACATACCCCCGGCATAGCGGCCATCGACATAGCTTTGTAGATAAATGCTTGCTCCTGCAACGGCGTTGGTCGCTGTAAGTGCCTCGGATTTGACCCAGGCGCTAAACACCAGGTTCTGCCCGGGTTGCACGGCGATGTTCTGGCTGAACAGTTCGTAACGCTCGATATCGTTATTCTCGTAAAAGAGAGAGTGTTTCCCGCTCCGGGCGACATCATCTACAACACGGGCAGTACCCGCTTTCATCGCCCACGATTTTGTTCCGTCTTCAAAACCGGGGTTTGCCGCCAGGTTTTCTCCATAGCGCGCTTCAGGCAAGTGCTGCTGCGCCATGACGGTTGAGAGCAGGGTTAAAGTAGTGGTGAAGAGTAACAGAGTGCGTTTAATGAGCTTCATAGTGGTGCAGAAAGCGAATGCTAAATACGCGCCAGAGAGGAGAGTCTCTGGCGCGTAACAGGAGAGTGTGACAAAAGGGTTTCTTAATTGTTGGCGTAGGGATCCCAGGCGCTGGCGGTGTGGGTGGTCTTATTGTATTTCACGGCTTCGTTGAAGACTGTGCTGACTTTTTGCCATTTCACGTGACCATCGGCGTAAGCCACCGTCAAGCCATCGAAGTGGCGGCCTTCGCTATTGTAGTCTTTGTCGAAGGGCGAAGTGAGAGTTGGTGAAGTGCCGCCATTGGCTTCGACAAACTTTTTAGAGCCAGGCAGATACCATGCATAGCCGGCAGGTTGGGTAACGCTACTGTTAGAGTTGATTGTGCTACTGTTAGGCTGAGGTTGGAGCAAGGAAGTGCCTGCATCCATGGCCAGATAGGTTGAAGCGGGTGCTACCACAGAAGCCATGCTGACCACAGGATTAGTAGCAGAAGGACTGTAGGTTAGAACTACCCAGTTGGCACCATAATGGCCGTTGTTAGGGATAGTTGTGCTGTATTTGGAGGAAGGACAGACGAAGAGTTGATTGCTTTTGACGTAGGGGAAAATTGTTTGCTGCCAATACCAAACACTACTGTCGGTTCCCGACCAGGAAACACCATTAGGTGGTGCTTGGGAAGTAGAGCGGAGGCCGGGAGGATATTTTTCGTCGAAATCCTGTACGTATTGCATGACACCCAAACCAATTTGTTTGAGATTGCTCATACAACTGGTGCGCCGGGCGTTTTCGCGTGCGCGTGCAAAGACGGGGAAAAGAATTGCGGCAAGTATAGCGATAATCGCAATTACAACAAGCAATTCTATGAGGGTAAAGCCTCTCTTTTTCATGGTCCTCTCACTCCTCTATACCGGGAATAAATTTTCGATGCTCCAATCAGAGACGTGCTGACTTGTGGAACGTTCCACATTTTATTTAAATTGAAATTAAAATGCAAGAGGCTTAGATGTTTCAATGTGAATGGAGAGGGGTTGTGGTCTCGCGAAGTTTAAGTTCGCCGCGGACCTCGATACTGCGCGGAGGGCCGTTGTAAGTGCCGTCAAGGCGTTCGGTCAGCAAGCGAGCGACATGATTTGCAATCGCATCGACAGGCTGGCTCATTGTCGTCAAAGGAACAGGAGCGCCGATGCGTGCAATGGGCAAGTCGTCGTGGCTAACCACACTGAGGTCGTCGGGAACACGGATGCCCTGGCGTTGCACCGTGAAAACAAAGCCCGAAGAGATGTAATCGTTGACGATACACATGGCGGTGGGGCGTTTCTTTTGGGCCAGAAAGAATTCGGCTAACTGCAGCCCCAGCAGCTCGCCTTGTCCTTGAGGCGAGTATTTCAACCATTGCTTTTGCAGGGGAGTATCGAACTCCTGTAGCGCGCGCAGCAAGCCTCTCATGCGCGGTTGGTTGCTGTGATGGGAAATGCCCAATGCAAAGCCAATATCGCGATGTCCCAGTTCCAGCAAGTGGCGCATCGCCGCGTAGGTGTTGTGTTCCCGGTCGAAATGCACCTGATCGCATTCGAGTGGCAAGGCGTAGTCGTAGGCAACGATGACTCCGCCTTCTTCCTGGAAACGATGGAGTTCTTTAATCGCTAACGGATCGAGATCCGTTACGTTGCAGGCGATGGCGCGGGGACGCATCTCGCGCAGCGATTGCAACATGGCGCGTTGCGCTGCCGGGTCGGTTTGTAAACCCGAAGAAAAAGCGTAGATAGGAGCCATGTAGCCTTGCTGGAAAAGCAGGCTTTGTAGTTCCCGCAATTTATATGAAGCCGCGCCGGTATCGAGCACGCGGGCAAACAGTGCGACTGTATCGTTGCGATGACCTCGAATCAGGCCCTGGGCATGGGGATTGGGTTGATAGCCGAGCGCCAAAGCGGCCTGGCGCACCGACTCCTGGCGTTCGCGGGAAATGTTGCCGTTGCCGGTGAAAGCGGCTGATACGGTGGATTTTGAGACGCCCAAAATGCGGGCAACGTCGATAATTGTCAGTGGTTTTTCTGGTTTGGTGTGTGTACTCATTGAGTTAGGCGGTTAGGGAATGAGTTTAATGCTTTGTAAAAAACGACCCAAAAAATTTTTGCGCTCCCAGCGACATTTTATTTCAAAACTATTCATAAGAGAAATTTAACCGGTTTACCTGTGGTGTTTGTGCAGACATTGTAAAATAGCTTCCTGCAATGAATAATCTCCGCGAACATTTTCTGGAAGGTCAGGTTATTCCGGCGCAGCCTCTGGCGCTGGATTCGAATCGTCAGTTTGACGAAAAGCATCAACGGGCACTCACCCGTTATTATGTCGCCGCCGGGAGTGGCGGTTTGGCCGTAGGCGTTCATTCGACGCAGTTTGAAATTCGCGAACCCCAGCATGCCCTGTTCAAGCCGGTTTTGGAATTGGCTGCTCAAACTATCGACGAAGAGTTGGCCGGCGCGCCGCGCGATTTCGTGAAAGTCGCCGGTATCTGCGGCAACACCGCGCAAGCCACTGCCGAAGCCGAGTTGGCCGTTTCCCTGGGCTATCAGGCCGGTTTGCTGTCTGTGGCGGCCTTGAAAGATTCTACCGATGCAGAATTGGTAGCCCACTGCCGCGCTGTCTCGCAGGTCATTCCCATCATTGGCTTCTACCTCCAACCCAGCGTTGGCGGCCGTGCGCTGAGCTATGAGTTCTGGCGTGAGTTTGCCGAGATTGAAAACGTGGTCGCCATCAAAATGGCGCCGTTTAACCGTTACCAGACCATCGACGTAGTGCGTGCTATTGTCGAGTCGGGTCGCGATGACATTGCGCTCTACACCGGCAACGACGATTCCATCGTCACCGACCTGCTCACCACCTGGCAGTTCGAGCGCAATGGCGAAAAAGTGCAGCGCCAGATTGTCGGCGGCTTGCTCGGCCACTGGGCCGTGTGGACGCAAAAAGCTGTCGAGCTGTTAGCGGAAATCAAAGTCGCCCGCACCCAGCCGACGCTCGATACCTCCTGGCTCACCCGCACCGTGGAAGTGACCGATACCAACGCCGCCTTCTTTGACCCCAAGCACCAGTTCGCCGGTTGCATCCCCGGCATCCACGAAGTCCTGCGCCGCCAGGGCCTCATGCAAAACACCTTCTGTCTGAACCCGCACGAAGTGCTTTCGCCCGGCCAGAGCGAAGAAATCGACCGCATGTACCAGGCTTATCCGCATCTGAATGACGATGCTTTTGTGAAGGCTAACCTGGATAAGTGGTTGTCGTAAAAAATTAGCCACATTAACACAGATTGCACAGATGAAGGGCTGGAGAATGTTTAATTCTCCGGCCCTTTTGGTTTTTAGAATTTAATAAAGTTTGTGGTGTAAAATAAAGCCGAAATGTTTTGGTGGTGAGGAGCTCTATGAAAACGAAGTGTGTTGGAATGGTGGCTGGAGTGCTGGCATTGTGCCTGGTGGCAAATGCCGATGAGAAGGGTAAAGAGCTGAAAGTAACTCCGGTGGATGCCTCGGATTACAAGCCGTTTGTGGTGCCGATCCCCAAGGATGAGTCAGGCTTTTCCGTCAAGCCGCCAGAAAGTGGGGCGGTCGCAAAAGTTCTTCCACTGGAGAAGTTAAATCCCTGGTTATGGGGAGCACCGGCTCCATCACTGCCGAAATCATCAGGCAAAAACCCATCTTTGCTAAGACCATTCGATTCCACATCGGTACCACGAATAAATTCCTACCCTCTTTTTCCCGAAGATGGACGCACGCCGCAAATCATAAAAGGCTTGCAGCGTTTATCCGAGTGGCAATTTCGTAACATGCCGCTGAACCAACTCTTGTCATTTTTAGATGGTGCTTATAATCGCAGGATAGTGGTTTGCTCCTCTCCCGATGCATCAATCCTACAGGGCGATGTGAAAGTATCTATCACGCTTAAAAATGTAACGATGGAAGATTCTCTTGAGAAATTAAAAGGCTTGGGATTATTATGGCGGCGGTTGGGAGATACCTATTACGTAGCCTGGGATGAAAAAGATTTACCCACCCCACAAGCCGCCATCATGCCGTCGCCCGATTAACTGATGAGATGAAGTTTGTTGATACTCCGCAGGTTGCTGCGGAGCATCATGTAGCCAAACTTTGGTTACGCTCTCTTATGAATAAGAATGTCTTTCCTCCAATCTCCTACACTGAAATCCTGAGGGAACTGCGTGATAGGCTTGTTCCCTGGATCCAACAGGACGGCATTCACCGCATGGCCGTGACAGGAAACACGTTACGTATTACTCCCGGAATTGAAGTGAAACATCGGGAAGCCGATGGGTTTATTGATGGTGAGGAAATGCGTGCCGTTCTGGTGAAAAAGTCCTGGGCGGACAACCGCATGTTTGCATTGCGCTATCCCTATCTCTGCTGCGTCCTGGAAGGCGAAATCGACATCCGTGTTCGTTGTGAAGAGCCAGGCCCACGGGGTACGAGCGGTACGACGCCTGGAGACACACCGCGCACACTATTTTCAGATTTCACACTCTCGGAGCGTTCCCTGCTGCTTATTAAGCCCGGAACTCCGTGCCGGGCTTGCTGGGCAGTGGAGGCACCGCCGCACTGGGAGCGCTCATATGTTTCGGCGTCGCCTTCACGTGTTTTCTGGTTACAGATATTGCCGGAAGGAGTTATCTGTCACATCTGTAGTACCGCTGATGGGCATCATGGATGGTCGCCGTGTTTCTTCCTGCCAGATCTTCAAATTTCGGTGTTTATCGATTTGTTGATCCAAGAATATCAGCATCGCGAACCCGGGTTTGAGCAACTGGCGTGTAATCATTTGCACTCGGTCTTTTTGCGCCTTCAGCGCGGCTTCTTGCGCCGCGAGCAGTTCCAAATCGAGGAAGAGCGCTCTTGCAAGCCATTTGTCATAACCAATCCGTTACCAATGAATCTGGTGCATGAACATGGTTCCCTTGAGCTGGGGACAGCGGTTGTGGCGCGCGCCCGTTCCTATATCCTGTCGCATCTCAATGAGCCTCTCAACGTCGAGAAAATCGCCAGGCACTCGCATGTTTCGTCCTCCCATCTGGCGAAACTCTTTAAGACAGAGACCGATATGCCCGTGATGAAGTTCGTTACGCTTAGCCGCATGAAACATGCTCAGGCGCTGTTACGAGATACCGAGTTGTCGATAGAAGAAGTGGGGCGTCTCGTAGGATACCGGCATCTGCCCCATTTTAGCCAGGTCTTCACCCGCGAAACCTCCATATCGCCGATGGTATTTCGTAAAACCTGCCGGACGACGCGAGAGGTGGTCTCCCCGCTGCAATAACCAACACCACAATAAGAGAAATCATTAAATATTAAGAGGAATCTATAAAATTTCGATAAAAATGGTTGTTATGGCGTAAAGTGGCGTGGGTATAATTAAAATTAGTTTTGCCCAATTAAATTCGGTGGGAGATATCTATGAACAAGCAGCTGTTGAAAGAGAGTAGGGTGGCGTCAAGACAGGGAAATTACGGTGCTAACCCAAGAGCTTTTACTCTTATAGAGTTATTAGTTGTCATTGCGATCATCTCAATACTTGCTTCGATTCTGTTCCCTGTTTTTGCACGCGCTCGCGAAAACGCTCGCCGTGCCAGTTGTCTGAGTAACACCAAGCAGCTTAGCCTGGCGGCACTCCAATACACGCAGGATTACGACGAAAAGTTTGTGCCGTCATACACACTTGACGGCAAATTCTGGTTCCAGCTTATACAGCCTTATGCTAAAAGCGAGCAACTCTTTTTCTGTCCGAGTGATACAACGGCCAAGCCTCCTCTATTCAACGACAGCCTCAGCTACGGATGGAACTACTATTTTCTGATGGCCGGTTACGATTCGGGTGGGGGAATTGACTACACCTTGGGGGGCGCGTCTCTGGCTAAAGTCGCCAATGCTGCCGAGACTGTGATGCTGGCTGAAAACGGTAAAAGCGTTTGCTGCACCTACTATGCTGTAGGCCCCGGTCTCACCTTGCCTGATCCTCGCCATTTTGGTGGCTTTAACGTAGCCTTCGTCGATGGCCACTCGAAGTGGTTCATGTCGCCCAGTGCAATCACCCGAAACTGGGATTTGTGGGATACCAACTGATAATTTGGCGAGTTTGTGGCCTATCGTGACGCAATTCTCATGATAGGTCACTCGTTAGTATTGATACCGAAGGTAAGTCCCGGCCTGTATAGCTTTGCCCGGGCTGTAAATAAATCCATGAAATGAAGGACATATTCAAAATGCGGGAAAAGCGAAATCTATTTTATAAAGCACTGATGACGATAGTGCTGGCGGGAGCGGTTGGAGCCGGTTTGCCCACCGCCGCGCG
>DAITOV010000102.1:0-14014 GCA_036833945.1 Abditibacteriia bacterium
ACTGCTTACCTCGGCTGGTATGCAGCCACTCGTGCCTTATTTCAAGGGCGAAGAGACACCTCCCAAAACCCGTCTTGCCAGTTGCCAAAAGTGCTGCCGCACCGACGACTTCGATCAGGTCGGGGTCACCTGGCGTCACGCCTCGTTCTTCGAGATGCTGGGCAACTTCTCCTTTGGTGATTACTTCAAGCGTGAGGCCATCATCTGGGGTTGGGAATTCCTGACGAAAGACCTGAATATCGACCCCAAGCTGCTGTGGATTTCGGTGTATCATGAAGATCCCGACGCAGCCGATATCTGGAAAAAAGACATCGGCCTGACCGATGATCGCATCTACCACTTCGATAAGAAAGACAACTGGTGGGGACCGGTCGGCAAAACCGGGCCTTGCGGACCCGACTCGGAAATCTTCTTCGACCGCGGCGCAAAATACGATACCGGCGACCCGGAAATGGATCGTCCCGGCGGCGATGGCGACCGTTACGGCGAACTGTGGAATTTGGTGTTCCAGCAGTACAATCAGCAGGAAAATGGTGAACTTTTGTTGTTGCCTGCACCGGGCATTGACACGGGTATGGGCCTGGAACGCACTGCTGCGGTTTTGCAGGGTGTCGATACCATTCACCACAGCGATTTGTTCGCACCGATTGTCAACGCCATTTCCCAACTGGGTCAGAGTGGCACGCCGCAATTTTCGCTGAGCACGCCACAGCTTAACCCCTCCGATCCCACGACGAAACCGCTGAAAGTGATTGCCGACCATGTGCGCGCCGCCATCTTCATGGCTGGCGACGGCATCATTCCTGGCAATACTGGTCGCGACTACATGCTGCGCCGCCTCATCCGCCGCGCCTTCCTGGTGGGCCGTCAGCTTGGTTATTATCAGCCCTTCCTGCATCGTTTGACCCCGATCATCGCGCAGGGCTATGGTGACACCTATCCCGAAGTGCGTGAACGTGAGGCTCTGATCTCAGAATTGATTCAGCGTGAAGAAGAACGATTCAATACCACCATTGAAAGCGGCATGAATCGTTTAGACGACCTCATCGAGACGCTCAAGGGCAAGAACGAAAAAGTATTGCCGGGCGCAGAAGTTTTCCGTCTTTATGAAACCTTTGGCTTCCCGCCGGAGATGACCGAAGAAGTGGCCCGCGATCATGGCCTGGAAATCGACGAGGCTGGTTTTGCAGCGGCTTCCGAAGCGCATTCCAAAATCTCCGGTTCGGGTGTCGGTGAGTATGAGTCGCGTAGCTTTGGTAATATCGAGACCGAGTTCGTTGGTTACGATGAAACCGCCAGCGATGCGCAGATTGTCGCAGTTCGCGAAGAGAATGAGAAAGTCCAGATTGTTCTGGACCGCACTCCGTTCTATGCTGAAAGCGGCGGCCAGGTTGGCGACGCCGGTGAACTGGCCGCCGATGGTTTCCGTGCCCGTGTTATCGATACTCAGAAGCAGGGTGCGACCTGGGTACATGAAGTAGAGATTCTCGAAGGCAGCGCCACGGAAGGGTTAAGCATTCGAGCCATTGTCGATGTGCCGCGTCGCCAGGCTATTCAGCGTGCCCACTCGGCCACTCACCTGCTTCACGCCGCTTTGCGCAAGCACCTGGGTAAACATGTCGAGCAGCGCGGTTCGATGGTGGAGGCCGACCGATTGCGTTTCGACTTCGTGCATTTCGCACCGATCTCCGATGAAGATCTGGAGCAGATCGAAGCCACGGTAAACGAAGAAGTGCTGGCTTCATTGCCGGTAGAGATCAAGCCGATGAGCCTGGTTGAAGCTAAGGCTGCGGGTGCTATGGCGCTCTTCGGTGAAAAATATGGTGACGTTGTGCGTACCGTGCGCATGGGCGAGTTCAGCATGGAACTGTGCGGCGGCACACACTTGAAGAGCACTGCCGAAGCTGGTCTGTGTCGTATCGTAGCCGAAAGTGGTGTGGGTGCAAACTTGCGCCGTCTGGAAGCGCTGACCGGTGCTGCCGCTTTGCGCCACGATCGTAATCTGGAAAACACGCTCAAAGCAGCAGCCAGCGTGTTAGCTTCACGTCCCGATGGCGTAGATGCCGCTGCCGAAAAACTCAAGGCTCGTGTGCGTGAGTTGGAGAAGCAGTTGCAAGCGGCGCAGGAGAAGCTGGCTGCTTCTTCTGGCGATGAATTGCTGGAAAGCGTTGTCGAAATCAACGGTGTGAAGTTTGCTGCCGGACGCGCTCCTCAAGATTTGAACGCCAACGCCCTGCGCGAGCTGGCTGATAACTTGGCTAACAAACTCGATGGCGTCGTTGTCTTAGCTGGCGAAACTGACGGTAAGGTGCTGTGGGCGGTTAAAGCCAGCAAGAGTGCGGTAGAGAAAGGCGCACACGCCGGAAACCTGGTGCGCGAATTAGCTAAGCTCACCGGTGGCGGTGGCGGCGGCCGTCCCGATTTCGCCCAGGCCGGTGGCAAAGATGTCACTAAAGTAGACGCAGCCTTGACGCAAGCCGCAGCTGTGTTGGAAGCTCAATTGAAATAATCTTGCACGGTAGCACAGCAATATTTATTGCTGTGCTACCTGGTGAGTTGTCACATTATGCCTATTTTAGTTCTCGGCACGCGCGGCAGTGCGTTGGCGCTGGCCCAGGCCAGGCAGGTCGCGGCGCAGTTGATGGCGGCGCATGCCGGCTTAAAAATTGAAGAGCGCATCATCACCACCACCGGCGATGTGCGCAGTGCTGCGTCCTTACCCGCCATCGGCGGTAAGGGCGTTTTTACGTTGGAGATCGAGGCTGCTTTGCAAAGTGGTGAGATTGATTTTGCAGTCCATTCGCTCAAAGACCTGCCGCCCGATATGCCCGAGGGCCTCTGCCTGGCAGCGGTGCCCGAGCGGGTTTCTCCGGTTGATGTTTTGATTAAGAACTTAAAGCTCGAAACGGAAAACTCAAAAGTTCTCGTCGGGACTTCCAGTTTGCGTCGCCGCGCGATGATTCTTTCATTGCATCCTGATTGGGAGACGACGAATATTCGTGGCAACGTTGGCACACGGTTAGAAAAAATCGAAAGCCAGAATCTCAATGCTACAATTTTGGCGCGAGCCGGACTACACCGCTTGGAACTTGAAGGGTTGCTCGAAGAACAAATTGTTGAGCTTGATCCGCAGACCTTTATCCCGGCTCCAGGGCAAGGAGCATTGGGGATTCAGGCGCGAAGCGGCGACGAGAATACCTTAGGCTTGCTCGATGCCTTGGAACATGCGCCTTCGCGTGCTGAAATTGTGGCTGAACGTACCATCGTGCGGGCATTAGCGGCTGGTTGTTCGACGCCACTGGGTGCTCTGGCGCGGGCCAACGATAGGGTGCTGACACTTCGCGCCTGTGTCCTTTCTCCCAATGGCGACAAGCGTATTGAGGCTCATGGTATCGGCATTCCCGAAAATGCGGCTGAACTGGGAAGTTCCGTGGCACAAAAACTCATCGAACAAGGCGCGCAGGAATTGTTGTCGTGAACTCAAAACTCAAAACTCAAAACTTAAAACTCGTCTCTCTCGTCGGCGCTGGACCAGGCGACCCCAAGCTGCTCACTTTACGTGGTCGTGAAGTGCTGGGATCGGCAGACGTGGTGTTTTACGATGCTCTCATCGGCGAGGAATTGCTGGAATGGGCTCGGCCGGATGCCGAGAAAATCTTCGTCGGCAAACGTGCTGGCGCGCATGCGCTTACTCAGGATGAGATTAACGCGCTTCTCATCGCCAAGGCACAAGAAGGCAAGTCGATCTGTCGCTTGAAAGGCGGTGACCCGTTTGTGTTTGGGCGTGGTGGCGAAGAGGCGCTGGCGTGTGTTGAGCATGGTATTCCTTTTGAAATCGTGCCAGGCGTTTCCAGCGCTATTGCGGCTCCGGCTTATGCCGGAATCCCGGTAACACATCGTGAAGTCGCCACCAGTTTTGCAGTGGTGACCGGTCACACTAAGAATGACGACGCCCCACCGGAAAATTTGCCGCACGCTGAGACACTGGTCTTCTTGATGGGCGTGCGTGCATTGCCGAAAATCGTGGCAAGTTTGCTCTCGCAGGGCCGCGATAAGGAAACACCGGTTGCACTGGTGCGGTGGGGTACCACTGCACAGCAACAAGTGGTAACCGGGACGCTGGAAACCATCGAAGCCGAAGTCGTCAAAGCTGGCTTAAAGCCGCCCGCATTGATTGTGGTGGGCAATGTCGTGCGCTTGCGCGATCAGCTTTCGTGGTTCGATAACAAGGCATTTAAACCGCTTTTGGGGCAAAGTATCGTCGTGACGCGCGCACGCGAACAAGCTTCCACGCTGGTAGCGGGTCTGGAGAGCCTGGGGGCGCAGGTTATTCAATGCCCGGCGATTAAAATTGAAGCGCTTGAAGAAGCCGATTACATGCAGTTGGACGAGGCTCTGGAAAAACTGGCGCAGTTCGACTGGGTGGTGATGACTTCCACCAACGGTGTGCAGCATTTCTGGAATCGTTTGCGTTTGCTAAATAAAGACGCGCGCGCATTGGCTCATAATAAAATTCTCGCCATCGGCCCGGCGACCCAACAGGCTTTGGAAGAGCGTGGCCTCTTTGCTGATTATATCCCTGAAAGTTCTATCTCCGAAAGCGTAGCCGAAGGTCTGGTCGAGCAGGGTGCCAAGAATGTGTTGGTCGTGCGCGCTACGCAGGGGCGCGACGTCATTCAAAAGGTGCTCGAAGCAAGTGGGGCGCAGGTCACTTTAGCACCGTGCTATCGCAATGTGCCTGACCTTTCTAAAGTTGAGACAGTGCAAAAGAAGCTGGCAGCCAATGAGGTGAACTGGATTACCTTCACTTCATCGTCTACGGTGACGAATTTTATCGAGGCGATTGGTGCCGAAGCATTAGCGCAATCGCGCTCGGCTTATCGCATTGCCTGCATCGGGCCTATCACCGCGCAAACTGCACGCGATAACGGTTTAGAGCCGGATGTTGTGGCGGAAGCGGCGGATATTGATTCGTTGATAGAGTCGCTTATCAACTTCTAAAAATTTAAAGGCGGGGCGCAAACATGAAAAGCATCGCGAAGTTGCTGTGCGTGTTGTTATGGGTCGTTTGTTGTGGATGGAGCATGGCAAACGCCGACGAGCAAGCGATTCCTGTCCCCGCTGATTTACCATCTCCGGTGTTTGAAGCACCGCCGCGACTGGCAATTACACAGAGCGAATTCGCTAAGCTCAAGGCCCAGCCCGATTTTGCCACTAAACGAGATGCTGCTATCAAAGCAGGCGAGGCGCTGTTGGCTGCTCCGGTTCAACTACCCGACAACTTTGCTGAATGGATTTTCTATTATGCCTGTGCCGATGACGGCACTCCATTAAAAGCGCTCAATCCGCAGGAACACCAGTGTCCCAAATGCGGAAAGATTTTTACCGATGAGCGTACTCGCGCCGCCTATCGCACCACACTCCATTATGCTTGTGAGGCGGCTACGCAAACTTTAGGCTGGGCCTATCTCTACAGCGGTGATGAGCGTTTTGCAGTGGAAGTGAAGCGTATCCTCCTGACACTGGCTGCGCAGTATCCATCGTATCCGCCACGCCACGATCGTTGGGGCGGTAAGGGTGAAGACGCACGTTGGGGCGGAAGGCGTTATGTGCAAAGCCTGGACGAAGGTGTCGGTATTATCAAATTGGCCAAAGGCTACGATCTCACTCGCACCGCAGCGACCTGGACGCCATCTGAAAAAACGTTGGTCGAACGAGATTTGTTCGGGCTGACAGCACAGACGCTGTTGCACTTCAATCAAGATATTAACAATCATCAGACCTGGTACAACGCCGGACTAATGGCAATTGCTTCGGTGTGCGGCGATGCGGCATTAGTCAATAAGGTGCTTACTATGCGCGGCGGTTATTACGACCAACTCAACCGCAGCCTGGGACGCGATGGCTTGTGGTATGAAGGTGCGATGGTTTATCATGCCTACGCCTTGCAGGCGATGCGTGAGATCGTGGATGCCGGGCGACGTTTGCACCTGCCACTTCATAAAGAACCTAAACTGCGTGCCATGCTACTCGGGCCGATTAACGCTGCTTATCCTAACGGGGCCTTCCCGGTGATCAACGATAGCGATCCGGTGAACATCAACATTTTTAATGACGATTTCGCCTGGGCGCGGGAAGTTTTTCAAGAACCAGGTTTTGCGACCACTAAGGCGAGCACCCAGTCGATCGATTTGCCTGATGCTGGTTTAGCGATTCTGCGTCAGGGTGAGGGTGAGGGCGCCAACAGCGTGTTCCTTGATTATGGTTTACACGGCGCTGGTCATGGTCATTTCGACAAGTTGAACATCACGCTCTATGCTAATGGCCGTGAATGGCTGCTCGATCCGGGTCGTATCGGTTACAACCATAAAGAGTATTTAAGCTGGGCCAAGCATACTGCCGCCCATAATACCGTATCGCTGGGTGGCAAGAACCAGCGCCCGACATTGGGGCGTTTGCTCTGGCTGCAAAATGGCGAGGGTTTTTCGGCAGCAGCCGCAGAAAGCGATGGCGCTTATCTCGATTCGGTTTTGCGGCGTTATTTGCTGCTTACGCCCGGTTTCTTGGCGGATGTGTTTGAAGTGGAAGGCAACGAAGTGCAACAGACCGATTGGCTCACCCACGCGGTAGCGGCAGCATTGAAGCCGGTCGATGAATTGGGCGCAAGCGTGTCACAATCGCCCGGCAGCGAGTTTGGCTATCAGCACTATACTGAGGTGCAGAAGTGGGATACTGCGAAAACGACGCAATGGGATTTTCTGGCTGATGATAAGAAACCCGATGCATTGCGTTTGCGGATGTGGATTCTAGATAACGAGCCGCAAGAGCTGTTTTCTACTTTTGGTATCGGCAATTCCGTCAATCAGAAAACGCCGACCTTGATTCGCCGCCGCTCGGTGAAGAATACTCGATTTGTCACGCTCTATGATTTGAGCGGGCAGGGCAATGGCATCGTCGCAGCGAAGTGGGACGGCAAAACTTTGGTCGTTCAAACTCCGCAGGGAAATCGTGAGATTGTGTTTTCGCCCGCAGGAGTTACGGTTAAATAGTTGTTGGAGAGATTAAGGAGATATTTCATGTTGCAGCCGGTTGAATTTAAAGAGAACGAAATCATTGAAGTTGGCCCTGGTGTGTGGCTTCGTGTTGCGATTGATAATATCTCCTGGGCCGACCTGGGCACCGGCGCAGCGGTGATTGATGCGCTTGAAGACCCAACGCAAGCCGATGTGGTGCGTGGCCAGATTAAAGAAACCACCGGCAAAGACTTGAAATGGATCGTCCAGACGCACTGGGATGTCGATCACATCGCTTGCAACCCGCAGTGGAAGAGTGAGGGGGCAGTGGCGATTGCGCACCAGAGCTGTGCCGATTCAGCCGGTGAATGGGAAGGCCGCCCCGATATTTCCTATAACGACGAAGCGGTTTTGCAGGGCGAGTTCGGCAAGCGCATCGATATGAAGTGGTGGGGGGGCACGCATACGCCGTGGGATACGATTCTGCATTTTCCCCATGCCCGTGTTTTGCACATTGCCGACCTGTTTGGCTGGGGCTTGATTGTGTGTCAGCCGACGGTGGAAAAGATCGAGCGGCTGCGGGAAATCTATGATGCGATTCTCACCTACGATGTCGATGCCATCATTTGCGGCCACGGCCCGGCGCTGACACTGGGGCATATTTCCCGTATGCGTGAGTACTTCGAGTGGCTTCTTGTCGAAGTGCCGCCACTCTTGGAACAGGGTAAGTCGGTCGAAGAGATTGCAGCCTTGTTGCCGCCGCCTGCCGATATGGAACACTGGTGGCGCTTCGTGGCTTGGAAACATGCTCATAATATCAAGTTGATTAAAGACGCGCGAAGCTGATAGAGTTAAATTCATGACTTTTGGACGGGAATCTCAGGATTGGCTTGAAGCTAATCTGGGTGTGAAATTCGATGAGTTGGAAATCAGGCAGATGCAGGGTGCCACTTCGTCGGATATTTTTTTCATCCAAAGGCGGAACCCCGACGCACAACAATTCGTATTGCGTGTGCCCACAAACACGGACTGGGTTGCCGAAGAACCCGACCTGATGGAACACGAGGCGGCGGCAATGAGCCAGGCGTTGGCAGCAGGCTTGCCGGTTCCGCGTCCCGTCGCAGTAGGCGATAGTAGTGTGGGTTTTGGTGTTCCGGTCTTGTTGATGTCGTATCTACAAGGCCAAATAGAACTGCGTCCGGCAGACTTTTCTGGCTGGCTGCGCAAATTAGCAGAGCAACTGGCTGCGCTCCACCGGCATAAAGCCGAAGGATTTTCGTGGCACTATCGGAGTTGGGTTGATGAGAACAATTTAGTTATCCCCGAATGGGCGAACAATCCGGAACTTTGGCAGCAGGCATTCGATTGCTGGCGTGCCCCCGCACCGGAATATTCCCTCGTTTTTATTCATCGCGACTATCACCCCGTCAACGTGCTGTGGCAAGATGGGCAAATCAGCGGTCTCGTTGATTGGCCTAACGGATGCCTTGGCCCGGCCGGGGTGGATGTGGGACATTGTCGAATCAACCTGGCGCAGATGTATGATGCTGACGCTGCTGATGAATTCCTGAAGTTCTATTGTCTGGCCGCCCCCGATTTTGTGTATCACCCCTACTGGGATCTGGATACCATTCTCGATTGGTGCGTTCCCATGCCCGAGTTCTATGAACCCTGGCGACAGTTTGGCCTGGATTATATTCCGGTTGAAGAGCTTCAGAAACGCATCGAAAGTTATCTCGAACGCGTGTTGCGCGGGCAGTAACTGATTCCCAACTCCCTTCTATGACGGCGCATTCCCAAAAGAATGTGTCCGGTTGCCTCTGTGTGGTGTTTTTTCTTGAAACGTACTTCCAGTCTTGGTTTTATTTTTGTCACTCTTCTCATTGATGCATTAGGCATCAGTCTGCTGATTCCCATTTTGCCGGAGTTCATTGCGCATTTGGGCAAGCATACTCTCTCTGAATCGGCGCAGGATTATGGCCGAATTATGGCGCTTTATGGCGCGATGCAGTTCCTCTTTGCTCCGGCTCTGGGAATGCTCAGCGACCGTTATGGCCGGCGTCCGGTGCTCTTGATTTCGCTTTTATGTGCGGCACTGGATTATGTCATGATGGCGCTGGCACCCAGTCTGATCTTTCTCTATATCGGACGCATGATTTCGGGTATTACCGGAGCCAATTTCACGGCTGCGACTGCCTATATCGCTGACGTGAGTCCGCCGGAAAAGCGTGCCCAGAACTTCGGTCTCATCGGCGCGGCGTTTGGTGTCGGTTTTGTCATTGGCCCGGCTATCGGCGGTATCCTGGGTGATTGGATGGGTCCGCGTTTTCCGTTCTGGGTGGCAGCCGGGCTTTGCTTTGCCAATTTCCTCTACGGTTGGTTCATCTTGCCGGAATCGCATAAGCCCGAAAACCGGCGTCAGTCGCTTACGTTGCGTGAAGCCAATCCTATCGGTGTCTTACGCGTGCTGGGTAAGTATCCCGTCGTTTGGGGGTTGACCGGTGCATTGGTCGCGACGAACCTGGCCATGTATTGCATTAATTCAACATGGGTGCTCTTTACGCAAGTAAGATTCGATTGGACTCCAAAGCAGGTGGGTTTTTCGCTGGCGGCATTCGGCGCGATGGCGTTGATTTACCAGTTAGGCCTGGCTCGCATCATCTTCCCGGCGCTTGGTGAGCGTAAAGTGATGGTCATCGGCATGACGGTCGCGGCCATTGAATTCGTCGCTTATGCGTTTGCTTCACAGGGCTGGATGATTTATCTCATCATGATTGTCGGCGGTATCGGTATGCTGGGCGGCCAGGCCGTGCAAGGCTTCCTTTCGCGCCAGGTAAGCGAAACCGAGCAGGGCGCGTTGCAGGGCGGGCTTACCAGCTTGATGAGCCTGACCGGTATTTTCGGACCGATTATTGGTACGGCCTTGTTTTCCTATTTCACCGGTGACCAGACCACGCTCTACTTGCCGGGAGTTTCCTTTCTGCTGGCCGCATTGTTAAATATGATAGCGCTAGCGATCACTCTCCGGGTATTGATGCGCTCGCGTAATAAAACCAGTGACCTTCAAATTTCAACCTCATGACCAGCCAGAATCAGATTAGTATCGCCCTTAAAGAATGGAATGCAACTACGGCCGCTCTGGAAAGCGGCCGCCAAATTCTCTTGCTCCGCAAAGGCGGTTTGCTCGATCCGGGCGGGATGTTTGAGCTGGAGCATTCGGCGTTTTGGATTACCGGCAATCGGTTTCACGAAGATAAAAATCTGGTGAAACCGGCCGATGCTCATTATCTGGAGGCGTTTGTTGCGCAGCGCGGCAGCATTCGCCTCAAGAGTCTGGCAAGAGTGGCCAAGACCTGGGCGGTGTCGATGGAGGAAGTCGACAAGCTGAAACAGCTCGATCATATCTGGAGCGATTTCTGGCTGGACACCCGTTTCGACTATCAACCGGAAAATCCTCTGCTTGTGGTAGCTTTGCGGGTATCTGTTTTGCCCCAGGCGCATCAGTTGGAGATGCGGCCCGAATACGGCGGTTGCAAATCGTGGATAGAACTGGAAACGGCTTTTTCTACGAATACTGCCGAGGCGGTGTTGGATGACGAGGCGTTTGCTGTCAAGTTAGCCGCAGCCGAGCAAATGCTGGGTGCATGATAAACTAAGAGCGTTTTAACTCATTCTGAACTGAAAAAGGATTAAACAGCAATATGGCGGATAAACAAGACGGCAATCAGGACGAACCCAAAATCAAAATTGTGGACCGACGTTTACTCAATGATGATGAGCGTGCTGGGAATGTCGCAGCCGAGGAAGAGGCGGTTGAACGCCCCAAACTCGAAATCATCGGCGGCGGAGCCAAGCCTGAAGAATCTGCTCCGGTAGCGGAAGAAGAGGCTTTGGAAGACGAGGAATACGACTTTTCCGAAGAAGACGAACTCTCGCCTGAAGAGCAAGAACAGATGCGTTCCGAAGTGGAAGAACAGCAGTTTGCCGCCGTAGAACAGCAGATGGGGCGTCCGCTGACCGCACAGGAAAAAGACCAGGTTCGCCAGGAAATGCAGCGTCAGGCCGAAACCATGTCGCGTCTGGAAGTGCCGCCGGTTCTGGTGCAGATGATGGCAGAACTCAGCGCTCGCGCTGCTGTTCACCTGGGCCTCATGCCTAATCCTTACACCCGTCTGGTGGCGCGTAATGATGTGCAGGCTCGCTTGGCTATCGATTCTTATGGCGCGGTTCTCGAAGTCGTTAAGAATCAGCTCGATACCGGTACCCGCAGCGAATTGGAGCGTGTGTTAAACGACTTGCGCGTTAACTTCTCTTCCATCACCGGCACCCCGGCCAGCAGCTTTTCAACCGGCGGCGGCTTCGGTGGCCCACGTATTATTCACTAAAACGTTGTTTGAGTGAGCGGGCAGAGTTTTAGACTTTGCCCGCTTACTTTGTATTTGTCCGTCTACTCGTCATGCTGATCGTTGCCGAGGAACACGTCGAAAATTTTCTCCCTCTCACCCAGACGCGCGCTACTTTCGAGCTGCGTTATGGTGCTCTATGTCCGTTAGACCGTGCATTGCTGACAGCTAAAGCCAGCGGGCAGAAAATCGGTCTGAAATGCCGGCCCGCGCTCGCGGCTTACTTGCGTGCCAAAACCCGATTGCCGGTCAATGAAGATATTCCTGCTGCGCTGGAAACAGGGGAACAAGAAGAGCTGTTTCCCGGCTTACCGGCTGCTACGCCGTGGGACATCCTGGCGCAAAGCGACCGCCTGATCATCGACGATTGGGAGTCGTGGAATCGTAATCATTTTAATCACCGTCCCAAGCGCTTGCCCGGCGTGCATATTATTGGCGGGGCGCAGAATGTGTTCATGGGCGAACGCGCCAACGTGCAGCCCGGTTGCGTGCTCGATACCAGCGGCGGTCCCATTATTATTGCCGCCAATGCGCAGGTGAAATATTCCCAAATCCAGGGTCCCGTTTTCATCGGCACCGGCTGTGTTGTCGATGGGGCGCGGTTGCGTCCTGGAACCAGTCTTGGCCCCAACTGCAAAGTGGGTGGCGAAGTTTCAGCGACGATTTTTCAATCGCGAGTTAACAAGGCTCATGAGGGGTTTATCGGCCATACCTGGGCCGGACGCTGGGTGAACTTCGGTGCGCTGGCGACGACCTCCAATCTGAAAAACACTTACGGCACGATTCGCTACCAACGCGATAGCGTTACGACCATTGAAACCGGCGCGCAGTTTTTAGGCAGCCTGATTGGCGATCACACCAAAATCGGCATCGGCCAACTGCTTTCGACCGGCAGCAACATCGGTGCGGGCTGCAACCTTTTCGGCGGTATGATGGCACCTAAATACATTCCTTCGTTTTCATGGGGCGGTAACGGTGATTGGCAAGTACATGAGTTGGAAAAATGTCTCAAAACCGTCCACGCTACGCTGGCCCGACGCAACGCACGTTTGCGTCCGGCGTCTGAAGATCTATTGCGTGCCGTATTCCAAAATACCGGAATGGAACGCGACCGGTTCATCGTTCATCATTCCTAATTCATCACTGTTCTCTCATGCCGCTTTTTGAATTCGTTTGCCAGGACTGCCAGAAACAATTCACTTTTCTGGTTGGCGTCATTGCTGATAACGATGAAGCGAAATGCCCACGCTGCGGTTCAACGAAACTGCAAAAGTTGATGTCACGTTTTACCCGTGGACGAAGTGATGATGCGCGTATGGAAGCCATCGCCGAGAAAATGGAAGGCCGCGATTTAGAAGATGCCGGGGAAATGGCACGTTTTGCGCGCGAAATGGGCCGTGAGCTTTCCGCTGAAAGTGGCGAAGATTTGAGCGGTGATATTGAAGAACTCATAGCAGAAGAATCACGTGGAGGAGGAAAGACTTCAAGTGGCGATGACGGAAAAATTTATTAGAAAAGTTGGAGGCTGGAGGCTGGGAGCTGGAGTTTGTGCCCTGGCCCTTGCGGCTTTGTGTTCGAGTGGGGTTGGGCGCGCGGATGATACGGATAGTTTGCTCACCGCACCCTTGCAGCCGCCTTACGAGTGGTTTGCTTCGACCGACCCTAAGAAGAAGAACGCGGATTATATTCCTCTCAAGCCGGGTGAAACTAAACGTGTGCCGCTAAAAGATGGGGCTTTGCTGCGTTTGTGGAGCACTGCGTTCGAGCCGGACAAAATCACCATGGTGCTGCAAAACGGCAATCAGCGCGTGGAGTTACTCAAGGATAATAAAGCGAAGTATGGTGAACTCTATCAGAAGGCGTTCACACTTTATCCGACGATGATCACTCCCCCGGCAGCAGTGCGCGAAATTAAACCAGGTGCGGTCTTAATCGCTACCAATCATTCGAAATCGGATAACAAATGGTTTTATCAGGTGACGGTGCGCAAAGGAACGGTTGCTGCCATGTCGATGGTAGGGGCATCCACAGATGAGAAGCCACCCAGCTTTGACCCGGCACTATTGGATGACATCATTAAAGCTCCGGCCCTCGAAGGCCAAAAACTCCTGGCATTGCCGTTCGACGTTAAAACCCCCTACCGCTTGGTTTCTGCTTCTGGTTCGGCACGTTCAGTCAAAGGCCAGATGATTCCCATTCTCAAGGTCAAAGGAGAAGGCGCGTTCGTTGGTTTGGTGCTGGATATTCGTCCTGCCGCTGACACAACCCGACGTACTTTTGCCTATCTTGAAGGCAATGAAATTCTCATCGCCGACGGTAAAAAATACGAAGGCACCGGTACCGAGGATTATTTCAACTCGGCCTGGTATTACCCAGAAAAGGCGTTCACACGCCCGTATCACGGCATGACTTTCAAAGGCATGAATCCGCCGCGCGTGACGACCTATCGCTGGATGATTCCCGATGCGGTGCCGTTCAAGAAGGATTTTGAATTTCAACTTGAGCACGGCAACGGCAATAATTCCAACGATTTGGAATATCGCTGGGTGGCATTCTGGTATCAAAAGCCGCCGTTCAAATTTGAAATCAAAGACGCGG
>DAITOV010000103.1:0-13883 GCA_036833945.1 Abditibacteriia bacterium
CAGTTTCCTGCCCGAGGGCAAACGCGTTCCAACCGTTTCGCGGAGTCATTGACTGCATGGGCGAAACACCCGATTCCAGGAGCTCGGCTCCCGTATAAACGCTCAGTTTTTGCACACCATGCTGGTTTGAATTCACCAACAAACAGACCCGCACTTTAGAAATGCGATATTCTTGCCCCAAATCAAAATTGAGCGAGGCCAGGCTTTGGCCTATCCAGTAGGCATAGGGCATGGGACGGCGTTTGTAGTCGGTGGAGTAGTCGCCATTGGTTAGCATGCCCTTGCCAAAAGAGATGGGTTTATCGACGCCGCCGGTTTCGCCCAACTCCCGTAGCGCCGGAGCAAATTGTGGAGTGGGATAGTAGCTACCCTCGGTTTTGAGAATCGGCGCATCCTTATATAGGGAAAACTCTGGGTTCTGTGCCCCATTGGCCGTGAGCAAAGCATCGCCTGTATTGCCTTGTGCCAAGAGCGGCACCGATGCAGCAAGGAGCGCGGAAAAAATCAGTAAAGAACGAAATGTCAGCATCATGAATGAAAGAAAGTAATAAAGTTAAAAAAGAGAGTTATTGATTATCGACCCAGGGATTCCACTGGGAAGAAACCCTAAACGAGGCGTGGCTAACGGAGGAATTCTCTACCCAACTTGCATCCGTCATTTTCTGTGCCTCGCCTCGCACTTTAGACGCCTGTAACCATTTCACATGCCCATCGGCAAACAATACATTCGCCCCACCGAAGTGACGCCCTCTCTCAAAATCGTTCACAAAGCGGTCATAGAGCGTTACGCCGCTGGCAGCCACCTGGGTCGCCCCCAACACGCCAGCGCCGGGCATGTAGCAGCCTGCTCCCTGGGAGTTAATGGCGCAGGCGGGGGTTGCTTCAATGCGGCCATAATCCATGATCATATACGTCGTAGCTACCGATGCCACCACCGGCATCTTGATATAGGGATAGTTGGCGTTAGCACTGGAAACCCGCATCAATAACTGATTAGCACCATAATTTCCATTCAAGAGATAGGCATAATTGAAAATTCCCCAATCGTAGGAATTGGCTGCCGGACCGTTGCCAAAAGAGCTGGAGGGACAACGAAACACATCATAGTTCGCAATATAAGGATCAATTGCATTGTGCCAGTAGGTGTAACCGCCACTACTCCCGGTCGTATAGCGCCGGGTTGCAGGATAAGTCTCGTCATAATCCTGCACGTATTGCATCACTCCCATTCCTATTTGTTTGAGGTTACTCATGCAACTCGACCGCCGAGCGTTCTCACGGGCTCGGCTAAACACCGGAAAGAGAATCGATGTTAGTATTGAAATAATAGCTATAACAACAAGCAATTCTATTAAAGTAAATGCTTTCTTACGCATTGCTGGTTTCCCCCGGAGACTCTATTCCTCACCCTCACAACGATGATTTCTTGTTTTAAAGTATACCCCTCACTCAACGAAACTAACGTCGGGATCGTTCATTAGACAACGGTTTTGTACTTTTTCGTTCTCTCTCCCGATACTCTGTGGGAGTGACGCCAAAATGCCGTTTGAATTGCGCGCGAAACTGGGTGGGGCGCAGCCCAATGGAAACACAAATCTGGGTCGTCGACCAGTAACCTTTATCCAATAACTTACCTGCCGCCTCCATGCGCTCACGTGTTACATAAGCATGAAAGGTTTCACCGGTCTCCTGTGAAAAGCGTCGCAGGAACAACGTCCGCGACATGTAGACCCGCATGGCAACTTCTGCTGTGGTCAACGGTTTGTTGAGATGTGCCTTGATATATTGCCGGGCCTGCTCGATGGGCGCGTCAATAACCCTGCTCATCTCTTCGACAGCGCTTCCTCCAACTTGATAATAACGTTCCGCTTCGATCTCGGCTCGAAAGAGCTGCAATAACATCAAAAACCCCGGTTGAACGACTTCTTCACGGCAGGTAGCCGGCTCTTCCAATTCGTTCATCAAGAAATTGAAAAGTTGAATCGCTTCCGGTTCGTAGACAACTTGATACTCGTCGTGCCAGTGCCGTTTGCCGTGACAATGACAAATATAGGCGACGACACCGCCCGTTCCCGGTGGGGTAAACAACCACAATACATCGCAGCGCGGTTGCCCCGTATTGAAATGAGGATAATGCTCGCCAACGGGGCGAGGCACCCCTGTTGCAAATAAGAGGAAATGCCAGGTCGGACAATGAATGAGATAATCGGCGACATGGAACTTCGCTTCACCGCACAGCACAAAAGCCATGGCCGGAAAACGAAAAACAGCCTGGTCGTCATCCGGCCATTGTTCTGTGAAGGTGCCCTTATTGTTGAATATCCGGCGGCTACGCGCGCTGATCTTCTTACTGACACGTCGCCTGACACTTGTTTTTACGGACGAAGACAATGGTTGGGCTTGAAACTGCTTGAGTGTCGGAGCAGTCACGGCTACGCGTTCGAGACCATAACGTTCCCAGCAAGGAATAACCTGCGACTTCAAAATGGAAACCAACGACTCGCGTTTTTCAGTCGGCAATTTATGAGAGGCACGCACAATACTCTCAGCATAACAAACGGCCACACATTTCATCCTGGAATGCGTGGCCGTTTGCTCTTCGAGTGTGCAAACTATTTGCCGGTTCTTACAGCTTCACCGGCACGCCGCTCGCGCGGCTTTCATTAGCGGCTTCGATGAAACGCATGATCTCCAGCGTCTCTTCGATATCGATGGGCGATTCCCCGCCTTGCAGGAAAGGCAGCACGCGTTCCAACAACCCGGCGTAGGGCGGTTTGGCATGGGTATAGGCATCGGCCGACTTTGCACCGGCGGTGGTGTAAAGCGTGAGGTTGAACTTGAGTTGTGCGGCATGGTCGCCGCGCACCGAACCGACGCGGCCATCTTTCCACACGCCGGTCAGCAGTTCATAACCGTCGCCGGGAGCGGCATAAACCTGCTCACAGCCTTTGCCCATCGCGGCAAACAGCATCTCCACAGTGTGAATGCCGTACCAGAAGATATTGTTCTGCGATTCCTGCAACGCCATCGGGCCACAGGCATCGACGCTGCGAATCTCTTCGCGGCTCACTTGCGCGAACAAATCCGAAACCGGCTGGGCATAGCGTAGCGACGAGCAGCTCATGATCGGCACGTTGTATTCGCGGGCCAGTTCCACAATGGCTTTGGCATCGGCCGAAGAAACCGTGAACGGCTTGTCGATGAAAGTCGGCTTGCCCAAAGGCGCAATGCGCGAGAACAGTTCGAGGTGGGCGCGGCCATCCACGGCGGTGAGAAACACCGCATCGCATTTTTCGGCTACCGCTTCAGGCGAATCGAGAATCTCGATGCCATACTCATCGCGCAATTGAGTGGTAAAGCCTTCTACGCGGTTGATAGACAAGTCGAAGTCGGGAGAACCACCCGGAAACGCCGCCACAATCTTGCCGCCGGGAACATAATATTCCGAACTGCTATCATTGAGCAACTTCGTAAACGCCACTACGTGCGAGGTATCGAGACCAACCAGACCGATTGTTAATTCGTTTTGCATGAGATTTGGTTTTTGGTCTTTGATCTTTGGTCTTGTGAGAACGTGTAACATTCACGCTGCCCTCCAAGACCAAAGGCCAAAGATCCAAGATCAATTTTTTAGCTTCTTGCCGTCAAACCGCTGCGGCCGGCGGCGACTTCCTTGGTATCGCCTTCGAGTAAGAGTTCGTAGTTTTCGGCGACTTTGCGGAAGGCATTGGCGTATTCTTCCACCTGGGAGGGGCGGAACTTCTTGAACCACGGGATACCAAAGCAGCGCGCATTGGCGGCCTCGGTATTGGGCAGGCTACCGGCCAACTGGCTCAGATCGCGGTCGGAGTGGGCGCTGCGGGTGGGTTTGCCTTCGTTGTAGATATCGGCTTCATTGAGCATGGGATGCAGATGCAAGGCGAAGTTGCAACCGGCCGAAGCGGTGCCGCCTTCGGCATTGACGGCTTCCACGAAACGCGAAACCGAAAGGCCGCCCAGCTCTTCGGGCACATAGAGGCCGTGCGCCGCATACCAGCCGCCCATGTCGGAACCGGTGCTTTCATCGACACGGTGCGGACGAATGCCGGGCACGCCTTCGAGCAAGTCCCAGAAGTAGTTCATGGCTTTGCGAATTTCTTCGCAACGCTCGTCGTAATATTTGAGCTGCACGCGGCCCATGGCGGCGCTGGTCTGGTTGACGCGGCCTTTCACGCCGCCCAGCGGCAAACCGGCATAGGCTTTCACGCTTTCGCTTTCGATGCTGGCGTTGAAACGGTCGTAATGCCCCCAGGCCACGGCGCGCTCGTAGATTTCTTTGTCGTCGGTCACCAGAATACCGGCTTCACCGCAGGCAAACGACTTGCCGCTCATCAGCGACATGGCCGCAACATCGCCCCAGGTGCCCAGCTTCTTGCCCTTGTAGGAACCGCCCTGGGCATGGGAAACATCTTCGATCACCTTGAGATTGTGGCGCTTGGCGATTTCCATGATGGTGTCCATCTCGCAGGGATGCGCCAGGTAGTGAACCACCATGATGGCCTTGGTGCGCGGGGTGATATGGCGCTCGATGTCCTTGGGGTCGATGCAAAGCGTTTGCGGATCGACATCGGCAAACACCGTGGTGCCGCGCAGCGAGAATACCGGCAGGATGGAAGCCCAGTAAGTCAATGAGGGACAGATGACTTCATCGCCCACGCCGACGCCCACGCCGAACATCGCGGCCTGCAACGCCATGGTGCCGTTGCAGTAGCCCAACGCATACTCGGTGCCCTGCCAGGCGGCGAACTCTTTTTCGAATTGCAGGGTTACGTCGGTGCCCGACATGGCACCGCGACGCAGCACTTCCAGCACGGCGTCTTCATCTTCCTGGGTCACGATGGGCCAGGTAAACAGGTCGTGGGGCACGCTCTGAACGGCTTTGGGGCCACCAAACAGCGCCAGGGGCGACTGGTCTTCACTCGTTCCTTCTTTCGGGGGGCGGGACTGCTGTAATGCTGCTGTCGGCATGAGATTTCTCCTTGAAACGTCTCTCCAATGAAATGAATAAAGTTGATTTCAACTCGATATGGCTTTGGTACTTTTGCGAACGATGAGTTCGCCACAGAGAATGCTCCGGCGCGATTCACCGGTGTATTCTCCTTTCAAACGGCTATCGATGAGCGCCACGCACTCCTGCGCAATGGCATCGACGGGCTGCGAAACCGTAGTCAGCGGCACGGCGCAGGCATAGGCGGCGATGGGCATATTATCTTGCCCCACCACGCTCACATCATCGGGCACGCGCAGACCCAGGTTCTGCACAGCGGAAATAAAACCGGCGGCAACGTTGTCATCGGGAATACAAACCGCCGTGGGGCGCACTTTCTGGCGCACGAAACTTTCGCCCATGAGCCAACCGCGCTCTTCGGCTAACAGAATGCGCCCGGAAGGCAAATGTAGCGGCTCCAACAGCGTTGCCTTGTCATCGAACTCGAGACCGAACTCCTGCAGCGCCCGCTCGAAACCACGTGAACGCTCAGAATCGCGCGCGCCGCCATCCGACAGCCCGATATCGCGATGCCCCAACTCTAAAACGTGGCGCGTCGCCTGGTAGGTGTTGTCTTCACGATCGAAAACCACGTAATCGACGGTATTGCCCTGCAAGCGAAGAGGAGTATCGTAAAGCACTAAAACACCGCCGGAATCGGAGTATTTCTGCAGCAGTTGGATGGTAATATTTTGCAGGCTGTTGGTATTGCAAATAATCGCCGCCGGACGCTGGCGGCACAGGTTGCTGAGCGCCTGGGCCTGTAAATCGGCATCGCCCACGCTGCTGCCGCAGGCATGAATGGGCGCATCGTAGCCTTTTTCGTTGAGGTTCTTTTGCAAGCGCTGCAATTTGAGAGTGGCAGTTCCCAGGTCGAAGCTATGGGCAAACAGCCCCACCAGCGTGCTGCGCCTTCCGCTGGCTAATGTCTGCGCGGTGGGATCGGCGCGAAAGCCCAACTCCTGAGCCGCCCGCATCACCGCTTCACGCGTTTCCGGGGCTACCCAGTGCCGCCCATTCAACGCCCGCGAGGCGGTGCCTTTGGCCGTTCCTGCCAAGCGCGCCACATCCGAAAGCGTTGCCGTCTTTTTCTGCCTTGTCGCCATGAGAATGGTTACTGCTCCGACTAAAACCGGTTTTAGTGTAACCGCGAAAAAAAGGAATGCAAGATTAGTTTTCTTAATCAATCGGGCATCCGTGAAAGACGAAAAGAAGGGTAATCGCAAAAAGCAGCGACCCGGTTCCGAATCGCTGCTTTTATCCCACCGGCTATATTTCAACTCATTTTTCCATCACGATAACGCCACTCGCCTGCCCGGTGAGTTTAAGCGTCACTCTATTTTCTGCTTGTTGCCAGGTAATACCGGGGACTTCCTGAATCTGGATTTTCCAAGCCGGCGGTAATTCCAGTTCTAAAGTTGAATCGTCCTTCTCTGTCGATACTACGGCCAGGTAAAGCTTATTGCCGTCTTGCCAGGCTTGATGCTGCACTTTCGAATCATCCAATTTTGCCAGCGATACAGTCTCATTTTTTAAAATGACTGCGGAAAGCGGTTTGATTTCGGCCAGCAAAGCCTGGATGTCGGGCCAGCGTTTTTCCAGCAATGCGGGATTGGGTTGACGGAGGTGATCGGACAAATCGAGGTCGAAGTAAGAGTAATAGAGAAGCCCCTTCGCACCATTAATGAGCGCTTGATACGTCATGTTACGCATTTCATTGAGCGTGGGAACCACTTTCGGCGTTTTTGTCCCATAGGTTCCAATATCGTGCATCTGGAGCACTTCCCAAATGCCCGTCACGCCACGCGAGGCTCTTACCGTATTTTTCATCATTCGGGAGACGAGATCGATGTGTTGCTTCGAATCGCCGCCAATGGGATAGGGATCGGTGCCCCAAATATCAGTTGAACCAAAATAGTCGTTGAGTTGATTGTGCTGATAAAGCACCTGATAAGTCGGATGGTTTGGGTCTAACGCCTTTACCTGAGAATGAGCAGCCTTGATCTGCGGCACCCAATCCGGGTTGAATTCATCGTTCACATACCAGGCTAACAGTGAGTGGTGGGTTTTATATTGTTCCACGTATTCCCTGCGGGCCTGGCTTGCATTCTTGCCATTTCGGGGATAACCGGCATGGTCGTCGTACATGTCTTTGAGCGAATAGATGACATGTAGATTTTTTGCATGTGCGTGATTGAGAAACTCGAGCGGAGTTGCGGCTCCGGCTTCCTTGCTCCAATCTTCCCCGTAGCTGTAGGAAACAACCGTATTGAACCCTGCAAGAGCTATCCGCTCCAGTGAAGCTACGTTGGAAGTACGGGTGCCCAGTAAGTAGGTTCCCAAAGGAAAAATGCGCTGGTTATTTTTTATCGTAAAACCTTCGTCATCGATAAAAACACGCGGCATGTTCTGCGCAACTTTCACCTTGAGTTGCTGTGAATGCGGATAGCGTCCCGCTAATTCGAAATTCCACAGATATTCACCAGCCGGTAAATTACCCGGTTGTTTATAGGAAATTGCTTGCTCGTAATAGCCAGGTTGCAACGCCGTGCTTTCTTCAAAAAGCACCCGCCCCGCCTGGTTTTTCAGTGTACTTTTGAGGGTGGAATGCCCGCTATCGGGCGGCAAGAAAAATTTGAGCTGGGTTTTCCACGGCAATTTATTATTAACCGGGGTTAGGCCACGGTAATTCGGGTAAAGCAAGGTTGCCTCGAATGGTTTAGCGCGTTGGACATTGACATACACGTCATCGAACCACGCCTTGCCGGTAGTGCCGCGTCGCATATATAGCCCAATTGTGAAACCCGCTGCATTATCGGGAACTTTATACTGCCCCTTGACCTCTTTCCAATCGAAGTCCCCGGAAAAACCTGCCGGATAACTTCCCCAAATCCAGCGCCCGTTCTTATCCGTTACTTCGACGAACAGGGACGCGCCTCTATCGGCCAATGCAGATTGCACTCCTTCACCTTTGATCCAGGCACCGAAATTTAAAAGATCGCCGGGATAAGCGGAAAATTTCTGCACGACATATTTATAAACGGCAGCATTGGTATTGTGAAACTCCAGGCTATGCGCGCCTGAGCGAACCTGATTTCCCAGAGTAGCGATGTCAGGCGGCAAAACCCAATGTTGTGATGCATTTTCAAAGGAAGGGTTTTGGAGAATATTGGTGTTTTGAGCTTTAACTCCCAAAGCCAAGGAAAATAAAGCGCAAAAAATGACCAGCGTGCCAAGTAACACTTTTGGAGTTTGTCTCTTCATAGTAAGCGTGTTTTTATAATTTTTGTCTAAAAGATTGCGTAGGCAGTGGCTGCATTAGTTCCTGTGGCAGGCGAACCGCATTTTGAGCCGGTATTAGGGTCGCCCAACCCATAATCATGCGTACAAACAGAACTTTGTTTCCTCCATTTTACATGTCCATCCGCAAAGAGTAGATTGCCGCCCTCAAAATGCAGAATGTTATAATCCCGGCTCGGTTGCCAGTAAATGTATTGTGCATTTTGAGTCGAAGTGGGGGCCGTATTGCGATAGGGACGCATGTAAACCCGGCTCAAGTTATTCCTGAATTCCTGCACCGTGATGACACTCGCGGCCTCGGGAATTGAGGCCACATGACGCGCAATGCCGGTTGCGTTAGCCGATTCGGTAGACAATACACCGTTCACCAAGTAGCTCGTGTTATTAGTGGCATCGGCCCTATCGGTAGCAGTGGGGTTGATTATAGCCGAAGGGCAACGAAATAATTCCCAACTTTTCACATAGGGCTGCAATTTGTAGAAGTAACTCGTGTCGCTTCCCGATGGCACCGTGAATGTGTTGAAAGTGGCCGAAGCCTGAAAAGGCATTCGCTCATCGTAGTCTTGTGTGTATTGCATGATGCCAAGCCCAATCTGTTTCAAATTGGAGGCGCAATTCGCCCGACGCGCATTTTCGCGTGCGCGCGCAAATACCGGAAACAAAATAGCAGCCAGGATTGATATGATCGCTATAACGACAAGTAGTTCAATCAAAGTGAAGCCACAGACTTTGTTTCGTGGAAGCTTATCTCTCATGCTCGACTCCTAAGAATGTTTTTGGTAAAACGTTTTACCAACTCGTTCTAATGATGATTACAGGTTTATTAATCATTGTCAAGAAAAATTAAAAAATCCATTTCGGATAAACTTTTATGAATATGCCGCCCAATATCAGAGTGACGCAAAAGCAAGTTGCAGAAGCCGCGGGAGTTTCGATTGCCGCCGTTTCGCGGGTTTTACAGGGAGAAGAAAATTTCCGCATTACTCCGGAGAATCGCGACAAGATTTTGCAAGCCGCTCAAAAAATGGGTTATCGCCATAATGTTCATGCACGCACACTGCGCAGTGGCCGTAGCCAGCTCATCGGCATGATCAATACCTCGCCCTTCTACCCGGTGCTGGGCCAGTTAATGCAAGGGGTTGAGCGGCAAGTGGTGGAGAAAGGCTATCGTTTCAACTTCTACAACTACTTCGATTTAGACCCCCAGGTACAACAGGAAAAAGAGCGCAAAGCCGTGGAATACTTTTTATCGGTGCGCGCCGAAGGCATCCTAGTGGCCGACTACATGGCCTATCTGCACACAAAGTCACATCTGGAAGATTTTGTAGCCGCGCAAGTGCCCATTGTTTTCTTGCATCTTCCGCCTAGCATGAAAGGCAAGAGCATCAGTTCGGTCGAAGTCGATTTTTATCGCGGCGGGCAATTGGTCGCAGAGAGCCTGCTGGCACAGGGGCACCGGCATTTTGCCGTCATCAGCGATATCAGCGAGGTGGGCAGGAAAATGCGTCTGGCCGGTTATGTCGATACCATAGAAAAAGCCCGGCAACGCGATCGCACCATCACACTAGCCACGGAAATTGATATCATCAGCACCGAATTAGGGCATTTCTACACCCATAAATTGCTGACTGGCCAACGCCCACCGACCGCTATTTTTTGTTACAACGATTTCGTTGCCCTGGGTGCCTTGAAAGCCGCCAACGATTTAAAACTCTCGGTTCCCCGGGACGTGGCGTTCGTGGGATTCGACGACCTGGAGTTTTGCCCTTATACCATTCCGCCGTTGACCAGCGTAGCCCAGCCCATTACCACGATTGTCGAGGAAGGCATCAAGATGCTCTTTAAGATGATTGAGCAAGGCGACGATATGGTTGGCGTGTCCAAGAAATTCGCACCGGAGTTGCGGGTGCGGGAATCGAGTCTGCTAGGACGCGACCTGTAGAAACTGTCAATTCAAGTTTTTCTTTTTACGGTTTGTCTGAAGAACCACGCGCGTTAGCAATTCAATAAGCTCACGACATATGCTTCTCATTTCCATAGTGGGAACGCATATAATCTCTGAACCTGATCAGCGATTCCCGGTGCCAGGGACCGCCCGATTGTTGCCTGTCGCTTATCGTCTGCGGCCAGTCCGTGCTCCGATAAGCGGCAAGAGCCTGGGTAACGCTCGCCCGCAATATTTCAGGCAAGTGTGACAGCGCCCAAATACCAGCCTCATCCTTGCCCGGCACTATGCGTTCTGGAGTTTCTGCCATCATGGCCCAACGGCAAAGATTGAGAATGCCATAGTAAGGCGATTTCAGGATGTTCTCATCGCAAAGTATCCAGTCGATATCACTCCGGACCGATGCAAGGTAGGCGGGCCATGGCAATTCACCAATCATATTTTGGGAACCATAAAGGCTACGACCATGTTGCCGGGCCACTGTCAGATGGGCAATGAGGTCCTCATCTGTCGGCAACACACCATCGGGCCACGGCTGACACCTGATGGTCGTTTCGCTGAAATGAACCAGATAGGGCATCGGATGTTTCGGAGACCGGGCATCGGCAAGTTTTATAACGCTGACCTCCAAACCGCCGACATAGGGCCTGCACGCGTGGAGTTGTTCGAAAAGATCGTATAAGCGGCGTGCCTGCTCACCGGAGGTATCTTGCACTAACACGAGAAGATCAACATCGCTCTTGGGCGCATAAAAAGTTCCCATGGCTAATGAGCCATGCAGAATAATGGCCGCAAGATTATTGCCCAGTTCGTTCTGGAGTGTATTAACGACATCAACCAGGAAACTTCTTAAATTTTCATCAGTAATATTCAGATCTTTGCAGCTCATATCCTCAAAGCAGTTTGCAACAGTAACCATTAAGCCTCAATAGAATCGCCCACGCTGCCGGGGTCGCACATAAATGGCAAGCCACTCCCCCAGATGCACTTCTTATAGAACAAAAAACAGCGGCTCATTCAAGATGAGCCACTGTTTTATGAAGATCAAGGGCAGCCGCTACAAAATATACCGGCTTAAATCCTCATCCTTCACCAGCGAACTCAACCGCTCGCGCACATACTCCGCATCAATGTGAATCTGCTTCTCCTCAATCTCTGGCGCTTCAAACGACACCGCTTCGAGCAGCTTTTCAACGATAGTATGCAAACGACGCGCGCCGATGTTTTCGGTTTGCTCGTTCACTTCGCGGGCCAGTTTGGCGATTTCTTCGATGCCGCTTTCGACGAACTCGACCTCGACGCCATCGGCTGCCAGGAGAGCCGCATATTGCTTGAGCAGCGCGTTCTTGGGTTCGGTGAGAATGCGGCGAAAATCGCCTTCGCTGAGGGCTTCGAGTTCCACGCGGATGGGGAAGCGGCCTTGCAATTCGGGGATGAGGTCGCTGGGTTTGGAAACGTGAAACGCTCCGGCAGCGATGAAGAGGATGTGGTTGGTGCGGACCTGACCGTATTTGGTGGTGACGGTGGAGCCTTCCACAATCGGCAGAATGTCGCGCTGCACACCTTCGCGGGAAACATCCGGGCCGCTACCGCCACTGCCGCCACCGGCGACTTTGTCCATTTCATCGATGAACAAAATGCCCGCTTCCTGCACCCGCTCGATGGCTTCGGCCACTACAGCGTCGCGGTCGATGAGTTTCTGGGCTTCTTCCTGCTGCAAGAGTTTGCGTGCTTCATGGATTTTGACCTTGCGGCGCTTGCGGTTCTTGGGGAAGAGGTTGCCCATCATACCCTGCATGTCGAAGCCCATCTCTTCCATGCCCACCGGGCCAAAGACACGCGCGGAACTGCCGGAATGCTGCTCTTCGACTTCGATTTCGACTTCGGTTTCTTCGAGTTCGCCCGCTTCGAGTTTTTCCTTCATGCGCGCGCGCAGCCGTTCGGCCTGTTCGGCCTGGATGCGGTAGGAATCGGAGACTTCTTCCTGCTGATTATCTTCATCGGCGGCAGAAGGATCGAACATCGAGCCGAAGGGGTTGGCTCCGCCAAAAGGCGTGGCGGCCTGGCGGTTGCGCGGCAGGGGGCGCTCTACCAGCAGGTCGAGAATGCGCTCAGCGGCAGCTTCTTTGGCCCGTTCTTGCACGCCTTCGATTTTCTCTTTTTCCACCATCGAAACCGCCGACTCGGTAAGGTCGCGGATCATCGAATCGACATCACGCCCCACGTATCCCACCTCGGTGAATTTGGTCGCTTCCACTTTCAAGAGCGGCGCCCCGGCCAGGTTGGCCAAGCGACGGGCGATTTCGGTTTTACCCACACCGGTGGGGCCGATCATCAGGATATTCTTGGGGATGACGTCTTCGCGCATCTCTTCGGTGAGTTGCGAACGGCGATAGCGGTTGCGTAGCGCAATAGCCACCGCCCGCTTGGCGGCATCTTGCCCGACGATGTATTTATCCAATTCGGCAACGATTTGGCGGGGAGTCAACGATTCTAAAGTGAGTTTCGACATGGAATGAGAAAAAATTAACCACAGATGAACACAGATAAACACAGATTTAGGGTAGGGTGAGCGATGGGTTTATCGCGGTCTTTGCCTTTCTGCGTTATCACATGAACATCTGTGGTTATATATTGCACAACTCTGAACTACTCTTTTTAAACGCTCAATATACACATATAAATCACAACCGAGATTTTATATTCAACCATCTACAAACCCCATCTGTGTTTATCTGTGTTCATCTGTGGTTAATTCAAATCAACCAACTTTAAGAAGTTCGACTTCAAACTTCAGCGTTGCGTTCGGCGGGATGACGCCACCGGCGCCGCGCGCGCCGTAGCCCAGGCTCGGGGGGATGGTGAGAGTGCGCTTGCCGCCTTCTTTCATACCGGCAACGCCCTGGTCCCAGCCTTTGATGACTTCACCAGCGCCGAGATTGAATACGAACGGCTGGTTACGGTCGTAAGAGGCATCGAACTTCTTGCCATTCTCCAGCGTGCCGCGATAATGCACGGTGACCACATCGCCGGCCTTGGCTTCGCGGCCGGTTCCTATCTGAACGTCTTCAATAACAAGCTTGTTCGCATCGAACATAATACGTGTGCCTCCAGTTTTTGGTGCTTCTTCTTTTTTGGGTTCGTCTTTGGGCTTTTCCGCCGTGGCCGAGCCGGGCGGTTTGGGGAGTTCGGTCGAAGTGAAGATATCGACCGTCACTTCCTGGTCGTTGGCGACTTTGAGCTGCACCGGCGGGGCCAGCTTTACACCAAACTCATCGAGCTTGATGGTGAATTTGGCGCGCACGTGCAGCAAATCGCCGGGCAGACGGGCGGCGGTATCTTTGTCGCCGGGAATGGGACGAGCTTCAATTTCAACCGGGATGGTTTTGGTGACACCATGAAAGTTGAGTGTGCCTTCACCCTTCACTTTGGCGGTCTGGCTGCGCGTAATGGGATATTTCATGCGTGGGCGCGCGCCGATTTTGGTGAGTGTGAAAGTGGCCTTGGGGTATTTGGCCGTATCGAGCCACTGCTCACCGCGCATGTGCTCGTTGCGCAGTTCGATGCCGGTATCGAGCGAAGTAAGGTCTAACTCGAACTTAGCCTCGGGGT
>DAITOV010000104.1:0-13848 GCA_036833945.1 Abditibacteriia bacterium
CGGGAGCGGGCGGCGAAACCAACCCGGTGGTGCCTGGAAAATTCCCGTCGCTGGTTTCCCCGGCTATCTCATCTTCGTGTTGGCGTAGGAACTGGTTGGGAAGATCATAATAATACCAATTCTCCGGTGCGACTTTGCCCCATTTATCGAAAACCGTATTGAACCCGCTCCGTGTATCCTCGCGGTAAAGCCGGTAGCCAAAATCGAAGCTGGGCACGATCACCGGCAGGAAGTTGTCCGGCAGCTTCATCTGCATTTTGGTTGGCGGATAGAGGTAATCGCCATAAATATAACCGGCTAACTTGCCTTGCGGGTATTCCTTCTGCACCTGAGCAGCGATATCGTGATACCACTTGAGCACCATCGACGACATCCCCGGCCCGCCCACGGTAGCTTCGGGGTCGAACAAATCGGTGGGGCTGGGATCATAAAGCGCTTTGCTCTCGGGGCTTTGACTCCAGCCCCGGCCATCGCTGGGCGAAAGCGAGAAAGTGCGCGGGCGCGGACTGGCCTTCAAGGCCGCTACTGCTTTGGCGGCGAACCATTTCCTGAGTTCGGGATTGGTCATCTCCAACTTGTCGTAGTGACGAGCGGGATAGGGGCGCTTGCCATCGGCGTTCATGGCAAACCATTCGGGATGAGCCGCATACAGCTCTTTTACCGCCGGTGTATCGATCTCATAGGTTTTGTTGTCGTTGACGGCCCGCCACATGTTATGATCGTAGTCGAGTACGGTGGCACCGCCCAATCTCTGGCGATCCATCCAGCGCATGATGGCGACGTGTTGGGGATAATTGGAATGATCCCACAGGTGGGTGAGACGCCGCCAGTTAAAGGCCGGAGTGTAGGTGCGGTCGATAGCAGGCAGATTGAGGTTGGCCCGCTTCGGCACATCGCGGCCCAAATCACCCGGCATCAACCAACGCACATCGACATATTCTTCCAGAAAAGAATAAACCCCATGCGCCGTGCCGTTGCTCGCTCCGCCGCCTTGTGTCCACTGCCCGTCCGGTGTATCCGGCCCCAGGATATAGACGTTGCCGTTGCGAGTGAGGATGCGATACGCCTCATCTTTCAATGTACCGGTTTGTAATCCCGCCGCTTTAGCCTGTGCAGTACTACCAAGGCTGATATAGCCTGCAGCGAGCGGCGCATCGTCGTTTTGCATGGCCAACTTCGCACCGGTGGCCAGTTCCAGGCATTGCTGCAACTCTGTTGCCGCACTCTGCAAAGAAGCCGGCGCGTTGGGAGGCAGCACAATGGTGAAGGTGCTTTTATTTTGAGAAACCAGAGTAGCTTGCGCCCAGGTAGGAAGGGTGGTCCCCGGCAACACCATACAAACGGTTGCCAAGAGAAAAGAGGTAAGAAGTTTTTTCATTAGGTTGAGGAGTGAAGGCAGATGCACAGCTTCGCCAATGAATTGTCGTATTATAACTGGGGATTGGAAGCGGTCGTCCAATAGCGGAAAACATTGATATCAGGGCCTGTTCCACTACCCTTACCAAATATACTCTTCCAATTCATGGATTTTACATGGCCGTCTACAAAAAGGACTGTGGTGGTATCCAGGTGGCGCGCACGCCCACAAATAGCCTCATCTACATTCGTACAAGTTTCGTCCTTGCTTAATACAACCGTTTCGGAAGGTAAAAGGGCATTCTCGCGAAAGCGAATGAGTGCCGAAGTTCCTTCGGCCACAAGAATCGTTCCCGACACATCTTCAATCGCGGATTGCGAGGCACCGGCACTATTGGCTGGTCCCATCGAAACTCCACAATTCAGAGAAACACCACACAAGCCCAGGCCACTCAATACAGGACTATAATAGTTATAACTGTAAGGGAAAGTAGTAATCTCATACCCTCCATCGTAACGCAATCCCGGACTGGCACTAGGACAACTATATACCTGATAATTCTTTAAGTAATCGTAAATCATGCTGAACCAGGGACGCGCCGAAGCCGTGGAAGGGGTGCCATTGGGATAGGTATACATACCAGGGCCAGGGTAAGTGTGGAAGCTTGCAGGCATTCGTTCGTCATAATCCTGCGAATACTGAATAAATGCCATGCCAATCTGCTTGAGGTTGCTCTGGCACGAGGCACGCCTTGTATTCTCCCTTGCACGCGCAAAGACCGGAAACAAAATCGCCGCGAGTATCGATATAATGGCTATTACGACAAGTAACTCGATTAATGTAAAGCCCTTACGCCCAATACTTAATGATAGCCTGGGACTCGTTTTGGAATCACACATGATTCTCTCCTTGTGCGCAGTATTTATGCACACTCGACAAGTATTTTTTCTGCAACACCACCCGACCCGACTTTTTGCGACACTGACTCACCCGGCCGTATACCCAGCGGCAACATCACCGCCTGGCCCGTCGCAGCTTCACCTTCAATCTGTTGACTGAGTAGCTGCACAGCCTTGATACCAATCTCCATCAGCGGCAATTCCACGGCGCACAGACTGGGTGAAGCCAGGTCGCAAAGCTGTGTACCGTCGAAACCGACCACACTCACCTGCCCTGGCACTTCAACGCCTTCTTTCTGCAAAACCTGCATCGCACCGATCGCCGCCACTTCGTTTTGTACCAGCAGCGCCGTGCAACCCGCTTCTTCCCAACCTTCTTGCAGCCATTGGCTCATCTGCCGGGCTGCCCATTCGCGATAGGGCTGCGGTGAAACTTTTCGTAATTCTTCTATTTCGGTGGCATCGGCCAGACGCATCCACGAAAGCTCAGGCTCAATTCCTGCTTCCAGCAATGCATCGCGATAGCCGTTGAAACGACGCCGCGATTCTGAAGGAGATTTTTCCATGAGACAGGCAATGCGTTGGTGGCCTTGCTCCAAGAGATAACGCACTGCCAATTGGGCACCGCGGTAGTCATCGATACCAACACTGACCACACCTTCGACAATGGTGAGAATGGAAACGCAAGGCAAATGGGGCGGCAACTGACGCACAATGGCCCCGGCATCTTCAATGTTACAGAGCACAATGCCATCGACCTTCTCGCAGGCTTCCACATCCCAATCCCTATCCGTGCCCAAATAAAGTAAATGTGTTTGCTGCGCGCGCACTGCCTGCTGCACACCACCCATCAATAATTGATAGAAAGGCAGATTCGGAGAATTGTAGTTCGCACCACCAATGAAACCAATGTTGCCGGTGCGTGGCTTTTGTGGGGGCGGCGCGACATAAACACCACTGCCACTGCGCCGCTCGATGAGTTGCTCTTTTTCGAGAATATCGCACACCCGCTGCACGGTCGCCGGAGCCGCGCCGAACAACCGGTACATCTCATTGTAAGAAGGCAAGCGATCGCCCACCTTGAGCTGGCCACTGCAAATCATCTCACGCAGTTGCTGGGCCAGTTGGGCATACCGGGGTTTTTGAGTGGCGGTAGACATGACTTAAAAACCAGTTAAAACAAATGTGCTATATAGTGGTTCAAACCACTATATAGCACATTGTAAGGCCAAGTCATTTCGTTGTCAAGAAGTTTTTTTGAAGAACCATGTGTATCAATGAGCAAGGCTGTGTAAATTTGAACATACCCACTTGCTAACGCGCGTGGTTCTTCACTATTCGCCCTGTGTCGTTCGCGTCCCTGCCACAATCGCCACACCCTTAAAAATACCGCTGGCAGTATTGCTGCTTTTACTGGTCACTTTCACCACCAGCACATTTTCGCCCTGGCGTAAGTGCGAGCCAATGCTATTGGAAAATGCCTTATCCCAACCTTTGAAATCGGCGGGCAGGTTCCGCTCTACGATTTGCTTGCCGTTCATATAAACGGTAGCATGCCCATCCACACCACCAAAATAAAGTCTGGCGCGGTCGGTCGGGGGCAGCGGTTTATCGTGATTGAACTTGATACGATACCAGGCCACGCCGTGGTAGTCGGCAAAGCCCTGCATCTGCCACCAATCCAGCGGGCTTATTTTGCTCCAGTTCGCATCGTCGAAATCGGCTTTTAAAACACCACGCGCCTCGCCGTCGTTTTGCGGATCGGGGCTGAACTTCCAGCCGTTATCGAAAGCATAGAGCACACGAGTGTTGGTATAAGCATCGCCCATCACTTTAGCAGCCACAGCGCCACTAAATGGCTTTTTGATGACGACGCCGCTGCCCTCTTCCCACACCCCAATGGGATTGCTCCCCGGCAGGTGCAGCACCGAGGCATTGGCCGCTTTGCCCGAGAGCGACAATACCCCATTACCAACACTGCCCGCAGTGATAGCTGCATTCTCCAATCGCAATTGATAGTTCACGGCCTTACGCGATGGAATCGTCAGCACATAGGCTTGTCCGGCTTTGGCGGGAATGACGATCGGCGTGGCCTCGTTCAAAATGCCCGAGACGACTTCTACTCCCTGTTGATCGTTCACTTTAAATGAAGCAAAGTAAGCACCCTGGGTGACACTTTCAGCGGTGATGCGCAGATCGCCATCTTGCCGGGTATAGATTAAAAACTGGGTGTCATTCAAACCTTTGGGCGCAACAGTTTCGTCATTCGATTGCGCCGTCCACTGCACTTTCCAGGGCAAAGGTTTGGGCGCGACCCAGTTCGTCGATTCTTCCGCCGTCGCACCGGGGAAACGGGCAAAATCGGCATGTTCGGCTGTCAGCAAGGCATTGATCTGCACATCATTACGCTGCAACGGCGAACTGAATTTCTCCAGCAAAAAACCCGTATTCCGCAAACGCCATTGCAACACGATCATGTTGTCTTCAATGAGTTGAAAACGTTCTTTTTGCACTGCATTCATCGGCTGGGCCTTAGCCTGCAACAGCAATTTTTCCAGTTCAGGATAATGCGCGGCATACACATCCTTGAGTATGCTCAGTGTCAGTTTGTAGCTCAGGCCGGTGTTGTTGCGATAATAATCGCCCAGTTCGCGGTTGAGCTTGATATAGAACTGCTCCATGATAGCCCCGGCCTGCTCACCATAGGCACGCTGCAGCCACTCTTTTTGCAGTTCTTCCGCATTGAGCTTGGGGTTCCAATACATCTTGGCGATGGTATAGTTCGCCAGAGCGGCATTGCTCCACGACGGCACGCCATAGAAAATGCCGCCCTTGATGTGGCTTTTATCCAACTGGTGAAAGACGGTGTTGAAGATATCGGGCGAAGCCGGTGTGATGATGCCGGTGCTGCCGGGGAAGTTGCTCTCCCCTATCTCCGGTTCATACTGCCGCAACAACTGGCCGGATAAGTCGTAGTAATACCAATCGCGCGGTGCGACTTTCGCCCACGAATCCATCACCCATTTCCAACGTTTCTGGTTGTCTTCGCGATAGAGTTGATAACCATAAGTGCCGATTCCGCAAATCACCGGCGTGAAGTTATCGGGCAACTTCATTGCGGTCTTTTGTGGCGGATAGACATAACTGGAATAAATATAACCGCTTAACCGGCCTTGCGGATACTCTTTCGCCACCACCTGCGCTACATCGTTGTACCATTTGAGAACGAGCGAGGACATGGAAACATCGGTCCCACCAACGGTTTCCGGATCGAACAACGTCGATGGGCTGGGATCGTAGAGCGCTTTGCTCTCCGGGCTTTGGCTCCAATGACTACTCCCATCGGTAGGGGAAAGCGAATAGGTAATCGGGCGGTCAGTCGCCTTGAGCGCAGCAATAGCCCGCTCGGCATAGAATTTCACGAGATCCTGGTTAGTGGTTTCAAGCTTGTGATATTTTGTGGTGGGCAGTGGCCGCTTGCCAGAAGCGTTCATGGCAAACCATTCGGGATGTTCCTTATACAGTGCCCGCACCTGGGGGGTATCCGGTTCACCGTTACGATCGCCGTTGAGTGTCTGCCACCAGTTATGGTCATAGCTAATTTGCACCGAGCCACCCAGTTTCTGGCGTTCCGCCCACGCGGCAATAGTCTTTTGCTGCGAACTCGTGGCATAATCCCAGGTGTGAGTAATACGGCGAAAACTGAACTGCGGCGTGTGGGTTTTATCAATCGCCGGTAGGCTGATAGTGGGTTGTTTCGGCACATCGCGCCCGATGTCGCCAGGCATGAGCCAGCGCACGCCGAGATAATCTTCCAAGAGCGAGTAGACACCGTGCGCGGTCCCGTTGCTCACTCCGTTGTTTTTTGTCCAACTACCATCAGCAGTATCAGGACCGAGAATATAGAGGTTGCCGTTTTTCGTCACGATGCGATACGCCTCATCGGCCATGCCTTGCGTATTCACTCCCGCTGCTTTAGCTTGCGCGGTGCTGCCCAGGCTAATGTAAGGCGAACCAGTTATCGCACTATCTTTTTGCAGCGGTAACTCTGCACCGGTGGCCAACTGCAAACAGGTTTGCAGTTCTTGTGCGGCTTTACGCACCGAAGCCGGGGCCGTTTCGGGCACGATCACGGTGAGGTTGCTTTTGCCCTCTGTGGAAATTGTGACTTGCGCCATCACTGGCTGCAAACCACTCAGTATCCCGGTGCTGCCCGCAACAAATAAAACTGTGGAAAATAATTTTTTCATTTTGAATAGCGATAAAATTTTGGACAGGGTTAAATCCACCTAATACCTGTCACCAAATACCTCTTCCTTATCTCAAGGGTTCGGAGGCAGTCGTCCAAAAACGAATGACATTAGGATCAGTCGCGTTGCCCAGGATGGTCTTCCACGGCATGGCTTTCACATGGCCATCGACAAATAATGTCGAGATGGTTCCTAAATGGCGTGTGCGCAAACAGTCGGGGCCATAGTTCCCCAAAACTTCTCCATGACTGGTATTAAGACACTGACCCTGGAACAGCAAATCGTCTTCAACCGGCATTCTGGCGGGATTAAAACGGATTAAGCCTTTACTTCCTTCTGTCACAGCAATTGTTCCTGCAGCATCTTCAATCGCAGAGAGGCTCGCGCCTGCATTGGTCCCCGTAACATTATTGCTGGGACCTAATGAGACACCGCAATTATAAGTATTATTACAAGCCGACGATGAAAACGCCGGTGAGAGGTAATTGTAACTATAGGGAAAAGTCGTGATGTTATACCCGCCCGCATAATAAAGATCGGTATGAGCGCTAGGACAATTAAGCAATTGCCAGTTTTTCAGATAAGGATAAATCAGGCTATACCAGGGCTGTGCCGCTGCAGACGCAGGATTGCCATTAGGCATCCTATAAGCTCCACTCGAAGGATAGGTATTAAAAGCGTTAGGCATATGCTCATCGAAATCCTGCGAGTACATCATGAACCCCAACCCCATCTGCTTGAGGTTACTCACACAACTACTGCGCCGGGCGTTTTCGCGCGCCCGCGCAAATACCGGAAACAAAATAGCAGCGAGGATACTTATAATCGCTATGACAACAAGCAGTTCTATTAGTGTAAAGCCGCGCTTTAACCGGCCAGAAGCTATCGCCTCGAACATGGAACACTCTCCTTACTGTTTATGGACTACTTCCCAGCAACACCACATCTTCTAATTCTGAATGAGGCTTCAGGCAGGCCAGCGAATCGCCCTCGCGCAAATTGCATGGCAACATAATAGCCTGCCCCAAAGCCGGTTCTCCGGCGATTTGCCGGTTTAAAAGCTCGACAGCCTGCTTGCCGATCTCTTCCAGCGGCAATGCAATGGTGCTCAAACGCGGCGACGACAGTTCGCAAAGTTGGGTGCCGTCGAAACCCATCACACTCACCTGCCCCGGCACGTCAATACCGGCCTGCTGCAAGGCTTGCATGGCGCCAATCGCCGCGACTTCGTTTTGCACCAAAATCGCCGTGCAACCGGTTTCGTGCCAACCATTGCTCAACCATTCGCTCATCTGGTTGCGCGCCCACAGATGATAGGGCTGTTTAGGCTCATCCTTCTTGTTGGCCTTGATCAGCACCGAGCGCATCCATGCTTCTTCCGGCTCAATGCCTGCTTCCAGCATGGTGTCGCGATAGCCTGAAAAGCGCATGCGCGGTATCGAAAGCCCGGCCTCCATCAGGCAGGCGATGCGACGATGCCCCAACTGCAATAAATGCCGCACCGCCATTTGGGCGCTACGATATTCATCGACACCGACACAGGTAATGCCTGCCACGACATTCAACGCCGAAACACGCGGCAAATGCGCAGGAAGTTGGCTCAGCACACTCGCCATGTCCTCGATACCGCAAATCAACACGCCATCGACTTTATCACACAGCCCCACATCCCAGGTGTAATCGGTTCCCATATACAGCATGTGCTGCCCGGCCGCTTCAATGGCTTGCTGCACGCCGCCCATGAGCGAGGTGTGATACGGTGAAAGCGGTGTGGCATGGCTGGCGCTGGCAATGAACCCGATATAACCCGTTTTTTGCCGCTCTTGCTGTTTCACAAAAGTGCCCCGCCCGTGCTGGCGCTCCACCAACCCTTCCTGCTCTAACGTGGAGATGACCTTCTCGATGGTCGAAAGCGCAATGCCATGCCGCGCCTTCATTTCGGTGAACGAAGGCAACCGGTCGCCGGGACGCAATTCGCCCTGCATAATCTGCTCGCGGAGCGACTGCGTAATGCGCGCATATTTCGGCTGTAGTGAATTGTCGAATGCAGGGTTAGACATATCTCAAGCGATACTGTTTCAAAACTGTTAGGTAACAGTATTCCCCAAAAAGAGAGCGGCTAAACATTTTTTTATTGGATGTGATGAAAATAGCACGCAAAGCTGCGCTACGCTAACTGCGTCGCAAGTTTTCGCAATTGACAACGATCTGCCGTTATTGCGTAAATCTGCGACGCAGTTAGCGCAGCCGAAGGCTTCGCGTGCTATCACACAAAAATCGGTGTAATGCTTTCCACTAAGACCGGGAGCGCGTGCCCCTGGGCCATCGACTGGCGAGCCAACCCGGCCAGCAGCGTGCTTTTGTAACCATCGAGTTCGTCGCAAGGTGCGGGCATGTCGTTGATAATGGCGTCGATAAACGAATCGAGCATGTTGGCGTGGCCTTTATCGACTTCCAGAGTGCCTGTCAGCCCTTTGCTGTTGGTAGCATCTTTCACGCGAGCGAAGTATTTATCGCGATAAGCTGCCAGGCCGGCTTGGTCGGTGGCATCGGCAAAGTCGTCGCGGCGCAAGTCGAACAGTTCACGCTCGACGGTTTCTCCAGCACTACCCGCTCCGCAGTATTCGTTCTCCACGAAGAACTGGCTGCGCAGTAACAAGCCGCGCGAAGCGACTTCATACATCTCTTTGGGGTAGTCGAAGCTGCCGCCGGTATCGAAGACGATAGTAGCGGTATCGCCGCCGGAGAACTTGATAAAGATACCATGGCTCAAACGCGTGCTGCCCCAGGCCAGCACTTCGGTTGGCAACTGGTCGTCGAAGAACCACATCGCCAAATCGAGCCAGTGGGTGGTTTCACCGATCACCAAACCACCGCCATGCAGCGGGTCGAGGTGAATGGGGCGATAAGACGACGACTCATCCTGCACGCGCATCAGGAAATTGGTCGATTTCTCTTCCGGTAACGGTTGGCGCTCGGTTTCGACATAGCGCCACGGCGAATAGTGTGGCGCTTCGAGATGCTGTTGCCAGCGCGCCTTCATCGCCCGCATGGCCGGGGAAGCACGACGGTTCAAATCGACGCACAGCTTCACACCGTGCTTACGCACCAGGCTGATGATCTGCAAACACTCTTCCTGAGTAATGGCCAGCGGCTTCTCGCAGAAAATGTGCTTGCCAGCCTGCGCCGCCGCGCTGATGAGTTCCAGGCGCGCATCGTGCGGCGTGGAAATCTTCACAAAATCGACACGGGGATCGTCCATGATCTGCTGTAAATCGTTGGTCGCGCCCGGCACACCGAATTGCGCGGCCAGCGCCTGCGCGCGCTGCAAGTCGGGATCGAAGCACCACAGGCATTCGACGCGTGGGTTATCGCGAAAATTGGGCATATCGGTCTGAGTGGCAAAAGCGCCGCAACCGATTTGGGCTACACCGAGAACTTTCTCGTTCATGTTAAGGAATTCCGTTTATGAAATATTCTACTGCCAGAAGTCAACGCCAGTGACTTTTACAAAAGACGCGTCGTTTTGCCAAATCACAAGCAACACTCCTCCCTTCTCTTCCTTATCGCTCTAACATATTCCATAATTTACGCTTATACTTAACGGCACCATGGAATTGCATCAACTTCGTTACTTCGTGGCTGTCGCGCAAACCGAAAGTTTCAGCCGCGCGGCCGAATTGTGTCATGTTTCGCAGCCTTCGCTTTCACAGCAAATCGCCAAGCTGGAAAAGCAGTTGGGCCGCAAGCTGTTCGACCGCCTCAGCCGTGGCGTGGCCCTCACCGATGCCGGTCATACCTTGCTGGAAAGCGCCACTGTTATTCTCAACAATATCGAAGACACCGAAAAGCGCCTGCGCGATACCAACGACCTGCAAGACGCACGGCTCTCTATCGGTGCGATTCCCACCATCGCCCCTTATCTCCTGCCGCAGCATTTGCAGACCTATTTAAAGGAGTTCCCGGAAGTTGAATTGACGGTGCAGGAAGACGTGACCCAGAACCTGATTAGTGCCATGATTTCCGGTGAAGTCGATATCGCACTGATGGCCCTGCCACTGGAAGACGACCGCATCGCGACCAAAGAGCTTTTTAACGAACCGCTGCTGGTCGCCTTGCCACCCGACCACGCGCTCGGCAAACGCCGCACGATTAAAACCGACCAATTGCAACACGAGCGTTTCATCGTTCTGGGCGATATGCACTGCCTGGGCGAACAGGTGCTCTCTTTTTGCCGCGTCAATAATTACAGTTCACGCATCGGCTGCCGCAGCGCACAGATCGCCACTATTCAGAAACTCATTCTTTCAGGGCTGGGCATCTCCCTGCTGCCGCAAATGGCACTTCCCGCCGAGCCTCCCGAAGACGGTAGCACCCCCATCTATCGCGAATTAACCGGACAGCAGCCGGTGCGCACCATCGTCGCAGCATGGCATCGGCATCGCTACCTCTCGTTAGCAGCCAGGCGTTTCTTGGAAGTGTTGCAAGGCACACCAATGCCTGAGTAATCAAACGGAAAAAGCGCCGATTTGAGATCGGCGCTTTTTCTTTAGCTGTTTGTAGTAGGCGCAGTGGGAAAGATATCCGCACTGTCTTTAGGCCGCACCGGCCACGGCGCACCACAGTTTTCGCAATGATTGAAATGAACGGCGCGTTGTTTTCCGCAATTGAGACACGCTACCCGCGACGGCCAGCCTTGCATAGCAAGGAAAAGTAGCAAACCAACTGGTCCCAGTAGAAATACGGCTATTATCCATGCAAGAAGTAAGCGCTTAGTTAAGCCGCTACGGCGACGGAGCGAATACACAATCAATGAACAGACAAAAGCGGAGACATACGATAACGCAACCATAAAAAACAACTCGGGACGATCTAATATTATTTGTTTAAACCACTGGTTAAGAGCAAGAGAATAAGATGCGTAACCGTAAAAGTTCCATACCGCATAACCCGCCCAGGCAATAGGTGCCATACCCAGCCCTATTCCAGTGGCCTCACGCGAACTCAATGCTCCAATATTCCTTTTGAGGGGTAACGAAGGGAAAGTGTGTCGCTTAAGTATGTTTCCTTTATTGTCCAGAATAACAACATAATCAGGCATTTCACGACGCTTCAATTCGGGGATATCCCGCGTTGGCCTATAAACAATAAAGTAGCGGGTTCGCTCACTATTAGCCTGGGTGCCGATTTGAGAATAGAGCTTTCTATTATGTTCTCGTGGAGTCGAAAAAAGTAATTTGTCATGAGTATCAAAAAAATCAATTGACTTGCTTCGCATGACAATAAGGGACTGCTGCGGACGGAGATAACCTGTTCTCTGAGATGCCGATGGGGATTTAGTTTTTCTTTCGCTTCGCGGAGTATAGAAAAAACTAATCCCCTCAATATCAAGTGCATTACTAATCGGCCGGAGGACCATTTCGCGACCTTGAATCCGGTAAATTCCATCGGATAGCCACAGATAACCACCACCAATATATGTTTGCAAGAGTTCTCGCCGCGCAGGACTATTTACGGAAGAACCGGCAACACCAGCAAATCCTACAAATCTCCAACTATCTGTAAATAAGAGAATACGGCCAAGCTTAGCACTGTAAACGGGAATATATGGCACAGCTTGATAGACATCCATGTAACGATCGAGAATTTTCAGATAACGCCTGGGATAACGGAAGGATTCTATCTCTTGCTCGAAGGCGATATCACTGAGAACAGGTGCCCCTGTCGGTATAATTTTCTTTTCCTTCCCATCGGCTCCATAATATCGAGGTTTTAAGCTATTGCGCGTAACAGAGCGAACAACCTCTCCATTTACGACTATGTCGTAATACGATGTCACCTGCGGTTCACGCGATAAAATCATTGGCCCTCTGCGTTGGGGAAGCACGATGGAAAGCCATAGATTAAGTAAAACTAACCCCAGACCCAGCAGAGGGACCAAACCAGATAGCAAAGCCAGTCCGGTCGCAAACTGCCCTGCTTTTCTGTGCAGGGGAGCCTGCCCGCTCTCGGCAAAAGAGTTCCTCACGGCCACGGCGTAAACAACGCTATACAGCACAACCAACCAGAAGCATTGGTAGAACTCCTGCAACTGAAACCAGAAGTAATGTAAAACCAGGCAACCTAACAGCGGCACCAACTTGCTGCCATACCAACGCGCAGGCCGCATCACACAAAGCATGGCGGCAAAGTAGAACGGCACACCCAGCAGCAGATTGGCGATACCGCCTAACATGAAGCGCCAATCAAACGGCACATCCGGAAAATGCTGCCCAATCGGCACCCACTTCAAATACCAGAGAAGAAGCAACGCGCCGCCAAGGGAAACGGTATAGAGGAAGCATCCCGCTGCCGCTTTATGCCAGAAGAGAGCCGTATGTGAAAGCGGGCGATGGATGAGAAATGCCCACTGGTCGCGACGTCTTTCGGGCAACACTTGCATCATTCCCAGAATGGTTGCCAACACCGGCCCGACTCCCAGCGTAATGATCGGCTCCACCCAAAACTCAATATAATGGTAGAGCAAGTCGGTAGCGTTAAAAGTATCGAAGGATCCCTTAAAAGCAAAGTCACCGCCAAATAAATAATTAATGCCAATGAGTGCCAGCGCTGCCAAAACTGCCCATATCGCATTTTCCCGGATCTCTTTCCACAGTATGGCTCCATAGGAGTTTCGAAAAAGTTTCTTCATTCCTGGCCTCCTGAAGGAAGAGCGTGGGTTTGGAATTCGCGCGAAATAATTTCGGTGCCGTCATGCTGGGGACGCAGCCAAGGAGTGTGGCAGTGCGGACATTCTTCACTCTCGATATTGCGCAATTTTTTGCAATGCCCACACGCAAGATGGACCGGCCAGGCGCACAAGGCGACTAAGCCAATGAGTGCCACGGCACCAAAGAGCAGAGTCAACGCTACCCATAGCCAACTGGCGACAAGACCCAATCGCGCCCGCCGCGCCAGCAGCCATGCGCCAACAGCGCTCAGGCAAAGAGTCCATACGACACTCTCGATTGAAGCGGGAATAATCGTGGTCTTGGAAACAATGTCGTAAACCATGTTTACAACTGCCCAATTCCGCTTTGATAACACATTTGTATCGCTACGCAAAAGAGGCAAAGCAGCACCTGTGAGAAGCATAGTCGAAGACAATACAGGGGGATCATCCATGCTTAACACTGGTAAATTGCGTCTCTCCAGCACCTCCCCCGTCTGCGATACCACCAGAATTTTAGAACGTGTTACGTGGATGCCCGGCCACTTCTTATGGATTTCAGCAAACTAAAGTACATAGGATTCTGTCCCTGTCATCATCGCCCTACCCGTAACCTGACCGCCACCAATATAC
>DAITOV010000105.1:0-13767 GCA_036833945.1 Abditibacteriia bacterium
TGCTTGCCCGGCTTCAAATCGGCAATACGCTGCTTCCACGAAAGTTCCACCGCGCGCACCCCGGCTGGAATGGGAATCAGCCGATACACCATCGTCGTCTTGCCGGGAGCAGGCGCTTTGAGGCGATAGAAACGATTGCCGTTTTCGCTTTCCCACGACATCCCGGCTTTGGCGGTGCCCCAGCCATCGGGCTGGCCATTGCCATCGTCATCGGTTTCAAAATTACCGTTGGAAATCAGATTCTGCGGCACATCCTGCGCATGCACAGGGAATAACGGTGACGCGGCTAAAGCCAACGCCGCACAAATGACAGGAAAAAATTTCGCTTTCATGATATCGATTCTTTTCTGGTTAGGGGGAAGATTTACGGGCGGGTCTCGGTGGGGAGCCAGAAGGTACCGGTATGCTTGGAAGTCGCCGTCACACTGTTATAGGTGACACCCTGATTGCTGTCGTCATACCACTTCACATGTCCATCGGCGAAGAGCAGGTTCACTCCGTCGAAATGGCGGAAATCGAGCCAGAAGCGTTGGTCGGTCAATGCACCGGGCAACGCCACCCTATCGACACTTCCGCGTTGTTCGGAGATGAGGCAGAGCCGGTCGGCGAATTGGATGTAAGCAATATGGGGTGGGTATTTGGTATCGGCCTGCTCGAAATTGTAACCGTAGCTGATGTTGATATTGGCATCGAATGGCGACTCGATTCCGGTTGCGCTCACTATCGTTTTCTGGCTGGCACAAATAAAGATCTGGCGATTCTTGACATAGGGTTGGAGGCGAACCTGCACGTCGATGTTACCCACACCGCGATTAGGCAAACGCTCGTCGTAGTCCTGCACATACTGCATCAGTGCCAGGCCAATCTGCTTGAGGTTACTCTGGCAGTTAGCGCGGCGGGCGTTGTCACGGGCACGCGCGAAAACCGGGAACAGAATGGCCGCCAGCAGCGATATGATAGCAATGACGATAAGCAACTCTACAAGGGTAAACCCCAGACGCTTTGCCGATGCTTCCGACTTGGAAAAAGTGGTATTCATCAACACGCCTCCACTGATTTATATATGTCTTATATATCTATTATACCCATTCGTAATAGTTTCTAAACATAAAATAAATCTTTTGGAAACATTCTTGAAATATAAGTGGCAGTCTCAATAGTAAATATATCGCAAATTTTGTTTCTCAATTCTTTGTAGCACCGTCTCTGAATTTGTTATGTTATATAGTAACGCCTATATAACAATGCGCAATATTACCTCGAAATCGAATATGGTTTCCTCTCCCCCCCTGTATCGGCAGGTCGAAAATTTCCTGCGCGAACAGATTCAATCGGGGCAGTTGCAGCCGGGCGACATGTTGCCAACGGTGCGTGAACTCTGCGAGCAGTTTGGCGGCATCAACCACCTGACAGTGCGCCAGGCGCTGCGTATTTTGACAGACGAAAACCTCATCTATTCGGTGCAGGGTAAAGGCAGCTTCGTCGCCTCCAAAACCAAAACTCAGCACTGCATTGCGTTGGTATTACCCAACCTGGAAGATTACATTTTTCTCAAGATCGCCCGGGGCGTGCAGAATGTTTTTGATGCCGAAGGCGTGCGCACCCTTATTCTCGATTCACGCGGCAACTGGGATAAGGAAGCGCAAAATATCCAGCACCTGCGCGAGTTTCCACTCGACGGCGCGATTATCTTTCCGCTCGCACACCACGATATCGCCGAACAGATTTTTCGCATGAAGCTGGACAACTTCCCTTTCGTGCTCATCGACCGCTACTTCGAGGACATCGAAACGCCTTCCATCGTCGCCAATAACTATCAGGGCGGTTACGACATCACTGCTGCCCTTATTCAACGGAAACACATCAACTTTGCCTGGTTGGGCGAACTCACTTCTTCCTCGGCCAAACTACGTCTCCAGGGTTTTCGCGACGCCCTCAACGACAACGGTTTGACCTGCCCGCGGGAACGGATCCGCACCTTAAAACTCGCACCGGCGGCCTCGCATCAGGAATATATCGCGACATTGGAAAAGGAAGTGGGCAAACACTTACAAGCCCTGCTTCAATCGACACCGTCTGCGCCGCAAACCCTGGTTTTCGCCGATGACCAGAGCGCATTGATTGCGCTCCGTATCTTGCAAGAACAAGGACACAACGTTCCTGGAGACATTGCCATCGCCGGTTTCGACGACCGTCCCGAAGGTGCCCAGAGCAACCCGCCGCTCACCACCGTGCGCCAACCAATGGAACAAATGGGCGAAGAAGCCGCGCGTGTCGCTTTGCAACGGGTGGAGAACCCTACCCTGCCCATCGAACGCGTATGCTTGCCCGTGGAAATTGTTTTGCGTAAAAGTGCTTAACGTTTTTCATTTAGCCACAGATTGACACAGATTTTTTTAGAGCTTAGATCTTGGAACTTAGATCTTAGGAGAGGCATAGCAGAGCGTGGAGCATCACTCCTAAGTTTTAAGCTCTAAAATCTAAGTTCTGTCGTTCCCATCTGTGTTTATCTGTGTTCATCTGTGGTTAATTCAAAAATAAAAAATCGCGAAAACTTGCGACGAAGTTTGCGCAGCCGAAGGCTTTGCGTGCTATCGGCCAGAGAAGAGCCTGTCTATTAATTTGCAGGGCGGTATAAGCGGCCCCATCTCCCCAATCCTGATAAAATCCTAAGCGCACTTTTAAGAAAATCACTCTGGGAGTATGTATGTCCAACCCACACTTTGGAATTGACCACGTTCGCGCCGCCGACCCTGAAATCGCCGCCGCAATTGACGCTGAACTGCACCGTCAACAGAACACCATCGAACTGATTGCCAGCGAAAACTTCACTTCGCGCGCCGTGCTGGAAGCGGCAGGTACGGTTCTCACCAATAAATATGCCGAGGGCTACCCCGGTAAGCGTTATTACGGTGGCTGCGATGAAGTCGATGTCGCTGAAAACATCGCCATCGAGCGCGCCAAGCAAATCTTCGGTGCCGAGCATGCCAACGTGCAGCCGCATTCCGGCTCGCAGGCCAACGCCGGTGTATACCTGGCAACATTGCAGCCAGGCGACACCATCCTGGGTATGAATCTGGCCGCTGGCGGGCACCTGACCCACGGCTACAAGATCAACTTCTCCGGTAAGATGTACAATGGCATCGGCTATGGCCTGAACAAGGAAACCGAACGCATCGATTACGAGGAAGTGCGTGCTCTGGCCCTCGAACACAAGCCCAAGATGCTGGTCGCCGGTTTTTCGGCCTACCCGCGCGTCATCGACTGGAGCAAGTTCCGCGAGATCGCCGATGAAGTCGGCGCTTTGTTCCTCGTAGACATGGCGCACGTGGCCGGTCTGGTCGCGGCTGGTGAGTATCCCAGCCCGGTGCCCCACGCCGATTTCGTAACCACCACCACCCACAAGACGCTGCGTGGCCCCCGTGCCGGCCTCATCCTGTGCCGCAGCGAGTGGGCAGAGAAGATCGACAAAGCCATCATGCCCGGCATCCAGGGCGGCCCGCTGATGCACATCATCGCTGCAAAGGCCATCTGTTTTGGCGAAGCGCTCAAGCCGGAATTCAAAACCTACCAGCAGCAGATTCGCAAGAACGCCAACGCCCTGGCCGAAGGCCTCATCGCAGGTGGCTTGCGCCTGGTAACCGGCGGCACCGAAAACCACCTGGTTTTGGTCGACCTCACCCCGGCCGACATCACCGGCAAGGACGCCGAACACCTGCTGGAAAGCGTGGGCGTGACCTGCAACAAGAACCAGATTCCGTTCGACCCCCGCTCGCCGTTCGTCACCTCCGGCGTGCGTTTGGGCACCCCCGCCATGACCACGCGCGGCTTCAAGGAAGAGGAAATGCGTGAAGTCGCCGCCATCATTACCGAAACCATCAAATCGCGTGACGATGAGGCTGCTCTGGCCGGTTTACGTGAACGTGTTGCCAAGCTGTGCGCAGCCTTTCCGTTGTATAACTAAGCCAAACTCACCAAACGGAAAAACTCCCGGCACTCGCTTGTGCCGGGAGTTTTTGTTTTCAAGAAGAACTTAGATTTTAGAGCTTAGAACTTAGGTTTCTTGCTTTACTGAACTCATCCTAAGATCTAAAATCTAAGTTCCAAGCTCTAATTAAAAAACGATCCGGGAGGTGGCTTTTCACAGCCATACCTCACCGGATCGTTCGTTTTTCTTGCTACCTGAAAACTCTTAAACCAGCGTCGTCACTTCGGTTTGCTCAAGGGGAGCCGCTTCAGCTTTGTCTTCAGCATATTCAACGGCGGCCTGCACCACGCCACGGAACAGCGGATGGGCGTTGGTCGGGCGCGATTTGAATTCGGGATGGAACTGGCTGGCGATGAAGAACGGATGATCGGACAACTCGACCATTTCCACCAGGCGGCCGTCAGGGCTGGTGCCGGAGAACTGCAACCCGGCTTCGCTCAGGGCGCGGTGATACTGCGGGTTCACTTCATAGCGATGGCGATGGCGTTCGAGCACCATATCGCGGCCATAGAGCTTGTTGGCTAACGAACCGGGCGATACCACGCAAGTGTAGGTGCCCAGGCGCATGGTGCCGCCTTTGGCATCGACGCCGCGCTGGTCTTCCAGGAAGGCGATGACCGGATAAGGTGTGTTCTCGTCGAACTCTTCGGAGTTGGCGTTTGCCAGACCGGCCACGTTGCGGGCATATTCGATGGTCACACACTGCAAGCCCAGGCAGAGGCCCAGGAACGGCACTTTATTTTCGCGAGCGTAGCGAATCGCTTCGAGCTTGCCTTCCACGCCACGCGAACCGAAACCGCCGGGAACGACGACTGCATCGACATCGAGCAGTTGCGCGCTCACCTGTGCCGGATCTTCAACATCGACCCATTTGATATCGACTTCGGCTTCGTTCTCGATGCCGCCGTGCTTGAGCGCTTCCACCACGGAGATATAGGTATCGGGCGAGGCTTCGTTGGCCATGTATTTGGCGCACAGGCCGATGGTGACGCGCTTCTTGGGATTTTCGACTGCCTGCACAATGCGGTTCCACTCAGTGAGGTCGGGCGCGGTTTTATCCAGCCCCAAACGCTTGCAGACCATGCGGGCAAAGTTCTGCTCTTCAAAAATTGAAGGCAAGCGGTACAGCGTATCGGTATCGAGGCCCTCGATGATAGCGTCCGGCGCAAGGTCGCAATAGAGCGAGATTTTGCGCTTCATCTCTTCGGCCAAGGGCAGCTTGGTGCGACAGATCAGCACGTCGGGCGCAATACCGATGTTGCGCAGGTCGCGCACACTGTGCTGGGTCGGTTTGGTCTTCATCTCGTTGCGCGGCCCAACGAACGGAATCAAGGTGACATGGACATACATCACGTTTTCGGCGCCTTCGTCCATCTTCATCTGGCGGATGGCTTCGGTGAACGGCATCGACTCGATATCGCCCACGGTGCCACCAATTTCCACGATGGCGACATCGGCCCCGGCCTGCACCGCGTTGCGGCGGATGAGGTCTTTGATTTCATCGGTGATGTGCGGCACGACCTGCACCGTTTGGCCCAGGTAGTCGCCACGGCGTTCGCGCTCGATGACGTTGCTATAGACGGTGCCGGTGGTCAGCGAGGAAAAGCGCGACAGGTTCTGGTCAATGAAGCGCTCGTAGTGGCCCAGGTCGAGGTCGGTTTCGGCACCATCTTCGGTCACGAACACTTCGCCGTGCTGATGCGGGTTCATGGTCCCGGCATCGACGTTGATATAGGGATCGATTTTCTGGAGCGAAACCTTATAGCCGCGCGCCTTCAGCAAAGTGCCCAGACAGGCCGTTGCAATGCCTTTGCCAATTGAAGATACCACGCCGCCGGTTACAAAAACGTATTTAATCATGGAAAGAGATGGGGGAGCGAAAGCTACACCCCGAAAAGAATCGTTATAATTTTACCCAAACGCGGCCAACTCTGCCGCGACACAAACCCTGACCATTCTACCACCAACCCACACCCAAGGAGAAATATGGCCGATACAATTTTTGGAAAAATCGCTCGCGGCGAAATCGAAGTCGAACTGGTTTATGAAGATGAAATCTGCGTCGCCTTCCCCGACATCGCCCCGCAAGCCCCCACCCACATTCTGGTCATTCCACGAGAACCATTCGTAGACGCCGTGGATGCCAACGCAGCCACGCTGGGGCATGTTATGTCTGTCGCTGCCAAACTGGGTGCGCAGCGCTGCCCAAACGGCTTTCGCCTCGTCACCAACATCGGCGAAGAAGGCGGGCAATCGGTATATCACCTGCATGTCCACGTGCTGGGCGACAGGCCGATGGAATGGCCGCCGGGGTGAAGAAAGGCTTGAACCTCGAACATTGAACGTCCAACATCAAACGTTCAACGAAGGCAAGCAAGATAATTGACTAAAAGTCTGGTGTTTCAGAAATACCCTGCAGCGTGCCATGCATGGCACGCTGTGCTCAACCTTTGACACAACGATATTCGACGTTCGATGTTGAACGTTCAATGTTCGACGTTCAAAGCCATTCTCACGGTTTAATCTCAACCGGCGTTCCCAGCACCGTCGCGGCGTGAATTTCGGCGATTTCCTGGTTAGTGAGTGCCACGCAACCGGCCGTCCAATCGTTCTTGCCGCGCTGGTTGCGCATCTTTTTTGCGAAAGAGGCATCACTGCCGCCGTGGATGCCGACCCAACCGCCCAGTTTGGTCTCCCACGGTGGACGGCCGCGTGAAGCTAACCGTTGGTTGATAATTTGATATTCGCGCCAGGTAATCTGCTTGGAATCGACGGCACGCTTGGCATCTGGCACTCCGGGATAAGAAAGTCCCAGGAAAATGTGAAACGCCGAATTTTTGGCGTTGCGGGTGCAGATGTAGAAATGGCCTTCGGGTGTGCGGCTATCGCCCTGGCGCTGTTTGTGGCCCGCCGGGTTATCGCCTAACGCAACACGGTAGGTTTTGATGAGGGTTTGCCCACTGTAGAGTTCCAGACGCCGATCGGCTTTGCGGATGATGATATTGGCCTCTTTAAGTGGCAAGGCCAGCTTGCGGCGGGTAACGATGGAGCGTAGGCTTTCGTTATCGACTTGCGCCGGTTGCTGCGGATCGGAAGGAGCATCTGGAGCCGGAGCTTGAGAATCGGTTTTACGAGGCTCTGGAAGAATCTCCCAGCCTGCATCGGGAATCATGGCACCGGGTTGCTCCGTCATGAGAGCACCGGGCGCGGGCAGCGCTTCCGCAGGGGTTTTCTCAGATGGCGAAGGGGGAACTTCGTTCGCGACAACGACTTTAAGACCACCCAGCATTGCCACACCGAGCGCAATGCCGACACAATACGGCTTTAAACGGGAAAGAGAAAAAAACAACATAACGAACACAACTACGGGAACAACCTGCAAGCCCCGAACGCTCGCGTTCGGGGCTTGCAAACGGCTTTTTTATTTGAGGATTTCGACTTTGTTCAGCTTGTCATCGGCACGCAGCTTCAACACCGTATCACGGCCTTCCACAACCTTGCCGTAGACGGTATACCCATCGCCTTCATCCAGGAACGGGGCAGAGGCCAGGGTGATGTAGAACTGGCTACCAGCCGAGTTGGGGTCTTGCGAACGGGCAGCCGCAAATACGAATGCATCGTGCTTGAGCGAATTGCGTTCGCGCGGCACCTGGTAGCCGGGGCCGCCGATACCGGCATACTCTTTAAGCGCCGGGTTCTTGGTGAGCGGATCGCCGCCCTGAATCACGAAACCAGGCTCATAGCGGTGCAGCACCGTTTTATCGTAGAAACCCATTTTCGAGAGATGCAGGAAGCTTTTCACATGCAAGGGAGCGGCTTCGCCATTGAGTTCCACCACGATCGGCCCTTTGGAAGTGACCAAACGCACCTTGGCGGTTTTGGGCGCTTTGCCTGCAGGCGGCGGCGAAACTTTCACTTTGTCGAGCGCAGAAATCGCTGCGGGCGGCAAACCGGGCTGCGCTTCATTGACCACTTTATAGGCCGGATCGGGTTTACCCGCATCGGCACTCTCGGCTTTATCGGCAGCCGAAGCATCGCTCTTCATTTCAACCGGCGGCGTTGGAGCTTCTTCGGCAGCCGGTGTGTTGTCCTGGGCGTTGCAACCGGCCACGGTGAGGAAGAGCGGCAGAGCGATCAACCAACGCGGATTGGTGAGTTGCTGGGAAATTACAGAATGTTTCAAAAAGCGTGTTTTCATGGGATGGAAAGTATAAGTTAGAGGACCAGGGAGCGCGACTCACGCCATTACTTCGGCTATTGTTTTGACTTCTCGGCGTTGCTTGGGTTTATTGATTTCTTTTACGGCACGAAAGTGAAATTCGTTCCAGTTGCATTAGCGGTCAGTGAAAGTTGAGAGGGTTTGAGCCATTTTACGTGACCATCGGCAAACGCATAATTAGAACCGTCGAAATGGCGTCTGGCGTATTCGGCATCCGGGTCCCAATTGTAGTAGAAAACCGACGGGATTGCATATGAAACAGCATCACCTTTGCCATCCCCGAATAAAACGATACTACTCGTAAATTGCAACTTTCCTTCAAACAGCCCGGTGAGGTTATAGTTCATCCAATAATCGGTGAATCCGCCGTCCTCATCCAGTGCTCCAAACTCTTCCGAAGGACACTGGAACACGGCTTCATTTTTAAGTTGAGCCTGCAGTTCCCAAGCCCATCCAGTCGATCCATCGTCAATAGTGGGAAAAGGCGGATAACGACGATCACTATCTTGCAAATAGGTTTGACAGGCAAGTGCTATTTGCTTGAGGTTGCTCATGCAAGTAGTTCGGCGTGCATTTTCGCGCACGCGACCTAAAACGGGAAACAGCAATGCCGCCAGCAACGTGATGATCGCCAGAACAACCAAAATTTCAATCAGGGTAAAACCACCTTGATTGTTCGATTTACCAAATCGTTTGCTTTGTAAATGCTTCATCATTTACGTGCCATCGTTCAAACCTGCTATCACCACAAAAGCCTTTTTTATTACGAAACTCGCCTGAGCAAGTTCACAGTTTCTGCGCAGGGACGAAATATTAGTTTCGCATACTTCCTTGACAATGACGACTGTGGGACTACTACTCAACGGCAACCATTTAATCACAAGGATGGAAGAATCCTAAAGACATTTCTCTCTCATAATCAAAAAGTGCCCGGATTCCAGAACGGCGAATCCGGGCACTTATTTATGACATCATCCAATATCGGATGTGGCGTTACGATTCAGGAACTTCCAACGAACTCACGGTTTCGTTACGAGCCTGACCGGAGAAATCGGCTTGCCAGTTAGAGGTCAACTTGCCACCGTAGCCTTTACCACGCAACGGTACAGTAATCACCAAGGTCGCTTCTTCGCCGTGCGGCAGCGAAGGAATCAACCAACGCACACCTTTGCTGGCTTTACTCATGTCGAGCAGGGTGCGCAGTGATGGAGGATTAGTCCAACGTGAGCTAACTACGCTGCTATTGGGCGTCACTGAAACAATGGTTGCATTGTCATTAATCGGACGGCCACCCGCCAGGTTACCGGTTATGAGAATATTGTTCAACACAGCACCGGTAATATTGCGAACACGATAGGTCAGTGTCGCCGTATTACCGCTCATGCTTACAAAACCGTTGAACAGTTTGTTGCTGTTGTTCCCGGAATCATTTTTATCGATGGTCGTATAGGCCACAGAAGAAACGACATCTGCAGTCGAGTCACTTACCTCGCCGAACAAGTCGAAACGGAAACGGCGAGTTTTGCCGGTCGGATTCGGATTCGAATAGGTAATCGAGCGCAAGGCTGCTTCAAATGTAGAGCGTGAAGCCGGCCCCTTCAGAATCAATACTCCACTGGCAGAGGTCTGTGTCAACCCAGCCGCAGCGCCTGCTTGAATCGATTCTCCCACATCCAGGCCACCACTCACGATCGTAACCATCAACCGATCAATTTCATCATCGGAATCGTGAATCGTCGCATCGGCTGCCGTCAACTTCACCGAACCACTGGCTTGATCCCAATCGGTCTTATAGTTGTAACCGGAAATCGCGCCGTTCAAATCCAGACGAGAAGAGTAACTTCCCGAGCTATTGTCGTCGTCACCATCATTACCGCCACCCGGTGTATTGGTATCCTGGTCGTCGGGGATACCGTCGTTATCGTCATCGGGATCGAGGTTGTCGGGAATACCGTCACCATCGGAGTCGATATCGGATCCATCGCTGCCGGTGGCATTACGGTTAAGCTCTGCCGTAGCTTCGGCACGCGGATCTTCAATACCACCGAAGACTTCAAATTTGAAGTGACGAACCGTTCCCGTAGGCGTGGCCATAGTGTTCTTGTATTTCACTGAGCGCACAACATCCTGAAATTCTGCAGGTGTTGCAGGACCGGACAAAGTGAGCACACCGTTTGGTGCATCATAGGCCACAGTCACAGCACCCGCTGCAGTTGCACTCAAAATTTCGCTCAGCCCATCCTGACGATCGGTAATGGTTACCGTAATCTTCTGAATGAGGTTGGCCGTATTCGAGACAAAGGCATCCACATCGGCCAAGTTGTTTTGAACACTAGCACCGAACTGCCATTTGCGCTTGAAGTTGTTTCCAAGTTCATTAGAACCGTTCAGGTCGATTTGCGATTCGCCACCACCGGTCACGCCAGTTGTGATTGTGGTTTGAGCGGAAGCAGATACTCCTCCGAGCACCTCGAACAGAATGATACGATCATTGCCGTTGATAACCGCCGCATCGTTTTGATAAGTCACACTGCGCAACACGGGAATGAACTGAGCCGGAGTCCCAGGACCTTGTATGGTCAAAACACCATTTGGTGCATTAAAGGTAACCGTGATACCCGCGACTGCGGTAGCGGAAAGTTTCTCGGAGACACCGTCTTCGCGATCAACAATGCTGACTCGAATCGAACTGATGGTTCCTTCCGTGTTGCCAACGACAGCATCCGTATCGGCAACAGCAGTTATTCCTGCCTGGTTCCACGACGTCTGATAATCAGGCACACCAGCACCACTACTATTGTCGGGATCGAGTTCAATAGACGACTCGCCCAGATTGTTGCCGGTTGACGAGATGGTTGTTACAGCTGTTGGCAAATTCAAACCACCCAACACCTGGAACTGAATCTGGCGACTCGTTCCATTGATGGTTGTCGCCGTATTTTCATAAGTGACACTACGCAAGACAGGGATAAACTGGGCCGGTGTGGCAGGACCCTGAAGTGTCAATACGCCTGTTGCGCTGTTAAATGATGTTGTAACGCCAGCTCCTGCAGTCGCTGCCAGTTGTTCGTTTACACCATCTTGACGATTTAGAATTTTAACTGTGATCGATTGGATGGTACCGGCCGAGTTATCGACAACGGCATCGGTATCGGCAATTACAGTTGGCCCGGCCTGATTCCATGCTGTCTGGTAATCTTGAAGACCCGGAGCACCACTACTGCCATCCACATCGAGGTCAATCGACGAATTACCAGTGCCACCGGGGTCGGTGCCGGGATCGGTGCCAGGATCGGTGCCAACATTCTTAGTGAAGGTGACAGCATCCTTAGCTATATTACCAGCCAAGTCAACAGTGGTAGCGGTAATAAGATAATCCCCTGGGGTGAAGTCGTCTGTTGAAACAGTTGCATCCGGCAACTGTAAAGCATCGAGCACTTCCCAGATAATATCCACACCCGAACTGGGTTTGCTATCACCGGGAGAATGCAGTTTAGCGATCACCTTGGGAGCCGCATTTTCAATGCGCTCTGCTGGCGTGCCATCGACGGGCGGGCCTCCCGGAACTTGAGGATTGGGATCTTCCACTTCCACCCAGTCGCGAATAAGCGGAGACCAGTAGAAACCATCACTCTTACGTTGAATGGAAATATCGATGTCATCCTCAATGCTGGTTCCGCCGGCATTATCGCGAGCTGTACCTTTGATGTTCGTCAATACACCCGCAGAAGCACCATCACCAGGTAAGGTAATCTCTATACGGGGCGGAACAAGATCGGTCGAAGTAGCCAGAAAATCGCGGTAGCTCAGATTAGCCGACAACGGTCCGACATCATTCGTCCATGCAATATCGTTAGCATCGTCAGGGAGTCCGTTCGGCATTTTCCCATTCGGGAAGTTGGGTTGTTCAACTGGAAAGGGGATATTATAAGGGGAGAAAATATATCCTTCCTTACCGGCAAGAATTTTGTATTCAGTTGGTAAGGTGACCAGTTGAGGTTGTGGTGGTTGCTGATTGTCGAACACAATATATGTATCCTGACTAACCAGACCCACTAATTTATAGTAACCGGTTGCATCACTATAGGTGTAGCGACTACGTGTGGTCGATCCGTCTTTAGTATCGGTTGCTCGTACCAGCGCGTTAGACACAGGGTCGAAACTACCTGTCTGCTGGTTCAATATCATGACATACCCTTCGATCGTATAGGTCTGCGGGTTGCCAATGTCGACAATCAAGGTCTTCATTGCCGTTCCGCCTCTACCGTCGGATACACGCAACGTTACCGTATATTGCCGGTTGTTACCTGAGTAACTATGGGAGACGCTATTTTTATTTTTTGCATCTTCCGCACCAGCAGAAGCACCGGAGGTGGTGCCATCGCCGAAATCCCAGTGGTAATAGAGATTAGCGTTATCCTCAGTATCTTGGTCGATGGCGGTAGCCGTAAAGGCTATGGGGCTATTGACAGTTCCCGGGAGAGGGGTTGCAGAAAGGTCAGTGATTACAGGTGCATTGTTACTCCCATAGGTCCCGACTTCTACGCGCACATCCATCACCATGTGCGTTCCATCCTGAGGATCCAAATATTTTCTAATGGGCGTGATGTGGATGTCCGGTGTGGCATTCAAGTCGCTGAGTGTGCGGCCCAGAATAAGCGGAGCATCTTGTGAGGCACCGGGAATGATGTTGTCAAGAATACTACCCTGAACAGGCTTGGTTTCAGGAGTCGTGTCAATGAGATCCGTACTCGTATTCTCTGTGTATTGATTGTAGTTCCAGGTAATAATGGCACCCTTGGGCACATAGGGATGCCCAGTGAACCACTTCTCTCGGAATTCCACCCAGTAATTATCGCCACTCTTGGGGTTGTAACGCGAAGCCCGGCTAATTTTGAGGGTCAGCGGACGAGTGCCGTTGGTGGGATTGGTAATATCGTCAATGGCACGAATTGTATACGTATTCTGTGCTTCAGTATTACCGACGGTCGATGTCTGCGGAATATTCTTGATACCGTTACCCGTCGGCAACCAGTTCATGCGGTTTTTGACGGAGGCGGTAAAATGTGCATCGGGAATCTGGCTACCGTAGTCATTTCCCATCACATCGAAGGGGTTACCGTATTCGAGCGCCTGCCCCAGGCCAATATCTGTCCCTTCAAAAAACGAAGTCCACAAATTGGCATGCCACGACCCATAGTTATGCCCGGTTTCGTGAGCGATAACCGACCTATCGAACCCATAATTATAACCATTAATCCACTGCCCCGGCTGACCGACATAAGCCTTGCCGGCCCAACCCAACCATTGGCCAAATACAGTCGTCCCGTTGGAAGGATTCAACGAAAAGGCAACGATATCAAAATCGAATTGAGAGAGATCCCATCCATCGGACTCTGCCTGTGCGCGCACTGCGGCACGCAACTCGACGTAACTGCGCGGCTGCCAGGCGGTATCCTTGTTGGCATCGCCCGGCAACAGCACGTCAATAACTCCACCCTGGAGCACTGTTTTAGTGAAGGATTGATCGCGATAGAAGAAGGCGACATCATCCAACATC
>DAITOV010000106.1:0-5578 GCA_036833945.1 Abditibacteriia bacterium
TATGGAAGTTACGAGTGAGAGGATCGAGGCGGCTGCCCACACCGGCGGCCAAAATCATTGCTTTCATAGTGGTGTTTTTTCTGTTTCTACAATTATGGTCGTCGTTTAAGAGATTGTAAAAAGCAGAAGGATATTTCATATCCTCCTGCTTTAATTTTACGGCACTTTTTCGTTATTCTGCCCGTGGAATGGGGCTGTCACTGTTATCGGGCGTACTCAACCCTTCAGGAACCGGCACCGGGCTATCGTGGTCGCTGCCAACATCGCTGCTGGATGCCGCCAGGTCACTGCTATCGGGCGTACTTAAATCAATATGCTCCCGTGACGAAACGGAAGACGAAGATGATTCCGAACGCTTACGACGCGTGCGACGTTCTCGCCGTGGCGTTTCGGACGACGTAGCCACGGCTTCGCTCGGGGCGTCTGTGGAAAGACCGGTATCGTGACGCTCGGCACGACGAGGGCGCTCTTCGCTGGTCGGCGGTGCCGAATATTCCGTGGTTTGAGGCTCAATTGCGGCTGCACCTTTGATGATGCCTGCCCGCATTAAGATTTCCCTGGCACCGGGGCTGGAATTATTCTCCTCTCCCATCTCATCACCCTCCGTGGAAGGAGAACGCTGCAGAAAGTTTTGCTCGTTGAAAGTGGGACCGAAGATGTAGTGCAAGAGCTTTCGGTTTTTCGATTCATTCAAAATGATCGAACCACGTTCGGTATAAGTTCCGAAAAGTGTGACCGGCTGGATTTTAGAGGCATCGCCGACGCCTTTAGCAAAATCGGCTGCCGAAGCCATTTCCGAGATATCGAAGTGCGGGTCGGTGATGAATTGCTTACGAATCTCTTTGATGAGTTGCGGGAGATTGGCAATGCCTTGCGTGGTCAGCTTCTTGGCCAAAGCGCGCATGACTTGCTGCTGACGCTTGATACGGCCTGGGTCGCCTTCGATATCCATGCGGAAACGCACGTAGGCATGAGCCTTCTCGCCATCCAGCACCTGTTTGCCGGGCATGAGATCGATGTGCAGGTTGCCCCAGTTATCATCGTATTTCAAGCGGCCACGGGTGCCATCGCGGTGTAACGCACCAATTACGTTGACTTCAACACCGCCCACCTGGTCGATGAGCTTCATAAAGCCTTCAAACCGAATGACGGCGTAGTGATGAATGGTAATGCCGAGTTCATCGTGAATGGTTTGCACCAACATCTCAGGTCCGCCATAGGCATGGGCGGCATTCAGCTTGGCTCGGCGCACGCCGTATTTATTCTCCGGCATCCGAATCCTGGCATCCCGCGGCAAAGAGACCATATGAACAACGTTGCGGTTGCGATCGAGCGAAAGAACCAGCATCGTATCGCTACGCGCCGGTGTGTCTTCATCATGCACCTGCATGTTCGCCCAAATTTTACGCGAGGGATCGTAAACCTTTTTGATGGTCCAGTTCACATCGCGACCGATGAGCAGGATATTGACTACATCGCTGCCGGCATGGTCGAAGACCAGCCCTGGATTCATCTTCGCTTTAAAAATCTCAGGGCCGATTTCCTGAATCGCGGCTGTAGTCTCGCGTCCATGCTGCGTGAAGACAGAGTATCCAAATGCACAGCTAATAACAAGAAAAGTAAAAAGTCCCGTCCATTTCCAGACCTGCTTCCAGGGAGAACTGCGACGGGGTGGTTTGTTATCAAACGGGGTTGGTGTGCGGCGTCCACCGGAATGGGACAATTCCCCTTCGGCTGAGCTGCCTAATTCCGGGTTGCGAACCAGCGGTGCTTCTTTCAAAAACGTGACCTCCGAAAGCCAAAGTTTAACAAATGCAATGACTCGACTTCCGATATTTTATTAAGAGATTATCGCGCTCAATTCAAGCACTCAAGTGCAATCGTCAAGCATTCGTCATACGCTGGCGGGCTGCATTCATTTCAGCGACAACTTCATCGGATGTATAGGCACCGGTAAAACGGCTGAGCACACTACCCGCTGGATTGAAAAAAATGACTGTCGGATAGCTGCTTACACCGAACTGTCCGGCGTAATCGGTGCGTTTTTCGGCATTGATGCGCAAAGGCACAAAATTCTGCGCTTCGGTCTGCACCGCTGGAGACTGCAGGGCATTGCTATCGAGAACCTTACAACTGGGGCACCAATCTGTGTAGAACACGATCATCATCGGTTTGCCGGTCTGGCGAGCAAGCTCGAAACCCCGTTCCGGGCTGTTTTGCCAGGCAATGGGGGTCGCAACTGGTGCCGGAGTTGCCGTCGGAACCGGCTCGACTGACGGCACAGGCGTATTTTTCTGGATATAAACTTGCAGGAAAAGCGCACACGACGCTAATGCAAACAGGATGGAAGCAACGACTAATTTAATTTGTGGACTCATAATTCAGATAAGGTCACTCCTCACTAATTTACGAGGTGCGAGCATTCAGGCCATTCCGAACTTTGCGCAATAGTTTGGCGAACTGGCTGGCCTCGCCTTCGACATCATACAATCCTACCAAGCGATGCACTTCTTTGCCCGAAGCATCCAGAAAGAGTACGGTGGGAAGCCCGCCCACCCGATATTGGTTGACGGCTTCGCTTTGCATATCGACATTCAATTTCACGCTGATGAAATTTTTAGCCTCCTTCACCACGTCGGCGTTGGGGTAAATTTGTTCATCGAGTATCTTGCAAGGGCCACACCAAGTCGCATAAAAATCGATCATGACGGGTTTGCCCTGGCTTTTTGCTTTCTCCAGTGCCGTTTCAAGGCTGGGTTGCCAGGGAATGCCCTTGGAAGAAGTAGCTGCAGGCATCGCCGGAGGCGCAACGGCCACAGTATCCACGGAAACGACATTACGCGAGCAACCTGCGGCTAAAAAAAGAATCCCTAAGCCAAACGGCACTAAACATCTTAATTGTCTTATTTGCATCATTTACGCCTACTCGTCTCCCGGTGTGCCGTTTGCACACCTTCGACAAGGCAGACGCTCAACGATGCCGGGAAGTTCCTCAGGCTGCGCGCTGGGCGAGATACTCCAGCACTTCTTTGGCATGGCCCAACGGAGTCACGTTTTCAAACGTCTTCAAAACCACACCGTTTTCATCCAGCACAAAAGTGCTGCGCAGTACCTTCGTCACCGGCTTGCCGTACATAGTGCCGTCCTTCAGCAAATTGCAGGCTTTGATGAGAGTCTGGTCGGCGTCGGCCAATAATGGGTAGGTTAGCTCCTGGTTCTTGATGAAACGTAAATGCGCCGAGAGTTTGTCGCGCGAGATACCGATGACCTTGATGCCTAATTTTTCAAACCCCGCATATTCGTCGCGAAAGCCGCACACTTCGATGGTGCAGCCTGAGGTGGCGTCCCTGGGGTAGAAAAACAGCACTGCCGGCGCGCCTTTCAAATCGGAAAGGGACAAAGTTCCCTGTTCAATTTCATCACCACGAGGAATGGCGACGGGAAGCGTAAAGTCGGGAAAGTTCTGGCCGGGCTGCGGAATACTCATGGGGTGTTTTCGATCCTTAATGTGTCAAATTATTTACTTGAACGAACTTCAAATGATACCATGCTTCTGTAAAAGCGCCTGTTCATCGCCAGCTACCCAGCCAAAGACCTTCGGTTTTTCATCCAGATTCTGAACCAGGTAGTGAACTTCGAAATCTATCGCTACGTCCGCTTGGTTCTTACGGGCATAGGTCGCCGTCCAGGCGACATGGGCCACACAATGATATTCATCTATCGGGGAGAGGCGGATATGGCGTATCCGCATTTCTTTTGTCCCTATCGCCCGGTAGTGTGCATAGCCTTGTGCCAGGGCCTGCTTGAATTCATCGTCGTTCTTTCCAGATTTTACCCCACCGGGTGCGGCACCTATGAACTCGGATGCATACAGGGAGGCCACCTCATCCAGATCTATATCGCCCCCCAAAGACTGATTGAATAATCTCTCGTAACGCTCGAATAACAGCGTGACACTGGTTTCCATCATTGCTTTTTCGATTGGAGAAAACGGCTTAGCCTAATATTTTAGGCACATAGCGCATCGCTATCGCCCCGGAGCCAAATTCCTGCTGGCTCACAAGCTTCAAATCGACGTATTTCGATAATCCTGCGAACAGTGTCGGCCCGTGGCCCACAATTCGCGGGTGTACGATGAACTCGTATTCGTCGATCAGTCCAAGTTCCGCCAGGGCGAGAGGGAGCTTAACGCCACCCACGAACAGCCCTTTACCCGGCTGCTGCTTGAGTTGCAAAATGGTATTCTCCAGATGCTCCCCGCGCACGAGTTCCGCATTCCAGTCCACCTGTTCCAGGGTGCTCGAAACGACATACTTCTTTGCCGCGTCAATCGTCCGGGCAAACGGCACCATCCAATCGTCCATCCAGTCGGGCTTTACGCCGGTTTGCGCCACCGGCCGGAATGCGGTCTCCATCATTTCATAAGTGATCCGGCCAAAGATGAGGGCGTCGGCCTGTGAAATATTCTTGGTTGCGTGACGATGTAATTCCTCATCCGGAATGCCGACGCTGTGATCACAACATCCGTCCAGGGTAACGTTGATGGAATATCGAAGTGGTCGCATTCGGTGAGTGTGCCACGATCAAGATTGGATTGGAAGCCACCTTGTAGCAATCAACCGGCCAGCGGTATCTGCTCCGGTTGAGCAATGGCAAATAGTGGCAATGTGATAAACGCTGAAGGCCATACTGCTACTTTTGATTCTGCCCCACAGTAGCTGTTCCAATTAATCGCACTGCCGAGCCAACCAGATAGTCCGATAACCACAAGTGGGGTCTTCAACGACATGAGCGATAACCTCGAAGCCAGTAGCAGCAAGAAAGGTCCGATACTCGTCCGGATTGAGGCTCCCATGATAAAGAGGATCACCATTCAACTCCCCAATAGCGTTACCTTCGGCCGGCCCGCTGGTGAACATCAGTGCTGCGCCAGGTGCGGCATGAGCCTGGAAACGAGAAAACATGGCGCGTTGATCGTCAGGTGAGAGGTGAAAGAAACTGTCCCAAGCGAGCAACCCGGCAAAAGGTCGCCCAAGAGCAAGCTCGCGCATGTCGGCATGATATGCCGGAATGCCCGGCAAATTGCTCCGGAACAGAGCTATCATCGTTGGTGTGCCGTCCACACCTGTTACTTCGAAACCACGCCGGATTAATTCACGCGCTATCGGCAGACCCGAACCGCATCCAATATCGAGCACCGCCGCCCCGGCTGGCAGCAAAGCGCAGAACCGGTCGAGCCAGGAGCCTTCCATCAGGGCATCGCCACGCAGCCCAGCCCACGCTACGCCGTGGCGTTGATAAACGTCGATAACGGAAAGTTGCTTGCCGCCGGGAGGCATACTTTGCACCGTTGGGGAGGAACATCAGGCTACCGTGTCGTAGTAGCCTCTATCGCGCAATGCCAATCCATCAATAGACTGGGCAAATGGCGGAGAGAGAGGGATTCGAACCCCCGGAGACTTGCGCCTCAACGGTTTTCAAGACCGCCGCATTCAACCGCTCTGCCATCTCTCCGATACTGCTGAACATCGAACATCGAACATCGAACATCGAACATCGAACATCGAACATCGAACAT
>DAITOV010000106.1:5678-11278 GCA_036833945.1 Abditibacteriia bacterium
TCGAACATCGAACATCGAACATCGAACATCGAACATCGAACATCGAACATCGAACCCAGTATAAATCGGCGTGCTACCCTGCCGCTACCCCTCTTCGGCGTTCGATGTTGAATGTTCGCCGTTTCTTCTATTTCACACCAGAACTGCCAAAACCACCGGCTCCGCGCTCGGTTTCATCGAGCGATTCCACCAGTTCGAACTGGGCGCGCTCGACCTTGGCAATGACCATCTGCGCGATACGATCGCCGCGATTGACGAAAAACGGCTCGTGTCCCAGGTTGGTGAGGATGACGCCGATCGGGCCGCGATAGTCGCTATCGATGGTCCCCGGCGAGTTGGGCAAGGTAATGCCGTGCTTGAGCGCCAGGCCCGAACGGGGGCGCAACTGTGCTTCGTAGCCAATCGGCACAGCAATGGCAAAGCCGGTGGGAATCAGCGCGGTTTCACCAGGCTGGAGCATGCGGTCTTCGGCGGCGCGCACATCGAGTCCGGCAGCGCCTTCGCTCTGGTAATCGGGCAGGTCGAGTCCTTCGCCTTCGGGCAAACGGGTGATGCGGATCTGGATATTTTCACTCATAATCGTAGTTATACACCGGCAGGAGTGCGGCGTTGGAACCAACGCTTGTTGCCGGAAGTTTCGTTTTCGGTATTTGCAACGGGGTTATCGCTGAGCGCCAAATCGAGCGCTTGCTGTTCTTCATCGGTCAGGCTTTGTTCGGGCGAACCCGCGATCACGGCCTTACCGTAGCAACGGCTGGCAGCACGGCTGAAAAGGCCGGTCACAACAGCACCGTTCTTATTGGCATCCAGCATCACCAGTGAAAAAGACTGCTGGCCGCTGACATCGCCAAAACCATCGTAACGCACCAAGCCAAAATGCTGGATACAACCGCGCATCTCCCCTGCTACCTGGGCCAAACGAGTTTCCAGTTCATCGCTGCGCACCATTGCAGCTTCGCTCTGCTCCTGGCAACGCTTGAGCATCGCTTCCAAATCGATGCCTTCAGGCCCGGCAAACAGGTTGCGGAGCATGCGGCTCAGGCGTGTCATGCGGGCGCGCACGCCCATCAGGATGAAGAACTCAATGACCACCAGCAGGCCCAGAGCCAGCGTGATTTCAAGTTGGTATTGACGAAGAATATCCATGCGAGAAGACGCTTAGAAACGTTTGCGCGACGGAGTCTTGCTCGAAATGCCGGTGCGTCCGGCTTCGGTTTCGGTGCGCGGCGAAGGCGCACTTGTGCGCGGCTTGGCTGCGGCTGCCGGACGAGGGGCAGGCGCAGAACCACCGGCTCCGACCGTGGCCAGTTTCTTGGTCTCGCGATCGTGGAACAGAGTCAGAATCATCGACGCATTGAAAATCGAGGAATACAAACCGGTTGCGATACCGATCAGCATGGCCAGCACGAAGCCATAGACACTCTCACCACCCCATAACAACAGGGCGACCAGCATGATGATAACGGTGAGGCCAGTGTTGATGGAACGGCTCATGGTTTCGAGCAGCGACTCGTTCACGATGCGAGCAAAATGCTGCTGTCCGAACTTGCGCAGGTTTTCACGAATGCGGTCGAAGATAACCACGGTGTCGTTCATGGAGTAACCGATCACCGTAAGCAAGGCCGCGATGAAAGTGCCGTCGAATTCAACACGCGAATCGAACTTACCCACCAGCGCAAACAAACCGACCAACACGATAACGTCGTGGAGCAACGAGCAGATACTGGCCGTGACATATTGCAAGCCTTCACCGGCGAAGTTGTAGCGGATGTAGATCCAGGCGGCGATGCCGAGGATGCCCAGGAACACACCCAGGAAAGCGTTGCGCTTGAGTTCGCGACCGATAACCGGACCGACCAGTTCACGGCTCATGAGTTGAGGCGAATCGCCCAACTGGGTTTTGAGCGCACCGGTGATGACACCGATCTGGCTTTCCAGTTCGGCGCTGTCGGTGGCGTCGGTCACGATGACCAGAGTGTCGCCACCGGCGATCTGGATTTTGGCATTGTCCAGGCCTTTGGGAGCCAGTGCTTCACGCGTGGCGTTGATGAACGCTGCCGCTTCGTTGCCGGCCGGGCGATTTGCCTGGGGAATGGCGTATTTCAACTGGCCACCGCCTCGAAAATCGACGCCCAGGTTCATGGGCAGGAGGCAAGACACAATACTGACGAGGAGCAGCACCGCCGAAATGCCAAACCACAGGTTCCGCTTCCCGACGAGATCGATATTTTTACCGCGAAAGTCCATAATATAATTTTCCGTAGCCGGTTAAGTTCGTTAAAACCCAGTTCAGTTGGTGGCCTCCACCGGCTCGCTGAGCTTTGCTGCAAACAGGCCGGGGTTCTTTTCACCAAGGCCCGAGGCACTCCACAAGAAGAGACGCGTTACCGTGATGGCGCTGAACAAGCTGAGCAACACACCAATACCCAGCGTAAGCGCGAAGCCTTTCACCGGCCCGGTTCCCAGGAAGAACAGGATGCTCGCCGCTACCAGAGTGGTAACGTGCGAATCGAGAATCGCCGCCCAAGCTCGGGCGAACGCCGCACGCAAGGCTGCTGCAAAGTTAGGCTGAATCATCATCTCTTCGCGCAAACGCTCGAAGGTGAGAATGTTGGTGTCGAGCGACATCGCCAGGGCCAGCAAGAAGCCGCCGATACCGGGCAAGGTTAGGGTGCCGCCAACCCAGATGAAGACGGCCAGGTTGAGGATGCAATAAACCACCAGCGCACCGTTAGCCAGCAGGCCGGGCAGGCGGTAGAACGCGACCATAAAGATCATTACGGCAATCAGGCCGTAAAGACCGGCGCGCAGGCTCTGGTTGAGCGAATCTTCGCCAAGGGTGGCCGAGACGGTGCGGTTTTCCACCACGTCGATGGGAGCCGGGAGCGCACCCGAGTTGAGAAGCACTGCCAGGTTGCGGGCTTCTTCCAAATCCTTGAAGCCACCCGAAATCTGGCCGCTGCCGCCGGTGATGGGTTCGTTGATGCGCGGAGCCGAAATGCAGCGCTCATCAAGGAAGATGGGCATGAAACGGCCCGAATTCTGCGCGGTAATTTCACCGAACTTGCGAGCGGCGTTCGACTGCAGTTCAAAGAATACGGCGGCCTGTTGGCCCTGGGTATAACCGGCGCTGGTTTTGGGTTTGAGGTCGCCGCCGCTGACAATCAGCGGGAAGGTGGCCTTGATCTGTTCCGGGGTCAGCAACTGGCCGGTGGCCTGATCGCGGAACAGCGTATTATTAGCATCGTTGGGGTCCGGCACCTGCATCACGTTTTCCGGCATCAGGCGGATTTCCATCTGCGCGGTTTTACCCACGGCGTCCACAGCCTGTTGCGGGTCGTTGACGCCAGGCAACTGCACGATGATGCGGTCTGGCGGCTGCGACTGAATCTGCGGTTCGGAAACACCCAGTTTGTCGACACGCGAGCGCACGATTTCCACCATGTTATCGAGCAGATGGCTCGCAGTGAAGGTGGCTGCGCCATTGCTGCTCTGCTCAGGCTCGAAGTATTGCGGTTCGCGGGCAGCGGTGAATTTCACGTCTTTCACGTTCTTGAGCGCAGCCTCAATGGCTTTCTTCTGGGCTTCGAACTCGTTGCGGCTGGCCGCCTGGGTACGGATTTCGACCACGTTGCCCTGCCCGGTCGAAAGGTTGACATCGGCTTCATCCAGCTTGAGGTTGGCGGTGCGATTGTACTCACGCAAAGCATCGCGCACCTTGCTGGTGAACTGATACTGAGCCTGGGCATCGCTGGCCACGGTCTGGTCGAAGGTATAGGTGAAGAGCGCTTTACGCACCTGGAGGACGAGGTTGACGCCGCCCTGCAAGTCGAGACCGAGCTTCACAGCCGGAACCACTGCGCCGTGGCGCTGCACCGGAGGGTAGAAGGCGTAGGTGCCCAGCGGAACCAGCGGCTTTTGCGGCAAACGCGCAATCGACTCGGTGGTTTCTGCGGACAGCTTAATGCCCTTGAACTTGGGTTCTAGCGCCTTGAGCACCTTGTCGGCGCGCGCCTGGGCCTCTTCACGAGTCGAGGCGCGATCGTCGATGGAAGCGAGTGTGCTCTGGCTTGCCAACAAACCACCCGGAGTGGCAATGGTTAGCTCACCCGGCAGCTTTTCGCCGCTGGTGAACGCTTTAGCCAGCAGTTCATCGGCCTGCTTGGGCAGGGGTATCTTGGGATCGGCCAATTGTAGCCAGGGCTTGGGGGCTTGCAGCGTGATCTTGAATGATTGTTCCTGTGGTGCCGGGCCAAACGGAAAGAAAATTACGGCCAAAGCTGCGGCAAGCAACAAGAACAAACCCAGATACTGGAGCGGACGGTTCTTCGTCATAAAACCTTATTCAATAATTCCTAAACTTACTTTTCGTGGATTGCTGCGAAAATCGAATTTTTAATGGAAAAAGTCGAAGTACTCTTTATACAAACAAAATGCCGCTTGTGCCAATGGAGCACCCACCGGGCGTGTGAATTCCGCCGCAAAAAAATCACTGAAAATTACCGGTTAAGTGTGCTATTATGTTAGCGCAGACCTACCGCCATTAATTACAGTTATTAAAGGAGCACAAATGTCGCAATCACCGAAGCCGGACGCACACCAGACAGTGCACGATCCGGTATTTCTGGCCCTGGTGAAAAAGAAGAACCGCATCTCCAACGTTTTGACAGCGATTATGCTGGTCTTGTATTTCGGTTTTGCTGCCCTGCTGGCTTTTAGCCCGCAATCCCTGGCTGCCCCCTTCGGGGCCGCAACCATCGGCATTCCCTTTGGCATCGGCATCATCGTCGTTGCCTGCATCCTCACCGGAATCTACGTGCGCTGGGCTAACAGCGAATACGACACCATGATTACCGAGCTTAAGCAGCGCCTGGCAGAAAATGAAGGGGAAAGCGCAGAATGAATACAACCATCGGTCAAGCAAATATTGTTTCCATCCTCTTTTTCATCGGTTTTGTGCTGGTCACTCTGGGTATCACCTACTGGGCTGCCAAGAAAACCAAATCCGCTTCCGAATTCTACGCCGCCGACCGTTCGGTTACCGGCTTCCAGAACGGTCTGGCCCTGGCCGGCGACTTCATGAGCGCCGCCAGTTTCCTGGGCATCGCCGGGTTAGTGGCAACCGGCGGCTACAATGGTCTCATCTATTCAGTTGGCTACCTGGTCGGCTGGCCCATCGTGCTTTTCCTGATTGCCGAGCCACTGCGCAACCTGGGTAAATACACCTTCGCCGACGTGGTGGCCTATCGTCTGAAAAAGCGCCCCATCCGCAGTGCTGCCGCAGTCAGTTCCATCATTACCGTGGTGATCTACCTCATTGCGCAGATGGTGGGCGCGGGTACGCTCATCAAGCTGATGTTCGGTCTGCCCTTCGAAGTGGCCCTGGTCGTGGTCGGCGCACTGATGATCGCCTACGTACTCTTTGGCGGCATGCTGGCGACCACCTGGGTGCAGATTATCAAAGCGGTCTTGCTGCTGGGCGGGGCAACGGTTCTGGTGCTGATGGTCCTGGGGCGTTTCGGCTGGAGCTACAACAACCTGTTCGCTGCCGTGGGTGCCCTACCCGACGGCCAAAAGCTGCTCACCCCGCAGATTTCTTC
>DAITOV010000106.1:11288-13547 GCA_036833945.1 Abditibacteriia bacterium
ACTTCGCCGCTCGACGTGCTTTCACTTTCGATCTCGCTGATGTTCGGCACCGCCGGCCTGCCGCACATCCTGATGCGCTTCTACACCGTGCCCGATGCCCGCGAAGCCCGTAAATCGGTGTTCTACGCTACCGGTTTCATCGGCTATTTTTACGTCCTCACCTTCACCATCGGTTTCGGCGCAGCAGCGCTGGTGCCCACCGGGCTTTTGGCGGCGGTCGATAAAGGCGGCCTCACCAGCAACATGGCAGCACCGTTGCTGGCCGAGATTCTGGGCGGCGCGCCCTTCCTGGGCTTCTTGTGTGCAGTGGCGTTCGCCACCATCCTGGCCGTGGTTGCCGGTTTGACTTTGGCCGGAGCTTCGGCGCTTTCCCACGATCTCTATGTCGGCGTCATCCGTGGCGGCGAGCCTGCTGAAAAAGAAGAGATGCGTGTCGCCAAAGGTGCCACCATCGGCCTGGGCGTGTTGGCCGTATTGCTGGGGTTGGCTTTCAAATCGGTCAACGTCGCCTTCATGGTGGGACTGGCCTTCGCGGTGGCGGCCAGCGCCAACTTCCCGGCCTTGCTGATGTCGGTGATGTGGAAGAAATTCACCACCAGCGGTGCCGTTGCCAGTATCGTCACCGGCCTGATACTTTCGGTGGTACTCATCGTCCTGTCACCCACAGTCTGGAAAGATGTTTTTCACATGGCTTCCGCACCACCCTTCCCCATGAAAAGTCCGGCCATCTTCTCGATGCCTGCCGCCTTTTTAGTGGGTATCGTCGTTTCGTTGCTCAAACCCGAACCCGAAGCGGCAGAGCAATACGACTCCGAACTGCTGCGCACCCATGCCGGTATCGGTGCCGAATAGTATCCATACCAAAACGACTTTCAACACGAAGAAATCCACATGGATTTCTTCGTGTTGTTTTTGGTTAAGGTAAAATTCCCCCAACTCGTTTATATTGATACAGGAAATTTCCCGATAAAGAATTTTTATGTCTTCTACCCATCGTATTCTGGTCGTCAACTGCGGCGGCGCAACCTTCAAATATAAATTGTTCTCCATGCCGGATGAAACGGTGCTGGCCACCGGCCACGTCGATCGATTGGGAACAGGCAAAGCCGGTTTATTGCGGCATAAAGTGGCAGCCACCGGTATCGATGTGCGCGAAGAGCATGAGATTGCCGATCACCGCGCCGCTATCGAATGGATGTGTGCGCAATTGCTCTCCCCTACCCACGGCGTGCTTACTTCACTGGAAGAACTCGATGTGGTGGGCCACAAAATGGCCCACGACGGCATGCAACTCGGCATGTCGCGCGTATTGGGTGAACATGAAATCCAGACCCTGCGCGATATGATCCCCCTTGCGCCGGTGCATAACCCGCCTTCGCTGGTGGGCTACGATATCTTCAAGGAACTGCTGCCCGAAACCGTGCAAACTGCCAGCTTCGAGACCGGCTTCCACCGCACCGTCGCCCCCGAGCACTACACCTATGGCCTGCCGCTGGAATGGCGCGAGGAATACGGCGTGCGCAGCTACGGCTTCCACTCCTGCTCACACCGCTTCGTCTCCAACCGTTGCGGGGAACTGATGAACAAGCCGGACGCCAAGATCATTCTGTGCCACCTCGGTTCGGGCACCAGCGTGGGAGCGGTCGATGGCGGGCGTAGCGTCAACATTTCTTCGGGCCTCACCCCGCAATGCGGTGTGATGATGAGCACCCGCCCCGGCGATTACGACGCGGCCACGGTGAACTATATCTCACGCCGCCTGGGCATCAGCCGCGAGGAATACGACCGTATCGAAACCAAGGAATCGGGCCTCAAAGGCATCAGCGGCGTGGCCTCGGGCGATATGCGCGACGTGGAAGAAGCCATGGAAGCCGGAAACGAAAACGCCAAACTCGCTTTCGATGTATTCTGCGAAAAAATCCGCCACTATATCGGGGCCTACTTCGTGCAGATGAACGGCGTGGACGCCATCACCTTCACCGGCGGCATCGGAGAAAACTCGGTGGCGGTGCGTGAGCGGGTATGCCGTAATCTCGAATCCATCGGCGTGCGGTTCGACGATGCCAAGAACCAGCAAGGCGAAGCAGAACGCTCATTGCATGCCGACGATTCACACGTACAGGTGTGGATTATTCCCACCGATGAAGAGATTATCGTAGCACGCGATGCGGTGGAGTTGTTAAGCAACACCTGAAGAACCGCGCGCGTGAGAGGCTGTGTCAAAACTCCTCTCCTTATTGTAGTCTGAATTTGTATGAG
>DAITOV010000107.1:0-8274 GCA_036833945.1 Abditibacteriia bacterium
TGGGGGCGGTGATCCATCCCTCAAAGTTTCCGACTTAAAGAACTTAAGTCAACAGATCAAAGCTCATGGTATGGGCGAGATTAGTTCCGTTGTTGGCGATGGTTCGGCATTCACAGCCGAAACCAGCGAGGGCAAATTTCCATTTGGTTGGATATTGGATGATACGCGTTGGTATTACGGCCCGGAAGTAAGTGCCTTGGCGATTGAACGCAATCATGTTGATGTTCGCATCACAGGAGATACGAACACGAATGCTCCTGCAAAAGTCGTGCTTAACTCAGTGCTTGCCGATACCATCGGAATGACTGCCAGTGTCAAAACCGGTGGCACCGAACTTTCAGGAAAAACGGAAGACGACCTGGTACGCTTCAAATGGGAGCGTATAAACCACACTGGAAACCCTTATAAAGTTCAACGGGTTGCGGGCGCTTCAGACGATGTTACTGCTGAGTTTGTAGAAAGTAATTACCTGAGTGTTAGCGGACAGGTCGCACCGGAACAGGAATTGAATATGGGCATTCAATTCCCCAATCCCCCTCAGATAGCGGCTAAAGTCCTGGTAAATGAATTAGGCAAGCAAGGAATTTCTTTCTCGCCTCGCAAAGGGCAACTTGTACCTTATACCTCATCCTCTGTTGGTAGCTTCACGACTATTGCCGAGCACGAATCTTTGCCGTTGGGCTTTCTCTTGCAGCGCTTGCTGAAGAACTCGGATAATTTGTATGCCGAGATGTTACTTCGCAACGTCGCTTATTACGATGAAGGTATTGGTGGAGATAAAGCTGGGCCGCGCGCGCATGAAATTTTAAAGCGATGGCTTATCCTGCAAGGCATCGACACAACACCGCTCCGTTTAGAGGATGGTTCGGGCTTGTCGCGTTACAATCTACTCACTCCCCGGGCGACGGTTGAATTGCTGGCAGTCATCAATCGCATGCCGGAAGGCCGCGCCATTTGGGACGCCCTGCCGATTGCCGGAGTTGATGGAACGCTGAGAAAGCGGATGAACGATTTCCCTGCAAAAGGAAATGTGCGCGCCAAAACCGGTACTCTTTCCATCGCTTCCAATCTTTCAGGTTATGTCACCACACGTGATAACCGACGTCTGGCGGTGGCTCTGTATATCAATTTTGCGCGTGACAGCGATACCGCCCAGTGGGCGCAGGATGAAGTATTCAAGATATTGGCGGCGCAGACGTAATTCGAACCGGCATTCTTTGATAGAATGCCGGTTTTGCTTATTACACGAGTGCATTGAGAGACAGGCGTCGTATTCTCAAGCTTTGCAAACAAATTTCCGGCGACGGGCCACCGGCGCAGTAGGCAAACAAGATGGCATCGCCCACAAAATGAATCGCTGTGTAGCAATAGCCATGATTCGGATTGTCTTCGAGCAGAAAATGATTCTTCCAGGTTTTGCCTTCATCGGAACTGATCGCAGCGACCAACGGCTGGCGGTCGTGGAAGTCGGAATTTGCAGGAAAGGGAAAGCGTCCTGAATGGTCGTTCCACACAGCCAGTAAGTCGCCGGTTGTGGGGATACGTTTCATGGAAAGTGGGCTGCATGGAGAAACGAAGTCTGAAGGGGTGGGTTCTTCCCACTTCAGGCCTCCGTCGTTGCTAAAAGACTGCCACTGGCGGCCATGCAGCTCTCCGTTTTTCCAGCGCGTGCGCGTCCATGTCCAGAGCCGGTTGTCGCGGAGTTGAATCACTCCAGGCTCCTGGAAACCACTGCCGTCGGGAAACGCGCGATAAAAACTATTGCGGCTTTCCAACCAGGTTTCTCCGTTGTCGCGGCTTAGTAGGCAAAAAATAATCGCGGGCGCTTTAAAATCGGCTTTTAATTTACCCTTGTCTGGCAGCCGATGAGGCATGGCAAAACGATGTTGGGCCACAGGAACCACAAGTGTGCCGTCATGGAGTTGAATGATGCGGTCGTTGTTGACGCAGTGGTATTCCGTGGAAAGCGTCAACGACCGGGCAGGCGACCAAGTTTGTGCTTCATCGTCGCTAAAGCGCAGCATCGGTGTGCATTGGTAGATGCCCTTGGGGGATTTTTCTTTTTGCAAATAATGCAGCAGAATGCGTCCGTTTTGCAGCCGGAGTAAGGAGACGCTCATGACATTGTGCCCATTGCCTTCGGGCTGCACGACCACTTCATCTTCTGGCGACCAGGTAAGGCCACCATCGTCGGAAGTGCGACTTGCTAAAACACACGGCGCTTCGTCGATATAGTTATCGGTGATGTATTTCGACCAGATAAAAAGAATCCGTCCATTTTCGAGGGTGACAAAAGCTCCCTCGCTATTGCGTGCGTTTCCGGGTTGGGGTTTGAGTTCGAGAGTGATTTGGTTCATGACATTAACGAGCGAGTATGATGCGGTCTATGGAGATATCTTTAAGGTTTTCGTTATCGTGAAGTTCGAGGAAAAGGTAGTTTTGAAGATGATACATGTCTTGTTTGCGGAAGTTACCTAATTCAATGACGTGATATTGTCCATCCGCAAACAGGGAGAGGTCCAGGGTTTTGCGCGATGGATATGTCATCGTAGCCAGGTTCAGAATGCCTGCATCGAAGGCTTTTCCGGTAAAAGGTTTGTTCTCATTCACTTCCGCCCGCACCACGGCGTAGGCTTTCCAGTTATGGTCCTGGTAGAGAACTGCATGCGGCCACGGATAAAATCGCAAAGGCCGTTCACCTCTCTTGCTGTGATCGAGGCGTGTTGCATAGCCGTCCGAAGCTAAAGTATCGGGAGTCGCCGGGTAGGTATAGAGCGATGAATCGAGAAAGAAATTTTGTTGGACGTCGATGATGTGCTCGGCATTCAGATGCTTCAGTTCTGCCGGTAGGGGGTGGGAGTCGCTTGGTGTTGTGAAGTTGCGAAGTTGGCTAATGAGTCGTTGCAAAGGCACTTTATTGCGGTAGAGCTTCACATTATAGGACTGGGCTTTGGCATAAAAATCGGTGATCGCCGCTTGAGGATTGGCTGGCCCGGCAAATGCTTTCCCCGTTTTTTGTGCAATTTGGCGATAGGCGTTGTATTGCCACAACCAGGCGAGGTCGATGGAAAGCCGCTCTTGCCCGACGCGTTGCGTGAGAACCGCATCCGATTTCACGGCTGCTTGCGCCATATTGAAAAGATGGGTGGCTTCATTCATTACATCGAGAGTGAGAAAAGAAAAGTCCTGTTCAAAAGCGGAAAGGCGTTGTTGATTATTGCGCACGGCTTTTTCGATTAATTCGAGATACTGCTCTATATAGGGCGCAGCGGCTCCATAATAGCCTTGCAGAAATTCTTTCGTGAGTGCTTCCTGGTCGAGGTCGGGGTTCCACAGAAGCTTACCGATCAACCAGTTGCGCAGAGGTGAAAAATCGGCATTGCCGTTGGTGGTGATATTGCCTTCAAAGAGCACGCTTTTGACATGGTTATTGCGATAGAATTCCAGGTCTTTTTTGATGATGCCTCTATTAGGATAAGGCATCATTGTATGGTTGAAATTCGTGATGTAATTCCAGGTAAAAATTTGCGGTGAAATCTCTTGCCAGCCGAGCAACAAGTCGCGGTTTTTACGGTTAGCTTCATTGGCAAGCGGTTGTGCGAAATCGCGGTCGGTGGGAACCAGGCGTATCATCACATTCTTAGCCGGGCGGATTGTTTTGGGTGGCTTGTCGGTGTGATGATACGCCAGCGTTTCCACGATGAAGTCGGGGTAAACAGCATGAATTTTTTGTGCGACGGCGTTCACGAATTTTAAGAGCGGAGCCGCTGCCGAGCCTTCCTCTTCAATGAGTTTCACCGTCGGTTCATCGCGGCAATAGTGGCCGTTGTGGTCGTTTTGGGAAATCGAAATATAACCGGCTTCGGGGTTGGTTTTAATCAGCTCCAAAGCCTGGGTTGCCATGGCATCGACCACTTCGGGATTGCCCAGGCACAGGTCGGTCTTTTGCGGTGGCGGCATTTTCGATGAAGCTGTGGCGGGCTTAAAGCCGTTGTCGGGGTCGCTATACCACTCGGGATGATCCTTAAAATATTTTTGCGGTGGCAGCAGTTTGCTGAAAGTATGCACCCAGCCTAAAACGGTGTAGTTGCCTCCCCACGATGCGCTCTGATCAGGGCGGTTGCCATTGAGCCGGAGGATAGTGGTGAACTCTTCGTTTGCTGCGTTCCTTTCAAGCTTATCGACAGCAACCATTTCTCCATAACTGGCATTCGAGCTATGCTGGCGATAGGAAAAAGGCGGGATATAGGTAATGTCTTGCGGTGAAATCGCAAAACTCTTCTTTGAAGGAATAAAATTAACCGTCGGCGTCCACCAACGGCAGCCTGCCACGTCTTCCAGAAATTGATAGACGGCATACAGCGTTCCGCGCGGCCTGCCTCCGGCCAGTATGAGTTGATGGCCAACCGTCTTAATAAGAATGCCATCGTGGCCTAACTCGTTCCAGTTCTGGTTGGGCAATAAAGTTTTGACTCTATGACCGGCACCGATCAGGATTTGTTTTTGGGTGGGGCCGGTTTCCGTTTCGGTTTTGATGGTGAGTTGTGCGCCGGTTATCTGCTGAAAATATTTCTGAAACTGAACGGCGGCATTGGTCTCGGCAGGAGCCGCGTCTTCGGGAGTGGAAATGACATATTCCGACTGGCCGTTTGCCGATAAGACTATTTGTTGGGCTTGTGCGGAATTGCCGGCTATCGCAATTATCGACAGCAAAAAGAGAAAGTAAAAGTATTTCATGGGATGCTGCTTGGGTTATTTAATCTAAATCCGGATTCCAATATCTCTTGGCGTTATCGGCAACATTAGCAGTGAGTTCATGACTCATGGGAAACCATTTTGCATGGCCATCCGAGAAAGCGACATTCACACCCTGGAAGTGGGGCACGAACCGTTCGTCACCGCTGCGTCCGTTCCAGGTCGGGCTTCCCGGCCCGGGTAAGGAAAAGGGCGCATACGACCAATGGGAATCCATAAACATCACGATTTCAGCCGGGCGCTTAATCTGGCTTTCGCCGACCGGTTTATTGGCTCCTGTATCGTAGCCCCAACGATTCACTAAACGGTTATAGCCGTAGCTCGGGTCCTGGATGACGTTTTTTGCTGAAGGGCATTGAAACAGTTGGAGGCTTTTGGAGTAGGGATGAATTAAATCCATCCAGGTGGCGGCATAATACGTGCTGCCGCCGGTGGTGACGCGGAGCGAGCCGCACGGCATACCGGTGCAAGCGCTACCAGTAACAAACGTGCTGGGAGTGCCGGGGATACCGACGAGAGCGAATGGATAGCGTCCATCGTAATCCTGAACGTATTGCATGGCTGCCAATCCTAATTGTTTGAGGTTACTCATACAACTCGTGCGCCTGGCGTTTTCCCGGGCGCGCGAAAAGACAGGAAAGAGGATGGAAGCGAGTATTCCTATAATAGCTATAACGACAAGAAGTTCTATGAGGGTGAAGCCCCGGCGGTGGCCGGAGATATTTATTCGAGGCATGGTGAATACTCCTTTAAATAATGAAAGATTTCAGGCGAGATGCCTGATGGTGCTTCCTGCCTGAAAATGGGTAGGGAGATGCACGGTAGTCCGGTGTGTGGCTTGGTCCTTGTGTTGGTCTAAAAGCACTTTGATGGCGGTTTTGCCAATTTCCGTAAGAGGGACTTTGACTGTGCTTAAGTTCAGGGCAGTTCCCTCATAATCGCTCACTCCGTCGAAGCCAACGATGCTGATGTCTTGGGGCACGCGCATGCCATATTCGGTTAAAGCTTCGATCATGCCCAGCGCCGCCAGATCGTTGTGGGCGAGGAGGGCGGTGTGCTTCAAATTTTCCCACCCATCAGCAACCCACTGCTTCATGGCCTGGTAGCCATACTCACGATAGTTGCCGTAGATAGGGAGAACTTTATCGTACACCCAACCTTCTTCTACTGTGAGACCCTGGTTTTGCATCGTAGCCATATAGGCTTGATATCGTTCTTGAAGAACGGCGTGTTTCAAATGAGAAAGATAACCAATGCGGCGATGCCCGGCAGCGAGCAGGGCTTCCACTGTCTGCCGCATGCCGTCGCCATCATCGGCCATGACGCTGTTAATGCCAGGATCATTGAACATTACGTTTACACAAGGCAAATTGGTTGGCAACAGGGCTTTAAGCTGTTTGCGATCGTAATGGCCCATATCATTAATCAGCAGCCCTTCCATCAGGTTCCAGTGTGGAAAATCACCCGGTTCTTCAACGATGGTCAGAAACTTCCCTGCTTCATGAATAGCCTGGCGCATGCTTTGCTGCAGCGCGGCATGGTAGGCAATATTCTTCGTTATGCCGTAGTTAGGCGAAAAGTAGGCCAGGAAACCGGTTTGAATATCATTGCGGGGGGCATCGACAAACACCCCGCGTCCGCGATCGCGACGAATGAGACCATCGGTGGCTAAAGCGTCATGAACTTTTCCGACCGTATGGAGTGAAATGCCATAGAGGGCTATCATCTCGTTGATCGAAGGCAAACGATCACCAGGCTTGAGCTGACCCTGTTCGATTTGCAGACGGATCGCATCGGCAACTTGCTGGTATTTCGGTTTTTTAGTCGAGGCTTCCACGCTGATCCTTTATGCTGTAGTGATTAATACTACTATGCAGTAGTTGTAATATACCCAATTGAATGGCGCTTTAAACATTTTTTTGAAAGAAAATTAAAATTCATCATAAAAAATTGCTTTTCCGTGAAGCTTCCATTGATAATAGGAACACACAGATTAAATTGTGTTTTTTGTAAATGAAGGGATCATCGATATGAAGCATTTTCTCACGATAGCATCATTCTTCCTACTATTGGTGCCGTTCACAAACGCTCATGCTGAACTGATTAGAGGACAGGTGTTACTACCGGATGGCACCCCGGCTATAAAAGCCGAGATCTGGCACGAAGGGTATGGCAAGGCTGCAATACCTGCAGATATGCCGGTCAAACTCGATGCGGAAGGACGTTTTCAGTTAGATATCCCTTCCGATTCTGATGTGCCGGGATATTTCGGACGGGTAACTATCGCTTATCCCGGCCATGCGCCCAGTGGTGGTGCTCTGAGAACGGATGAAAATATCTTCCGCTTACAACCAGCATTGCCCTTACAGGGCAGGGTGGTCGATGAGAAAGGCCAGCCGGTAGCCGGTGTAAAGATCGCCCTGAAATCGCTCTCCGAAATTGGGGGACAAATAGGCCAGCGGCACATATCCGTGCAGCGTTCACCTCTTGCAGAACGGCTGATAGCGGTCAGCGATGCCAACGGTCAATGGCGCATAGATGCCGGAACTTCTGGTTTCCGGGCTTCGGTGGAGGTGCAAGATGCGCGTTTCCAGAGGTTGAACTCAGACGTTTTACCGGGGCAGGATTCTTTAATAAAGCTGCGCCCGGGAGCCGCTCTTACCGGGCGTGTGGTGTATGCGGACGGAACACCGGCTGCTAACACTTGGGTGAGAGTTCGGGCTCAAGGATATCCCGATTCTGGAGTTACGTGGAGCGAGGCTCAAAGCGATGCCGATGGCCGGTTTTCTCTCAATAGTTTGAGTGAGACGGCCTACAGTGTTGCGGTCGATATTTCCAATGGCGATTGGGTGGCGGTTCCACTCAAAAACGTGGTGCCAAAGGCAGGGGAGACTCAAGCTTTACCGGATCTGGTTCTTGTGAAAGGGGCCGTTATCCAAGGAACTATTACCGACGATAAGGGTGCACCTGTTGCAAAAGCGTATGCTGGGCCTGCTGGAGAGGATTGGTATGTTAGGGAGGGGGGTATTGACCAGGGACTCAGCGGCGAAGATGGTCGTTTTCGTTTGCGCGTGCCTCCTGGAAAAACGAATATCAGGATTCTCTCTCAACCCCGTGAATATTTGATTCCAGGACTCAGTTCTTCTCAATATGCACAAACCGTGGAAGTAGCCGAAGGCGATACCAGAGAACTATCGTTTACGCTCGAACGCGGCCAGTCTTTAAAAGGCACGGTGAAAGATCGGGCCGGTATGCCGGTTGGGAATATATCGCTGACTTTAGAGCGCATTGCGCCGATGCACCGATACACAGTGTATGCTTTGAGCAAAGGTAAGGGAGTTTGGGAAGCGGTGGGGCTGATGCCCGGCAAGTGGAAAATTGTCACTGAAGGGGAGTGGGAAGTGACATCTGCCGACGAAGTGGAAGTGCCATCGACAAAAGATTTCGAACTGCGAGTGCAACCGGTGGAATATCATTCGATGCAGGGGCGTGTGGTGTCATTCACTGGCCAACCGGTAG
>DAITOV010000107.1:8284-13493 GCA_036833945.1 Abditibacteriia bacterium
ACCGTAAAGGGCGAGGGTTTTGGCTCCATGACTGAGCGTCTGGTTGTGAGCGATGCAAAGGGCGAATACGAAATCGACAAACTCCGGCGCGGTGTCAAAGTAGAATTACTGGCGGCTGAAAAACCCGGTTTTCAATTTTCCAAAGGCGGGCTTTCGCAGAAGCGAGGCGAATACAATTTTACTGACGTGGTGATGGTCGCTCGGCAGGCGCGGTTAGCGGGCATGGTGGTGGATGCCCAGGGCCAGCCGGTTGGGAATGCTCGGGTGATTTCGCCTGATGCGATGGCGCAATCAATAGCCATTACCGATGCGCAGGGCAAGTTCCAGCTTGAGAATTTGGCTCAGGGCATGATTGATATTATTGTCACTCATCCCGAAAAGGGTGTCGCGATGGACCGATATATCAGCGATGGCGCTGATGTTAAGCTGCAGCTTAAGCCTGCCTCTCCCGAGCCGGCTCGTGACTTGGAACGAGCCATAGCGATTTTACAGGAGGACTCCGGCACAGGCATCGATGCTATAACGATCTTACCCCACGATTTTGAGCGTGCCGTGGAACTTGCGACCAAAGCGGATGGAACATTACACGCTTCTTTTATCGCGAGGGCCATTGTCTTTTTGGCCAAACGGGAACCGGAGAAGGCACTCGCATGGGGTTTGCCACTCGTAGATGATATTCAAGATATTCGGACTCAGGGTTACGTCATGGCACGCCTTGGTACGGGTGTCGCGGATATAAACCCGCAGGTAACTCGCGAGCTATACGATAGGCTCAGTGCTATGGCACCCGAATCAGGCGATGCCGCCAGAGTTCATTTACTCTACAAGGCAGTCCTTGCAGCGACATTAAAACTGCCGGAAGCCAGTGCGTTGGTGGACGAAGCCCTGGCAGCAGAAGATGTTGATGCAGATAGGGGTTACGGTATCATGGTGGCGGAGGCACTGGCCCGGGCCGATATGGCCCAGGCAAAACGTGTGTTAGGCAAGTTGCAAGGTAACGAAAAAGCCAATGCCTTGCGCAGCGTAGCAGAAGTCATCGTTGAAGAGGGAAAATTAGAAGAGCTACCGGGCTTTATGCAAATTCTGGACGCCGCAGAGAACTCTGGTGATGAGTCCAACTTCGGGTTTTCTATGACAGCCCTGCACCTGATTCCGGTTCTGGGACGCACTGATCCGGCCGCAGCACTCAAACTTGCGCAACGGGTTCATTATCGCTATTACAGACCGCGGGCATTAACCCTGGCCGCTTTGTTCCAGGAGAAAAAGTTGATGCGAGAACTCTTGCAAAAAGCCGCCGCGCTTGCACTGGGACACCAGGCACCAGTAGCAGAACTGGCACAGGTGGCAATTTACACCTCGCCGCATTTTCCCGAACTGGCACGCGACATGACAGAGCGCGCTTTGGAGGTGTATCAGAAAAGTAGCGAGGAGACTCCCAAGTTGTATAGTGGGCGCGAAAAAGATGTGCAAAACCTGGCAATTGCCCTTTCGTTCACAGACAAAATTGCGGCCAGAGAATTGCTGGAGATCGCATGGATTAAGCTGCAGCGGCAATCGGGTGAGGAGGGCAGGAAGGGGTCCGATGAACAAAAAATCGCTCTGGCCATGGCCAATGTCGATTTCGAGCGTGCGTTGCAAATGGCGCGCAGTGTTACCGAAGAAGTATCGGGTATGAGCTATCGGCGGCTAACGCTGCGGCAATTGGCACAGTGGGTGTTGGCTTCGCCGAAAAAGCGTCATCTGTTGTGGTTGGAAAATAACAAATTGCTGGAACCCTCTGGTAGGGATTGAACCTGTTTTCAAAAGTAATCCACTTTATATGAAAATATCTGCTCAGAAGAAGCTCCGTGCAATACTAAGTTGTTGTGTCTTGTTATGTATCGGCTTACAAGTCAATGCCGCCGAACTCTCCGGACGTGTCTTGGATGTGTATGGCTTGCCAGTAGCTAATGCCCAACTCCATTCAAATAAGGGACTATTCATTCAAGCATTCAGTGATGAGAATGGTCGCTTTACCTTGAAAGATCTGCCATCAGGTTTTGTAACCGTGGTGGCATTGCACCCAGAAGAGGGTGTGGGGTTCATTCGACCGCTGAGCGGTGGCTCGGATGTGGTCATAACCTTGCGGCCATTCAACCCGCCGTTAGTCCAAGACCGTCAGCGTGCAGAGAAAATTCTGTCGGAATTAGCCAGTTGGGCTGCCGGAGATGAAATTCTCGATTATAGAGGTCACTGGGCTATTCTGGCCCCGTTCGATTTAAAAAGGGCCGAAGAATTAAGCTGTCAGGCCGACGGCAGTTTACCGGAGACCTTTATTCTGTCGGTGATGACATTACTGGCACGCGATGATCCTAAAGCTGCCGTAGAGTGGGGGATGCCTCGCTTGGACGATATAGAGAGTCCCATGTTGCGGAACATGGCAATGATAAACCTTGGTCAGCGTATCGCCGATAGTAACCCCACGCTGGCCAACGAGCTTTACGAACGTGCCACTCTTCTGCCCGACCTTCCTGAGGATGAAGAAGTATCGATGTCGGGTGGATTTGCGTTTGAATTAGCGCTCCGCCTAAAACGTCCCGAGGTGCCCGGCCTGATTGAAAATATGTTGAAAGAGGCAAAGACAGAGGACGCCGAAGCCGAAGAGGACGATGAAGAATGGAAGGCTTACAGCGCACAGGGGCGCCTGGTGGGAACTGTGGCGAAGTATGATTTTGCTCTGGCGGAGCAACTGTTCGAGGGTTTGGAACCGCCCCATCAGCCGCAAGCTCTCAGTTGGATGATTGGTGTTTTGTTGAATGATGGTAATCTACCAAAAGCGCAGGCATTCCTCGACAAATTGTCCGGTATCGATACAGAAGAGGCAAAGAAACTGTTTTCTGAAGCGGGAATTAAGGTTTTACTCGTGCAAGGCAAAACCGACCCCGCAGGAGCATTACAGTTAGCGCAGCGTATCACCCAGCCTGATTATCGTCCCGAAGCTTTGGCTGCTGCGGCCCAGTTCCAAGGGGAAGCGAAAAGGCTAACCTTGCTCAAGGATGCTGTTATTGCAGCGCGTCAGCATCGCTTACCTCTCTTACAGCTGGCTAATATTGCTTTAGCGGCCGGAGAGAAATTCCCCGAGTTGAAATTGGAACTGACAAAGGAAGTAGTGCAGCTTTGGAAAGATGCACCAGAACAGCAGCGAGATGCGTATATACAAGAAAGCATAGAAGATGTCGTAACGCTGATAGCGGCCTTCGATCCGTTAACAGCACGCACTCTCCTGGAAGTGGAGTGGGCACGTATTCACCCGGAAGCATTCGAGAACTCAAAAGTCGATCTGCTTGGCTGGATGGCATTTTCGATGGCTAAGCTCGATTTTGAGCGCGCATTGGAAATGACACGATCTATTCCGCAGGGTGAAATGGGATTTCATTTCGCGCGGTATCGCACCGAACACGGGTTGGCGCGACGGTTGCTCATAGGGCCGGAGAAATGGCAAGGCGGAAATGGCTATGAGTGGAATCGTCCCTAAGCGGTATTGATAAGGAAAACCGTATGCTGCTTTGACGAAAACCTCAAAATTTAGTATATTTTAAGGGCTTTTTAAGTTGGTTTGAGGAGCGTTTGTTGTTGCAAAATTAGTTTGGTTGTTGATTTCTATAATCCCGCTGCGCGCAAGGAGTACCCCCTAATCATGCCTGCTGCCGCGAAAACGAAGAAAGTAACTGCGAAAGCTGCAACACCTGCAAAGAAGCTTGATAAGGCAGAAAGTACAAAGACGTCTGTAAAAGCTGCAACTGGGAGCGCGAAAGCTTCTCCCTCAAAATCGACTAAAACGGCTGCAAAAACTGCGGGGTCTGCCTCTAAAAAGGCAGTCGCGCCGAAAAAAGAGGCGATGCAAAAGCCGAAGGTTTCTCAGGCGGCCGGCAAAAAAACGGCTAAAGTGGAAACTGCGGTAGCGAAAACTACGAAAACAAAGGATAAGCAGCCGGTTGCGAAAACTGTCCCGGCCAAGCCGGTGACTAAAGCCGCTGCCAAAACTTTATCGACTCCAACCAAGACATCACCAACTAAACTCAAAGCCGGTGAGCTTCAAGCCGTCAAGCCAGCCAAAGCGACTGCCAAGCAAACCACGACTGCGATACCGACTAAAGCCGAGAAGGCGGCCTCTCCAACCAGAGCGCCTTCTCCACCAAAGAAAATAAGCGAGACCGCGAAAGCGCCTGCTGCAAAAACATCCGTAAACATGACTGAAGCCAATCCCGTAGTGAATACTCCTCCTGCCGCTAAGTCGTCCGGCAAAAAAGCACTCTCCCAGTCGGCACTTGAACAGAAAGTTCTCGATATGCTGGCTGAACTCGAAGGCAAAAGCGAAACCACGCAACGCCCGGTTATCGATGAAATCGTCGGTATGGGCGTTGGTGCGATTAAACCGTTGGCCAAGGCGCTCAACTCCGGCTCTACCTTCCAGGTGCGCATGGCTTCGGCCACCGCATTAGGCGAAATCGGCAACGAAAAATGCGTGGCACCGCTGGTGCAGGCGCTGGCCGATTCGAGCTTGAACGTGCAGCGTGCCGCTGCCTATTCGCTCTCTTTGCTCGGCGATCCGGCTGTGGAACCGCTGCGCAATTCACTCGATTCCGAAGACGATTCCGTGCGCCGCTGGGCCAGTGAAGTGCTGGGTAAGTTGGGACGCAAAACCGTCGCCGACGAGTTGATTCGTCGTTTGCCCAACGAAATCACCGAAGTGCAGAAGGCTTCGATCATCGCCCTGGGTGAACTCGGCTCGCGCAAGGCGACCCAGGCTCTTCTGGTGTTTCTCGATACCGAAAATATGGATCTCGTCCGTTATTCGGCTGAGGCTCTGGGTAAGTTGGGCGATGAGCGTGCCATTGATAAATTGATCGCTTCGCTCGATTCTCCTTCGATCGACGTCCGTAAATCGGCCGCCGATGCGCTGGTCAAAATTGGAACCGATGCCGTTCCGGCACTGACCACGGCGCTTAAGAGTGCCAACCACACCGTGCGTCGCTATGTGGTGGAAGCACTGGGCAACCTGAAAGACCCGCGCGCTATTAAGCCGCTGGTCAAAGCGCTCGAAGACGAAGACGTTCGCGTGCTGCGTTATGCGGCGTTGGCGTTGGGCCAAATTGGCGACGAATCGGCTGCCAAATATTTACAGTCGCTCTTGAGCAATCCTAACCCTGACGTGCGCTATTCGGCAGTG
>DAITOV010000108.1:0-2971 GCA_036833945.1 Abditibacteriia bacterium
CTACTTCGTTTCAATTAAACGCCGACACAACGCGGTGACAAGTCACCGCACTCCAAAAGGGCAAAAGCCGCAAATACTATACTCCGGTATTTGCGGCTTTTGTGCTTTTTTGCGGCGATTCCAACTTTAGATCAAACCCATCGCATCCATCGCACGAGCTACTTTCAAGAAACCGGCGATATTGGCACCGTTGATGTAGTTGCCCGGCGTGCCGAACTCTTCGGCGGTTTCAAAGGTGCGCTGGTGAATGCCCGACATAATTTCGGCCAGTCGGTCTTCGGTGTGCTCGAAGCTCCAGGCATCGCGGCTGGCGTTCTGCTGCATTTCCAGCGCCGAAGTGGCCACGCCACCGGCGTTGGCGGCTTTGCCAGGCGCAAAGGCCACGTTGCCTTCCAGCAGCACACGCGTACCCTCGGGCGTAGTCGGCATATTGGCTCCTTCGCCAACAGCTTTGCAGCCGTTTTTAACCAATGCAACGGCATCTTTTTCATGCAACTCGTTCTGGGTGGCACAGGGCAGGGCAACGTCGCAGGGAATCTCCCAGATATTGCCACCTTCGATGTATTTGGCATCGGGGCACTGCGCTACATATTCGGTCAGGCGCGCGCGACGCACTTCCTTCAACTCTTTGAGCAGTTCCAGGTCGATACCGCTTTCGTGATAGATCACGCCGGCCGAATCCGAACAGGCGACGACTTTTCCACCTAACTGATGCACTTTCTCAATAGCGTAGATCGCGACGTTACCCGAACCCGAAACCAGGCAGGTTTTACCGTCGAAGCTCTCGCCTTTGGCTTTGAGCATCTCTTGCACGAAGTAGACCAGGCCGTAACCGGTGGCTTCTTTACGCACCAGAGCGCCACCCCAGTCGAGTCCTTTGCCGGTGAGCACGCCCGATTCGTAGCGGTTGGTGATGCGTTTATACTGGCCGAATAGGTAGCCGAGTTCGCGTGCTCCCACGCCGGTGTCGCCAGCCGGGACATCGGTGTGTTCGCCCAGGTGACGGTAGAGTTCGGTCATGAAGCTCTGGCAAAAACGCATCACTTCGCTATTCGAGCGCCCTTTGGGGTCGAAATCCGAACCGCCCTTACCCCCGCCGATCGGCATGCCGGTGAGTGCGTTCTTGAAAATCTGTTCAAAACCCAGGAACTTCACCACGCCCAGATACACCGAAGGGTGAAAGCGCAGTCCGCCTTTGTAGGGGCCCAGGGCGCTGTTGAACTCGACGCGGAAACCGCGATTGATGTGGACTTCGCCTTTGTCATCTTGCCACGGCACGCGAAAAATAATTTGGCGCTCGGGTTCGCAGATGCGCTCAATGATTTTATTATCGAGAATATCGGGATATTTACGAACAACCTGGCTCAGTGAACCAAAGACTTCCAATACGGCCTGATGAAATTCGCTTTCACCGGGATTTCTTTGGATGACTTGCTGGTAAATAGTTTCTAATTTAGGATCGAACGTTACCAATAGATTTCCCTCCTGTTACTTGGAGATAACAGAATAACTGAATTTCGCCCAAAGTGCCCCGTTTTTGTGCTGATAAGAGCAATAGAGCCGGTTCGCATAAACTGTGGTTATGCCTTTTGCTCCTAAAATCCGTAAACAAGTGCTGGCTGTTTTAGAGCAATATGCCATTCCGGCACTCGGTCGAGATACGCTCACTCAAGTGAGTGGTGAACTACCATTTTATTTTGATGGAGCCAAACACTGGGTAGTGCGGAAATCGCCCATTCCCGATGCACCTGCTCACCCGCTCGATTTTCTCACACGCTGGGAAAAATTAGATTTGCTCTATAAGCGCGTCGGGCGCATTGGAATCGTCTGCGCGGGGGCATCGATAGAACGTTTTGGCGTTACCCGCGAAATGGTCCAAGGCTTGAAGGTGCAAGGGCTTCCGGTGCCGCCCGGTATTACTGCGTTTCAATTGGAGGCTCCCGCCGTTTTTCACATTCCTGCAGGTTTGCCGCACGGAGGGAAAGAAATTGAAAACTCTCATCCACCGTTCCACGTTCTTGTCTTCGACTACAATAACGACGAGCTATTCCTGCGCTATTATTCTCCGGCTGCCGGGGCGACCCATCACCTGCACATCGTGCATCGTCCTGTACTGGAACTGATATATCAATACGTCGATTTATTACAAAGCCGCCAGTTGAAAGGTGCGCAACTCACCCTGCTGACCGCAATGCGCCATTTGAAAGAGTATCTTGTGGCTCACAGCGTGAATATCAGCAACAGCGCCTGGCCCACTATCGGCGACCAGGCCATCACGATTTCGGCCGATGCTTCACAAAAAAATATCCAACTCTGCCATAACGTTATCGATTATATTCAGCGCCATTTGCACACTTCGCTCACCTTAGAGCACCTGGCGGCTTCCAATAACGTGTCGAGCATGCATCTCAATCGTGTCTTCAAGCAGGAAATTGGCCTGACGGTAATGCGCTATGTCACCCGTTGCCGACTGGAAGCGGCCAAGTCTATGCTTCGCGAAGGGAACGAGCGGGTGGGCGATATCGCCCAACTGGCCGGTTTTGCCAACTCGCAGAGTTTCGATGGAGTGTTCAAGCGAAATATGGGAATAAGTCCTTTGGCCTATCGGCGTGAGAATATGCGGTAGAAGATGAGAAAAATCACCTCCCTTTAAACAAGATGTTGTTTTGAGTTACTTTTTTTGATGGTTTTCACGTTTAGAACGATATGGGGTGGGGTACAATGATTTATAGTTGTTTTTGATTGAGGATGGTGTCCATGTCATGAAAACAAAAAAGTGTTACGGATTTACGCTGGTAGAATTATTGGTTGTAATAGCAATAATATCTATTCTTGCGGCGATCTTGTTTCCGGTTTTTGCCCGGGCGAGGGAGAATGCACGGCGCACATCCTGTCTGAGCAATCTTAAGCAAATGGGATTGGCCATGATGCAATATACGCAAGACTACGATGAGAAATTCCTGAGGACGCC
>DAITOV010000108.1:2981-13165 GCA_036833945.1 Abditibacteriia bacterium
CGATAAGCGGAGGATTTGGGACATGGGCCACAACGTTGGCTCCTTATTTGAAAAGTGTCCAAATTTTGCGTTGTCCGAGTCAGGCCCGTGGCGACGGAGCTTCAATCACATATTTGCCACGCAGCGATTATTCCTATCATGCGTGGTATTGCATTGGTGCTAATAATGAAGCACGAGCTCCTATTGAAGCTCGGACGTCAGGTTCTACCATAGGTATGGCGACATTAACTCGGCCTTCGGTTTCCGTCATTTTTATGGATTCGTTTACCTGGGATGCCAGAAATGTCATTAACACCGGGAATGGTGCCAGTGATACTCATTGCCGTATTAACGGTCGATGCACACCAGCCCCAATTGTAACGAACGGTAATATTATGGAGAGACATTTGGGGGGCATCAACTATGCCTTTGCCGATGGGCACGCTAAATGGTACAAAAGTGCATCTCCAACGTTGAGTGCCGTTGTTTGGAATGCAGTGACTCCCGGTAGTATTTCCGGCGATGACCCTACACTGAACCCAGCTCCTTGAAGCACTTTTTTCTCATTTTAAAAAAATAAGGTTCCTATGAAGCTAAGTCATTTTATTGTTGGCATTCTGTCGTTGATAATATTCAATTTGCAGGGTGTGGTGCAGGCACAAGGTTATTTAACATTGGCCGATGCTCCAACTCTTCCCCAAATCATCCTCCCTGCTACTCCCAGCGATGCCGAAAAGTTTGCAGCCGAAGAGCTTTCCACCTACTTGGGCAAAATCACTTCCAAAACCATCCCCGTCATTCCAGCAGATAACCCCCAGGCTATGGCAGATACGGTTCAAATCATCCTGGGCAACCACCCTCTCAACGCCGATCTCCATCCCGAGAAACTCGAAGTGGAGGAAGCAACCATTAGCGTGGAACCTAACCGCTTGCGCATCGCCGGTGGCTGGGACCCAACTGTGACCAATGCCAAAGGCGTGGTTTCCGTGCGTGATCGCGGCGTGATGTATGGCGTTTATGAACTGCTCGACCGGCTTGGTGTGCGCTGGTTTAGGCCCGAAGCGTGGGGCGAACACGTGCCGCAGCAATCGACAGTAACGCTGCCGCTGGGCAAGGATACCTTCAAACCGGCCTATAAGTATCGCGGTGGTTTCAATATTTACGGTTACAAACAAACTGCCGAGCAGGGTAGGTTAGCCAATCGCTGGGCGATTCGTAATCGCCACGCGGCCGGTGGCCATCCTGGTGGTGGGTATGGCATTTATGTCGGCCACAACCTCAATCACCTGATGCCGCGTTGGAAATATGCCAAGGAGCATCCCGAATATTTTGCCCTGGTTAACGGTGAGCGTAAAGGGCAACAAATTTGTATGGGCAACCTGGCGGTGCAGGAAGAAGTGGCTCAAACCCTGATTCAATTTGCCAAGGACAACCCCACCCAGACGGTGCGCTCTATTGAACCCTACGATAGCCTGGACGGTTATTGCGAGTGCGAACTGTGCCGCGCTATGGACGACCCAAACCTCACCACTCCGGCAGGTGAGAAGCGGCTGGGCAAGGCGTCGATGAGCAATCGGATGGCGATTTTCGGCAACTACGTGGCGCGCCGGCTGCGTGAGGAAGGCCAAAATCTCAGTATTTCCTGGTATGCCTATGCCACGCACTTTGAAGCGCCGACCAAAGTCGAGAGCATGGAACCCAACATTCTGGTGGGGCCTACGACAATCGGTGCCGCCTATGGTGATTACTCCAAATTACTCAACGATCCCAAGGCTCCCGGCAATGCGCGGTTTCTGAGCATATTAAATGGATGGTCGCAATACGTTAGCCAAACCTTTGCGCGCGATTATTGGTCGGGTGGCTGTTGGTACGGCCCGTTGCCCTACCTCACCTTCCTCACCGACCGCACTCGCAACTATCGCAACCATAAAATACAAGGTATTATCAACGAAGTGCATCCCAGTTGGGGCGCGCAGACCATGGCGCATTATTTCGCGGTGCGCTTGCAGGTGAACCCCGATATTGATGTCGAAAAAGAACTGGAATATTTCTGCAACAGCTATTTCGGCCCGGCTGGTAAGCCAATGCTGGAATATCACCGCACGTTGGAAAAAGCTTCGCTTGAAGGCCCGGCCTATTACTTCTCGGCCCGTTTCATTGATCGCTTATTTCTCGACGACAAGCTCATCGAGAAGCTCAGCGGGCTGATTGCTCAGTCGAAACAACTCATCGGCGACCAGCAGCCCTACGCCAAACGCTTCGAGGGCATGGAAGCCGGGCACGAAGTGGCGCGTGTGCGCAACTTGGTAGAGCGCTATAAGAAAGAGAAGAACATACTGGCTGCCGTCACGGCATGGGACGCGCTGGGTGAGAAGATCAAAGCCAATAAGGAAAGCGATATCTTCAATGTGAATTTGACCAGCTATACCTGGAAAGTGATGAGTGAACAGGCCGGTATTCCCGGTTTGCGCAAGCAACTGGCTACTCTTAAAGAGAACCCTGGTGCCCGCATCTTGCAGAATCTGAACGAAGACTGGAAGTTCAGCACCGACCCGCAAAAGAACGGTTTGCGGCAAGGCGTGATAGCGCCCGCGTTCAACGACCAGCGTTGGCATACGGTCAACGCCACCAGCACCTGGCAGGAGCAGGGCCATACCTTCTTTGGCACCACCTGGTATCGCAAGACCATTGAGGTGAAGAAAGAAAACGGCAAGCGTTATGCGCTCTTTTTTGGTGGAGTGGATGGCGATGCTGTGACTTATGTCAATGGTCAGGAAGCGGGTAAACGCCTGCTGGGCGAGGCCGGTAAAGGCTGGGATGAAGATTTCACGGTTGATATCACCAATCAACTCAAATCCGGCAAAAATCTGATTGCGGTGCAGGTTACAAAGAACTCCGCCGTTGGCGGCATTTTCAAAGGCGTGAGCCTGATGCAGTTGTAATCACAGTAATTGCTCTTCAGGGATAGGCGCTAAATTGCCTATCCCTTTTTTGTTTGTTCCCGGCGATAGTCGCGGGGCGAAAGGCCGGTGTGGCGTTTAAAATCGGCAGAGAAATGGTCGCCGCTGCAGTAGCCTAAAATGAACGCGATGGAGTGACATGCTTTATTGGTACTAATCAGGAGATCGTGAGCGGCCTCAATGCGTTTGGCATTGCGATATTGCAGGGGCGACATTCCCGCGCGCTGCGTGAAATAGAGCCGAAAGGTGTGGTAGCTCATGCCAAGTTGCGCGGCTACGCGGTTCAGGTCGGATTTGTGGGAAAGATCGTTCACCAACATCAGGCAAGCCTGGGTGAACCAGTCGCTGGGCGTGTGCCCGCTCTCAACGGGAGTTGCTTCTTGCATCATCTCCAGCAGAAAGTGTAAAAATTGCGTGGCCTGCGCGGCACTATCGAGCGCGGCGACAGGTCGGGGTTGTTGGAGTAAGGCATTCAGGCGCGTAGTCCACGGTGCGGGATTAGCTAAATGCCATACCGGTTGCTGGGGATGGAGAAGATTGCTCTCACGATAGAGGTCGAAAATACGCCCGGCAAAACTCACGCAGATTTCCGACCAGTTCTCATCTTTGCCTGGGCCGTAATACTGCTTGAATCCGGGATAGGCGAAAAAGAAGTTTCCATAGGCAAGTTGGCAGCCAAAGCCGTTTTCATTGCGGTATGAGCCGCTGCCTTCTGGCTGCATCATCTCCAACACATAATAGGGATACGACCACATCTCGCGCGTATCGCACAAATCGTTGCGGCGGTTGGGGGTTCCGATGCCGCCGCGCAGCAGTTGGCCGGGCGAATCGACGGGCAAATTCTCAAAGTAGAATTCACGATTAGCGCCGGTATCCGGGATGAGTGTGGTTCTTCTCATTTCTTTCAGGTAAATATATCAAAAATTGCAGTTAGAGAGGGCCTTGGAAGTGGTAACATCAGTAGAGGAGTAACAGACAAAGGAGGGCGAGCTATGCTCAGTTCAAATCGTTCCATAGGCCGGGGTTTTACTTTGATAGAATTGCTTGTCGTAATTGCTATTATTGCAATACTTGCGGCGATTCTGTTTCCCGTATTCGCCAGGGCACGTGAAAACGCGCGGCGGACTTCTTGCGCCGGTAATTTGCGCCAACTTGGCCTGGGCTTAGTCATGTATACGCAAGACTTCGATGGCTTTTTCCCCAAGGCCTATGTCAGCAGCCCCCGCCCCACACCAGACGATGCTCCCACTACCGGACGCTTCCACAATACGTCGTTGTTCTGGCAGAACTTTGCTTTTCCTTACTTCAAGAATACACAGATGTTCTTGTGTCCGTCATCCAACCACGACGACCCGACTAAACTCAATTATGGCGCGAATCGGGGCATCATACCGGTGAGCGATACGGCCAAAAGCCTGCACGAAAGCATGTTGGCCGCTCCTACCAAAACTTATATGTTGATGGATAACGGTGCTTATACGGCGCGGCCCCGTGACTTGACGATTCCTAACAGCTACTTCTATTCGCCCGGCTCGGGCCAATTTGGTGTTGCCGAACCGGCGTCGTGGACGGCTGCTCATAAGACACTCTACGGTAAGGATTTTCAAACCGGGCGTCATTTTGGTGGTTTAAACGTTTGCTTTGCAGATGGCCATGTCAAATGGGTGAAGGCCGATGTGCTAAGGCGCGATGCTACCGATACCACCGGTGTGCCCTCGGGCTGCTCCCGCTCGGAAGCCGATTTCCCCACGGGCACCTGCACTGGCAAATGGCCGCTGGGCTACTGGGACATTGGTAACGAATAATGATTCTAAATAAATCGAGTGCGATGGTTGCGAGAAAATTCCCCAAAAACTGTTTTTTAATCGGAGTGGCAACCTTAATAAGCCAGATGGCATGGGCACAGCCAATGACACTAGCAGAAAACGGCAAAGCCACGGCGGTCATTGTGTTGGCCGACCGGTCTTCTTCCCAGGCCCAGGCTGCTGCCAAGGAGTTAAGCCGCTACCTAACGGCTGTTTCCGGTGCAGAATTTTTCGTTAAACAGGCAAAAGAGCTGTCAGTGCTCGAAAAGAATGGTTCGCTGGTGTTAGTGGGCGATAGCGACCTGGTGCGTCAGGCGGGAATTCATATCGCCGACTTGCCGCCTGAAGGCTTCCTCCACAAAACCGTTGGCAATAAGCTGGTGTTGGCCGGGCGTGAAGATGAAGTCGGCGGTGCATTACCTCAGCAGGGAACCCACTACGCGGTTTCGGCTTTTCTGGAAGAGCAATTAGGAGTGCGTTGGCTGTGGCCTGGGACTTCGGGTGAGGTCATCCCTAAAAAAGCGAAAATCGCGATTAATGAACTCGACAGGAAAGAAGCCCCGGCATTGGTGCAACGTCAGGTGCGCGATTTAATGGAAAATCGCAGTCCGCGTTTTTCCGAGCCGCGCGAAATGATGCGGGTGACGCCCGAACAACATGCCACCATGCAACAGGTGAGTGCCCAATGGTTATTGCGGCAGCGCCTGGGCGGGCGAGTCAAGTTGAGCGCCCCGCATGCCTTCACGAAATGGTGGGACCTCTACCATGAGAAGCATCCCGAGTGGTTTGCCATGCAGCTCAACGGTAGCCGCGATTGGCCCGAGCGGTTATTAGGCGAGCATGAACGGGTCAAAATTTGTGTCAGCAATCCCGAAGTTTTAGAACAGTTTGTCGCCAATGCGGTTGCCTCATTCAAAGGCAGGCCGGGGGCGCTGGCTTTTTCCGCTTCACCCAACGATAGTGCCATGACCGGCAACTGCATGTGTCCCACCTGCAAGTCGTGGGACGTCGCTGAAGCGCCGAAAGTCGAGCTGTCCAGTATCGGTGCCAATGGAAAGCGAGTCAGCTTTGAATATCCGTCGCTGAGCGATCGCTACATGCGCTTCTATAATCTGGCTGCCGAGCGGTTGGAAAAAGCGGTGCCGGGTAAGTTTATTATCGGCATTTCCTATGGTGCCTGGAAAACCCCGCCGGTCCGCGAGAAGCCCCGCGATAACGTGATCATCGGCCATGTCGGTTTCAACAGCTATATGAGCGATAGCGATCGTGCCAACACGCTGGTCGAGTGGGACGGCCTCACCAGGGTTACCAAGCACATGTTCCTACGGCCCAACACGCTCTACCATAGCTACGGCTTCCCGCTGGTATTCACGCATCGCATGGCGGCAGACTTGCGTCACTGTTTCGATACCGGCATGATGGGTGTCGATTACGATTCGCTCATCCACCACTGGGGTGGTAACGGCCTGAATTATTACGTCTTAAGCAAGCTGCTATGGAATCCGTACGCCGATGTCGATGCCATCATGGCCGATTATTGCCAGAGCGGATTTGGCCCGGCAGCACCGGCAATCCAGCGGTATTTCGATGCAGTGGAACAACAGACCAATCGCATTGCCGGTATTAACGCCTGGCGTCGCGGGAAAATCCCCGAACAGGAGATGATTCCGCTCTGGACGAAAGAGGTCATGCAAGAGTTGCAGGGGCATCTCGACCAGGCCAAGACGCTGGCTGCCACCGATGCTGCCGTTTTGGAGCGTATCGCAGTGTTGCAGGTGGGCATGGACTATGTGCGCCTGCAAATTGCAGCGATGACGGCGATTGAGCAAGAAAAGCAAGAGGCCACTCCCGCCAACAAAGCGGCAAAACAGGCGGCGCTTGAAGCGCGGCAACAGTTCTACCGGCAATATAAAACATCGTTTGCCATCAATGTGCCGATGTTATTGTTCCGTCAGCAGTCGCGCTCCGACTTATTCTATGGCGTGAATAACGAAGAAGCGAAACGATTGCTGCAACAAATGGAAGACGAACAAGCATAATGAGCATTCAAAGCGAAAAAGTAATTAATGCATCCGGTGAGTTAAACGTCACTTGTATCTGGAACGAAGCCGAGCACAGTGCTTTTACCGACCTGATCCGTTTCAAAGAGCGGTGGCTGGTGTGTTTTCGCGAAGCCGATAACCACGCTTGCGGGCGTGACGGCATAGTGCGTATCATTGTGAGTAATGACGGCAATCGATGGGAAACAGCCGCTACGTTTGAATTGGATGGATTCGACCTACGCGACCCGCACTTCTCACTAACACCGGATGGACGCTTAATGCTATCCTGCGCGGGCCGGGTATTTCGCGATGGACAGTTTCAAACTTTGCAATCGTTTTGCGCTTTTTCAGCCGATGGTTATCAGTGGTCGGCCCTGCAAGAGACTGGCCCGCGCGAGCACTGGTTCTGGCGAGTGGTGTGGGTCGATGGTGCGGCCTACTCCTGGGTGCGCGAGCAAAACCTGCACGGTGTTTCTGGACCTCAACCGTTTCGCTTATTTCGTAGCCACGACGGCATTGAATGGGAGATGATTGCCGAAACGCTGCATGGCAACGAAGCCAGCATTGTTTCGTCGCGCGATGGCGTGATGCGGGTGTGGTTGCGCGGCTGGAACAGCTTGATCGGCGAGAGCCGTTTCCCTTATACGGAATGGGCCTGGCATAAAACAGGTTACTTTGCCGGTGGCCCGCATTGGATTGAGTTGAGCGATGGCCGCATCATAGCCGGAGCCAGGCTTTTTCGCCAACCGGCGACAGCCGAAGGCTATCGCGATCCGTTTATGCTGCTCTATGAATTCGAGAAAGACACCAAAACCCTGCGTCCGATTTTGGAACTGCCCAGCGGTAGCGATTGCACTTATCCCGGCCTGGTGGAGCACGAGGGTGAACTCTGGGTGAGCTACTACTCCGGGCATGAGGGTAAAAAATCCATCTATTTAGCTCGTGTTCCGTTGGCGGCGCTCGATGGCGACCTGTCGCAAACATATCCGCCTTACTTCGCACCCGGTGAAGTTGCCGATCTCGCATTGCACAGTGCAAGCCCGACACAATCGTAAGCGAGCCACGGGCGTGAGGCGCATGTAGACTATTGCCATGCCTTTTGCGCCACAGATTCGTAAACAAATTGTGCAGGCGCTCGATCTGCATATTATCCCGTCGCTGCAAAACGGTAGGGTTACGCAGTTTGCGGCAGTGCCGCCCTATAATTTCGCTCAGATTCCACATTGGCCCTTACAGAAGAAGTTGTTGCAAGATAGCGCGACTTCGCCTGTCGACCAAATCACCCAGTGGCCGCGCTCCTATGTCCTGGCTTCGCACCTGCAATATCTGGGCTTTATCTATGGAGGGGCTTCGGACGAGCGGGCTGGTGTCACCAACGCAATGGCAGCCGGGCTTAAGCAGGAGGGACATGTTTTACCTTCCGGTGTCACGGCTTACCGTCTCGTTGCCCCGGCTGCATTTTACGTCCCTTCGCTGGTGCCCAGACACGATGGCCAGCACCCCCATGATGAAAGCGAATTGGCCCAGTACGGCCAACGGCGAATGCTCTCTTTGGAGTTCAATGCCCGGGAGCTCTTTATCCGCCTTTACGAGCAAGATCGTGGCGGCACTCATCCCTTGCACATTCCTCTCACTCCTTTTCCAGGAATGCTGCGCCAGTATGTAGAATATTTGCAACTTAAAGAAGAAAATCAGGCCCAGGCCATGCTGCTGAGGCTGATGCAAAACCTGAGCGACTACCTGCCGCGCACCCAACTCAGCATCGGTAATAGCTGCTGGTTGCCGCTTCGCGCCGAAACTGAGGCTATCCAGGCTACCGCCAGTGAAAAACAGGCCCGGCTGTGCCGGGAAGCGATCGACTATATCCACCTTCATCTCCATAGTCCGTTTAGCTTGCAAGAACTGGCACGAGTGTGCGGCGTAAATTCGGCGTATTTAAACCGAGTGTTCCAGCGCACTCTGGGAACTACTCTCATGCGGTATGCCACCCAAAGTCGCATCAGTGCCGCTAAGCTGATGCTGGTAGAGGGCGATGAGCGTATCAATGATATTGCTCATCTCTTAGGCTTTTCCAGCCCGAATAGTTTTTCATTGGTCTTTCTGCGGCAGGTGGGGCTGAGTCCGCGCGAATATCGGAAAACCCATCGGAAAAAGAGCTGAAAAGTCACTTTTATTTATGTATTTCGGAGGAGAATAGGTTTAGTGGTAAGACAGCATGGGTATAATTACCCTTGCAGGTGATCTGTGGGTAAGGAAGAGACAATGAGACATGGAAAAAGCGGAGTGCGTGTTGGGTTTACATTGATAGAATTATTAGTTGTAATTGCTATCATATCTATATTAGCGGCAATTCTGTTTCCGGTATTTGCACGCGCTCGTGAAAATGCCCGCCGCACATCGTGTTTAAGCAATCTCAAGCAAATGGGGCTGGGCATGATGCAGTATGTCCAGGACTATGATGAGCGCTATCCGCTGGCGTGGTTCGAAGCACCCAGCACCGGCAGCAGTGGTTGGCCTTTGCCTGCTGCGGTCTCTGCCATGAAAAAAACTAATTATCTTTCTATTGGCGATCCCAGCCTGAGCCCGGATACTGCGCGCCCGGTATGGATGGATCTCATCTTCCCCTATACGAAAAGCGTTCAGATTTACGATTGTCCTTCGGCCCGTAGAACAGGCACCTACAGCGGTAATACGTTCAATTTGCCAAGTTACGGTTATAGCGCCGCCATTAGCAACTGGGAAGCCACGAAATACTATGGTGGAACCGGACGATTTCCCATTTCCATCAGCCAGATTCAGCGTTCTGCAGAAGTCATCTTGTTGGCCGATTTCAACACCTTCTGGCATGTGCAGCTCAGTGCCAACCAGTATCAGTATTGGGCGAATCATGCTAATGAAGATGAAAGGGCGCGCATTCGCCGTCATTTCGATGGCACCAATTTCGCGTTTGCGGATGGGCACGCCAAGTGGCGCAAGGTCAGCGATATCGTTGCATCCATGAATGCAGCGGCAAGCTGCAACGGTGCGGGCGGTATCTATTGTTCACGCGATTGGAATCCCTACATCCCCTGAACGCAAAAGTGCGTGTGAGCCGTAGATGATCATCTGTGTAGAACAGATCAGGTAAAAAGTGTTTTATTATGAAAAGTCGTAAAAGGTTGTTTGTTGTTGGTGTTGCTTTGGCGTTCACCGTATTCGTTAATTCTTCGGTCTATTCAAAAACAGCGCCAAACGTGATACTCGCCGACCAAAATCATAAGGTTCAAATCGTCATCGCCTACAGTGCGACAGAATCTGAAAAATACGCTGCCCGGGAACTGGCTTTTCACCTCGAAAAGATGAGCGGGCAGAAAGTAGAAACCGTCACTGCCAACCTCCTTTCTGAGCCACAACCGAAT
>DAITOV010000109.1:0-13095 GCA_036833945.1 Abditibacteriia bacterium
TGGAAAAACTGCCCGGAGTCGGCCCCAAATCGGCGCAACGCCTGGCATTTCATATTCTGCGCGCTTCACGCGAAGACGGCCAAAAGCTGGCCCAGGCGATTGTGAACGTGCGCGCTCAAATCAAGCCCTGCGCGCGCTGCGGCAATTTTACCGATTTGGAACTGTGCGATATTTGCACTTCGCCCCGTCGCGACGGCACACAACTTTGTGTGGTAGCTGAACCGCGCGAACTTTTAGCGGTGGAGAATTCCGGCGAGTTTCGCGGGCGTTACCATGTATTGAATGGCTTGCTGAACCCCATCGAAGGTGTCGGGCCGGAACAGCTCAACATCAATGCGTTGGTTCGCCGTATTTCAACCGAAGGCATACAGGAAGTGGTGCTGGCGCTTTCGGCAACGGTGGAAGGCGAAACCACGGCCAATTATCTGGTCAATATCCTCAAGCCGCGCGGTGTGAAACTCACTCAACTGGCACGGGGCTTGCCGTTTGGTGGTGACTTGGATTACGCCGACCAGATCACCATTGCCGGAGCGTTGCGGGGTCGGCGTGAAATCTAAATAAGGGAGAGGTGTGGGTTATGTTGCGCGGAGTGAGTGGTGTACTTCTGTGTTTATTACTCTTGCTGCAAACTGCTCATGCCCAACCTGAAGCCGGGCCAGGGATGGCGGTTGCATCATCAATTCCTCCCACGTCTGAAGCACTCATTCTTGCGCTCGACGGGATCAATAGACGAAATAACCCCGTAGAAAGAATCGACCTGTTCAAACCAGAAGCGACGGTGCGTTCATTTATATGGGCACTTAATAGAAAGGATGTCGATCTGGCCAGAAAGTGTGTCTTAAATGCTGCGCCTACCGACAGCATAAACTACATTAGCGATTTTCTCTGGTTTAAATTAGGTCGCTACGCGGCATTCTCTATTCGCGATTTTCACCTGTATGTGAGCGAGAACGAAGCCTTGGCAACTTTTTGGTTGGACACTATTCATCCCGGTAGCGACGACGAGCCTTCGGGTAGTAGTGAGCGCTTACGTTTGCAACGCGTCGGTGGCTTGTGGTTGATAGCGCCGCAATCGACTGCAAAAACTTCTCCCAGGTCATTCTTGTATGCACCAATTGTCACAGATTTTACAGAGATGCTGGCGATGGGAATGACCAACAAGCTCACGGTACAGGATGCATGGAATAGCTATCAATGCCTATCTCACATGAAGGAGTCTGCTATGGTCATTTTGCAATATGTCCTGGATGCGGGTGACGTGTTTCCTGGAGAAGATGGCTTGAAGGAGCGCCTTGCACCTTTCCATGAGAGGGAGACGATATTTCGATGCCCATCGATGGACAGGGCTGTTATATCCTACTCCTACAATGCCGCGCTCACCGGGGTCAGTCTTAAAAGAGTTAATACCGTGGCCAGCACGATTCTCATGTACGAAGGCATAGATCGAAAATTCGATTTTCGCCATCAGGTGGAAGGAGAAAAGCGTAGCCATATTGTTTTCGTAGATGGCCACGTAAAAGCGTTTACTAAAGCCGAGTTGAACACAGCTTTTAAAAGCAACACAGTTCGTTGGTAAACAAAAATACTCTTCATCGTTTGGATAAAAGTATTTTTGTTGCCATTAATATGGTGCGAGGTATCGAAATGTTCAAACTGACAAGCAGTATGATAGCTGGGCTTCTGTTGTTGGCTCAAATTTCATTTGCCCAACCCGATGCCGGCCCGGGTATGGCAGGCCGCGAGCCTACTGCGGGCGCTTTGCCGGCAATGCCTGTCGAATTGGGTGCCGCTCATGGTGCCATCAACCGGCTGAACAATCCCGCCGAAAAAATCGACCTCTCCACACCCGAAGCGACCGTGCGTTCGTTTGTCTGGGCGTTTAATAACGGTGACCTCGCTCAGGCACGGCGCTGTGTGGCGCAAGCGGCACCAATTGAAAACCTCAAACCCCTCCAAGAACTGCTGGGTAAGCAGATGGGTAAGTATGCCGTGCTTTCGCTCAAAGACTTGCGAACCTATACCCAGCAAAATAACGCCATCGCGACGTTTTGGCTGGATTTCGTCATCACGGCTAACATCACCGGCTTTATCGGCAGTAGCGAGCGCCTGCGTTTGCGTCTGGATAACAATGAATGGCTGATTGTGCCGGTGCAAGACGGCAAAACGCCGTTTTGGGAGTCGCCGCCACACCCGATGATGGAAGACCTGATGGATATGTTTACGGCCAAAATGACGGATGGTGCAGCAGTTCAAAGCGAGTCGCAATTTCATCAATGCCAGTCACAACTCAAGCAGCTTGGTTTAGGGGCTTTGCAATATGCGCAGGATTTTGACGAAGTGTTTCCTTCGCATGAGGAATGGCAAAAAGGTATCATGCCTTATACCCGCAATGCCGATCTTCTTCGTTGCCCCAAAGATGCTGAAAATCCGAATTCATACAGCTTCAACGCAGATATGGGCAATTTCCCAATAGCCCAGGTGCGCGCCCCAACTCAAACGATTCTGATGTATGAAGGCAAAGAACGGAAATTCGATTTTCGCCATCAGGTCGGGGAAGAAAAACTGACCCATATTCTTTTTGTGGACGGACATATTAAAGCCTTTTCAGAAAAATCACTGGAAGCGGCAATAAAAGATCAATCGGTGGTTTGGAAGCCTTGATAGCACGCAAAGCCTGTGGCTGCGCAAACTTCGTCGCGAGTTTTCGCGATAAAAATGTGCTGTATCTATAGTATGGTTGTTAACTAATAAAGGATTTTTCACAGTCTGTAAAATAAATTTTTTCCTGGCTTTTTGCGCAGGGCGAGTGCTTTTATTTGCGAACCCCGAGCGTGAGCGACGGGCACGATTTCTTTGCTTCACCGAACTCATTGCCCGTGCCCGTCGCTCACGCTCGGGGTTCGCAAATTGAGTGCAAAACCTCAACGATTAAATGTCCGTATGCGTCAAGATAAATCTACAGACTAAATTTATAGAATCGGTATACAAAGGTGGCCCGAGCCTTTGCACGGTGGCATGATTTAATGACGTGCAAAATTTCCTCTGGCTGATACTGCTCTGGCTCATCGGGTGGGCGTTCTTTCCCCTCTCGCGGCGCATCTGGCAACATTTGCTGCCTGATGCCGGTTTGGCAGTTGGCCGGGTGTTGGGGCTTTGCCTGTGGACAGTCATGGCATTTTGGCTGGGGCATATCGGCGTAGCGCCCCGGTTTTGTGCTTTATTGATTTTTCCAGCCGTTATTATCGGGATCTTCTGCCTGTGGCGTGAACGCGATGCCACTTTAAAAATATCCCGGGAGAAGCGGCGAGGTATTCTCGCCGGGGAAGCCCTGTTCGTGGGCGTGTTCCTTTTCTTCCTTTTGCTGCGCAGCTTCGGGCCGGAAACTGTCGATGGGGAAAAGCAGATGGATATGGCCATGATCGCCACCTGCGCGCGCGCCGACTATCTGCCACCTCCCAATCCATACACTGCCGGAGAACGGCTCACCGGTTATTACTATGCCGGACATCTCCAAACAGCACTGCTGACCCGGGCGGTTTTCTCTACGCCACAATGGACTTATAACCTGATGTGCGCCACCGTGCCCGCGCTGGTGTTCTCAGCCCTCTTGTCTTTGTGTGGTGCGCTTTGTAGAAGCTTGAAATGGGGATTGCTGGCCGTTTGCGGCGTCCTCACGCTGGGCACACTGGCTCCGTTGCGTCTGGTGTGGCCGTCGGTATTTGGACAGTCGCCGGGTGCGCCGGAGTATTTTTCCACCACGCGCGTTATTCCATTCACCATCAACGAATATCCGTTTTTCACTTTTGCGTTCGGCGACTTACACGCCCACCTCTTCGCCATGCCGTTAACAGTGTTGGTGCTGTGCTTGGCGTGGGCTTTGTGGCAAGGCGGGCAGAAACTGCCGCTATTGCTCTGTAGTGTCGCCCTGGCTGCCCAGGTCATGACTAATGCGTGGGATTTTCCGTTTTCGCTCCTCCTGGCTTGCATGGCGTTGTGGGTTGCTCGTAAAACACTCAGTGATAGGCTTGTCGCTGTAGCATCGTTGGTTTTACTGGCCTTGCTTATTGCTTCGCTCTTTCTCTTCAAACTGACAACGACTTCTTCCGGTGTGCATTTTGCCTGGCCTACGTCGCCACTGTTAGCCTGGCTGATGATCTGGGGCGTGTTCATTGCCATTCTTATCCCGGCGCTTTGTCGCGTCCGGAAATCCCCGGAGAACAATTTCTCTGTTTTATTAGCGATAGTTGGAATTTTAATTCTGATGTGGAGTCAATTCACCTGGATGGGATATTGGCCGCCGCCCTATCATCGGCAGGACACGATTTTTAAATTCGGTTTGCAAGCCTGGTATTTGTGTGGAGTAGCGGCGTTTTGCCTGGCATTGCCGCAAGTCGCTGAGGGGCGCTGGCCCAAGGTTTTGCCTTTGTTGTATCTGCCATTCCTGGCTGTCATGTTGTATTCGTCGGGTATGGTGGTCTGGGGCCGGGCAGGGGAGTTCGCCCAGTTCAAAGGCACCAATGCCTGGACGCAGCTTTCAGCGCACGAACAAAACGCCGCAAAATGGCTGCAAATGCGGGCGGGCGAAGGCGATTTCCTCATCGAAGCCGAAAAAGAAGATGGCGGTGACTATACGGACTTTTCCCGCTATGCTAATGCCACGGGGATACCGGTTGTGATCGGCCCGCAGTCTCACGCCCATCAATGGTTGGGAAATATGGAAGAAATCCTGCAACGCAAACAGGACGTGCGCACATTCTATATGACGAGCGATGCAGCGGCACGTCTGGCAATTCTGCGCAAATACCGGGTGCGTTGGATTATTCTGGGAAGTTTAGAGCGCTGGGAGTACGGGAACGAGGCTATTAATCGTCTTGCCGAGGCTTTGCCTGTCGCGGTGCGGTTTGGGACTGACTATGAGACCGATTCCGTGATAATCTGTGAGAACCCCGAATATATTACTGCCCAACCTTAAAACAGCTTAGGTGCATGAACTCGAACCAGATTACTTCTTCCCATAAACCGACAGTTCAAATTACAGGTATTGCTCTGCTTATTCTTTTTAGTGGCGCTTTGCTGAGGCTATGGCGGTTGGGAGATTTTCCTTTTCATCCCGATGAAGCCATTCATGCCTGGTTTGCCCTGGGGCTGCGCGAGTATCATTACGACCCTGTCTATCATGGACCGCTGCTCTATCACCTGATCGCTTCAGTTTTTGGACTATTGGGAGTTAGCGATTTCTCAGCGCGGTTAGTTCCGGCCTTGCTGGGAGTGGGTTTGCTGTGGATGGTGCTTTTTCCGGCGCGTGAGTATTTGGGCGAACGCGCAGCATTGTGGAGTGGGGCGCTGCTGGCGGTTTCGCCGGTGATTGTGGCTTATTCCCGACGCTTGCTGCACGATTCGCTGGTGATGGTGCTGACCCTGGGCGCGGTCTTGTGTTTCCAGGCTGCAATCGAACACTCCGCTTCCACGGCACGGGGGCGCAACGCCCGCATAGGGTTGGCAGCGATTCTGGCCTTATTTCTGGCGACCAAAGCCAACGTCTTTTTCATTGGAGCGATGTTGGCAGTGGCCTGGGCGTGGCACTGCTTGCAGCAGCTAAAAACAGAAAGGCGGCTTACTTTCGATTGGAAATCGCTGCTGCTGGGCTTGGCCGTGGCTGTTGTGATTCTGGTGTTGTTATTCCGCAGCGAAACCCTGCGCGCCCTGCCTGCCATGCTGGAATACTGGGGCGGGCAGCAACGCAAACCGCGCTTACCAGGACCAAACGATTATTATTTCCGTCTTTTCACCATCTACGAATTGCCGCTGTTCCTGGCAGCGATTTGGGGCATGTTCCAGGCTGTGCGGCGCCCCACGCGTTTCACGGATTTACTTATGTGGTGGGCACTGAGTTCACTGGTGCTGTATGCCGTTGCCAATGAGAAAGTGCCCTGGCTTTTGGCCCACCAAGTGCTTCCCTTAGCCCTTCTGGCTGGTTATGGCCTGGCACAAATCGAGTTAAAAACAGTTGCGAGGCGTTATGCCCTGGCGGCAGTAGCGGTCTTCGCACTGGTCTTTTCATTGCGCCACGTGCAGGCAACCAACTTTGAAGCTGCCGCCGACCGGCATGATCCTTTGTTTTTTGCCCAGACGACCGAGGCATACCGCGACGCTATGATGCAAGCCGTGCAAAAAGCCCAAAATACGTCCGGCGATGTATGGATCGAACCCAGCCAACAGTGGCCGGCCGGTTGGTATTTGCGCACCGGAACACCGATTTTAGGGCAGGCGGAAGCAAAATGGGATGAAAAAGCGCCCCCGGAAAAAAATTTAACCTTGGTTTTTTCGTCGGTCGATGCCTGGGAAAATTTGCAATTCGAGCAGCGTTTTGTTAGCTGGAAATCGCACGTGATGGTGCGCTATGTATGGCAGCGCCCATCATGGACCGCCCTATACCCAGCAACGTTTTGGCGCTTTTGGTGGACTCGTGAGGCCAGCCTGAAAAATGGTGTTTTGGCGGAACAGTCAGAGAATTTTTCCATGATTAACCTCTCTTCTGAGGTAGAAAATAACTAATTATTTTCATCGGATTAATAAGTGGGGGTGTGGTAAAAGGGGTTGACACGCCGCAAAAGGCGACCTAAAATTTTTTATGACGATTCCGCAGCCTGCAACAAAGTATGCAATTTACGGGATCGTTTTTGCTTGTATGGCGAAGGCGAATTTGGCTTTTGAAATTTGTTTTTGCTTTAGCGAACGGAAAATCCAGCTGAACAAAATCCGTTCGTTGCCGTTGCCGTAACCTATGGAGGTGATGCCGGTGGTTAATACAACACCGACAAAGCGCTCGCAGAGTTCTTCAAGCGAAGTGTCTTCTACAGAGCATTCGCGCGAAGAATGGATCAGTGGTTTTTTGCTGAAAGCGGCGTTGCGCCCTCGATTAAGATCGTTGCCAGTTGTGTGGATGATCATCGTGAGTGCAGTAGTTTTTCCGATTGGATGGTGGAGTCAGCTCGATTCGGTGAGTAAGGCCGACGAAGCGACCGCTGCAAGTTCCGATCAAAATCAGCAGGCAGCAGCTCAATCGGCGCAGGTTAATGCCGATGGTAGTGCCAATACCGCAGCCCCGGATGCACAGGCCGATTCCGCAGTGCTTCCGAATTTTCCTTCTCCCACACTCTCGCTGCCCCAAATCTCGGTTCCCGGCCTGTCGTCGCCTACGCGTTCGGTAAGCCTGAAGATCATTGTCAGCGGACGGGTTTTCCAGCGTACTGTGGAGCTTGCCGAAGACGCCACCGTGGCCCAGGCCATCGATGCTTTCGGTTTGCCGTTTAGCTCGTTAGACCGTGTGTTCCCCGCCGCCGATGCCAAGGTGTACAATGGCTTGTCGATTCGCATTACACGCGTTCGTACGGAAACCAAAACTCGCACCGCCAGCATTGCACCGGAAGTGCGTTACCGTCCCACCGCCACTTTGCGCCCTGGCCAGTCGAAAGTAGAAAATGCCGGGCAAACCGGCCTGGTCGAGATTTCAGAGCGTGTGTGGTTCAAAGATGGTAAAGTCACGCTCCGTGAAAATCTTGGCAAGGAAACCGTGCGTCAGGCGCAGGATAAGGTGATTGCTGTTGGTGCGCGTCCCTTCTATATGCCGGGCAGGGTTCCCTATCACAATCGTTATGCCCGGGCCTACACCCTGGCCGCCCGTGCCGGTAGCCCCCGCGATCGTCAAGTCTCCCACGAAACCAAGTCATACCGCCGTGTGCGTTCAGTCGTCTTGACCGCCACCGGTTACAGCCCGCATCCCAGCGAGAACGGTGGCTACACCGTCACCGCAACCGGCTTGCCGATCTCATACGGCGCTGCCGCTGTCGATCCCCGGGTCATTCCACTGGGCACCAAGCTGTATGTCGAAGGTTACGGCTATGCCTTTGCTTCGGATGTTGGCGGAGCGATCAAAGGCAAGCGTATCGACTTAGCTTATGATTCTTATGGGGTGGCGAATTCGAAAGGACGTAAGAAAGTTCGGGTTTGGATTCTGGCACCGTAAAATTTGTTGCTGTTCGAGAGAGGGTTGGAAGTGTTTAGCTTTCAGCCCTCTCTTCTTTGATGTCTTAACGGTGGCTTGCTGTAAAAAAAATGTTTATGCCATATATGAATAGGGTATAATAATAATCATCTTTATTCATTTTTGTAGAGGAGAGAATCATGGTAGATGCACAGAAAAAATTCACTTCCAAGATCGCTGGTTTCACGTTGATTGAACTTTTGGTGGTCATTGCTATTATTGCTATCTTGGCTGCGATACTATTCCCGGTCTTCGCCCGTGCGCGTGAAAATGCAAGGCGAGCTTCTTGTCAAAGCAACCTTAAGCAGATCGCTTTGGGAGTCTTCCAATATACCCAGGATTATGATGAGAAATATCCATTGATGATTGGTGGCCCGGGTAGTTTTACTCCTAATACAGCAGGTTATTCACCTTGGGGTGAAACAGTTCAACCCTATCTGAAAAGCATACAGCTCTATCAGTGCCCAAGTGAGACCAATCCACCGGTGGCGTCCGGCAACGGTAATGGTTACATGGATTATGGCATGAACACATTCCAAAATACCAGCAACGGCACCTATAGTGGCTTTAGTCTGGCAGCTGTGGAATATCCGGCATTGAGTGTGCTTTTGTTTGAGTTGGGCAATGGGTATGCTGCCAATGGCTATAGCGGTTGTAACGATTGGAACTGCACTGCAGATGTGAGCGGCGACCTTGCGAACTTGGCGAGTTCGACCAGTACCAATGAGAATGCCAGAATTCACCTTGACGGTGCTAACTATGCATTTGCTGACGGTCACGTTAAATGGTTTAAGGGAAGTACTGCCACGCAAAGCCCGACAATTTATAATGGCGTGACACCGCCCAATGGTACACGCTATAGCTTCCGGGCAAATTAATCTGGTGTTGCCAAAATCCTTTGACAGCGGTGCTCTTCATGAGTGCCGCTGTTTCGTTTTATTAATCAGGCTGCGCGATAAAATCATCTCGCGCTATAATTACTGTGTAGTCCTTACAGTAAATTATGATCTCCTTCCTCATCCGTATAGCCGTTAACGCTGTTGCGCTCTTAGCCATTGCGCAGTTCAGTGACGGCACCATTGCATTTAAAGGTTTTGGCCAGGCCGTTCTGGCGGCGATTGTGCTTGGTTTGGCAAATGCTATTGTGAAGCCGATTCTGCAGATGATCGCCGAGAGCATGACCTGCGCGTTATCATGCCTGACGCTGGGACTTTCGAGTCTGGTTATTTCGTGGCTCATCAACGGCTTTTTGTTCTACGCGGCCGGCAACTATTTAGGGCTGTTCGAAGTCAAAGGGTTCTGGCCACCGATGCTGGGGGCGCTCGCCCTTTCTGTGGTTAACGCTCTCGTTGGTGCATTTACTTCCAAAGACGACGAAAAATAAGAATTTGTATGCTTCCTCCGACAACCGACGTTCAGGCCTCCAACTCGCCGATGCAATTTATCATCGTTACCGGGCTTTCCGGAGCGGGGAAAGGGCTGGCGACTTCCCACTTTGAGGACTTCGGCTTCTTCTGTGCCGACAACATGCCTCCGGCGCTCATTCCGATGCTGGCCGAACTTTGTTCGCGTGGCGGTATCGGGCGCGTGGCGGTTGTCACCGATGTACGCGGCGGTTCGTTTTTTAACGATCTGAATGATGCTTTGGCGCAATTGCGCGGGCAGGGCATTGCCTACCGCATCCTTTTTCTGGATGCTGATGAAGATGCCCTGGTCAAGCGTTTCCATGAAACACGCCGCCGCCATCCGCTCTCCGACCAGTATCCTGATCTGCATGAAGCCATCACGCAAGAGCGCGAGGAATTGACCGAACTGCGCGAGCAGGCCGATAAAATCGTCAATACCAGTCATGTCACACCACGAGAATTGCGCGAGGAAATTCGCAAGACTTTCGTGGAGGAATCCGATATTTCGCAGATGCAAATCCGCGTCGAAAGCTTCGGCTTCAAGCATGGTGTGCCGGTGGATGTGGACTTGGTCTTCGATATTCGCTTTCTTCCCAATCCCAATTACGATCGTGTTATCGGTCATCTCGACGGTCATTGCGAACCGGTGATCGATTATGTGATGCGAGAATCGGTTACGCAGGAATACTTGAAAGTGTTGGGCGATTATGTTTTCTTTTGCGTGCCGCAGTTTGAAAAAGAAGGCAAATCATATTTAACGATTGCCATTGGCTGCACCGGCGGTCGTCACCGCAGTGTAGTGCTATCGAACTGGCTGGCCGATCGCTTGCGCGAACAAGGCCACCGCGTACAAGTTCGTCACCGCGACTTGGAACGAAGTAGTAAAGACAAGAAGCACTAACCAAAGAACGACATGGGAAAAAATAAGAAGGCTAAGGCCCTCTTTTTTTCCTTCGCGCTCTTGGCGTCCTTCGCGGTGAATCATTCATAATGGAGAAAAAATATCTCGCCCGGCGCGACCGTGTGCTGAAATGGCTTACCATCGGCATCGGTATCAAGCGCTGGGTGCTTTTTACGCTGCTGGGGCTGGTGTTGGCAGCCGTGGGCGCTTCGCTGACGGCTGCTTTCGTGGCGGTTGATCTCTCTCTGCTGGTGATGGAGTGGATTTCCGCCAAGACCCACACGCTGCTCGATTCGGTGGCGCTGGGAATTGCCCTCCTCATCGCCGGAGTACTTTTGGTGGCGGTTGGTTTACGCGGCACCATGAAGGCGGTGGAGCGCGCTTTTTCCAACGGTAACGACAAAGGCGATTTTATTGAAACCGCCTACCGCCGCCGTAAGCTCGAACACGGCGAGCGTCTGGTAACCATCGGTGGCGGCACCGGCCTTTCCACCATGCTGCGCGGCTTGAAGGTGTATACCTCGAACATCACCGCAATCGTGACCATGGCCGATGACGGCGGTTCTTCGGGAATGCTCCGCGAAGAAGGCATGCTACCTCCCGGTGACTTGCGCAACTGCATTGCCGCTCTGGCGGAAACCGAATCGCTGATGGAAGAACTCTTCCAGCACCGTTTTTCCGGTTTGGGGGCGCTGCAGGGCCATTCGCTGGGCAACCTCATCGTGGCGGCGCTTTACGAAAAAACTGGCGACTTCCAAACCGCCGTGGAAGACACCGCCAAGGTGTTGGCGGTGCGGGGTAGGGTGCTGCCTTCAACACTGGACGATGTGCGGCTGGGGGCGGTGCTGGCCGATGGACAGGAAATTGAAGGTCAGAGCAAAATCAGCACCTGTGAAAATATTGACCGGGTGTTTTTGATTCCCGAAGACCCGCAGGCCTTAGCCGGAGCCGTGGAAGCGATTCGCGAGGCCGAGGTTATCGTCATCGGCCCGGGATCGCTCTTCACCTCGATTTTGCCTAATCTGTTAGTGCCCGAAATCGCTGCGGCCATCAAACAATCGAATGCGCCGAAAATTTACGTCTGCAACGTCATGACCCAGCCGGGCGAAACGGCTGGATTCACGGCTTCCGATCACGTGCGCGCATTGATTCGCCACATCGGAAGCGGCGTCATCACCCACGTTCTGGTCAATACCGGCAAAGTGCCGGAGGACATTCTGGAGCGTTACCGCAGCAAAGGGGCCGACTTTGTGGACTTCGATGAAAATGCCCTCGAGATGCTGGGCGTGCGCGCGGTCAAGGGCAACTTTACCCAAATTTCCGACAGCCCGGCTGTGAAGCACGTGGTGCGTCACGATCCGCGCAAATTAGCGCAGATGCTGTTTCGCATTATCGCCAAGCTTTGATACGGTTTCGTTTCCATAGCACGCAAAGCCTTCGGCTACGCGAACTTCGTTGCAAGTTTTCGCAATGAACGGCTTATAAAAAATTGCGTCGTTTTTGCGAAGCGCAGCTTTAGCGTAACCGTAGGTTTAGCGTGCTATTAATGCCGAGAAAGCTCCAGAGTTTTGCGCACCATGCGCGCTACGGATTCTTCGCCGGAAAGCTCCAGCGCTTCTTCCAGGCTGACCCAGCGCACGGCTTTGGATTCGTGGCTGCAAATCACAGGCTGGGTGTCATCAGCCAGCAGCAAATAGCGCACGTCGAAGTGCAAATGCGCCGGGGTTGTCCAGTATTCGGGAATCTCGTGAATATCGACGTCGAAAATGCCGGTGGTGGCCGGGACGACTTTTAAGCCGGTTTCTTCTTCGGTTTCCCGTTGGGCCACGGCCAGGACGTTGGTTTCTTCGTCGCAATGGCCGCCGGGCTGTACCCATTTGCCTAACTTGCCGTGGTGCAGCAATACCACGCGTGTGTAATCCCGGTTCAAAATCCAGGCCGAGCCGGTAACGTGTCCGTGTTCGGGAGCCTGCCCGGCAATATCGCGGGCGAACGGATTTTGTTCGTGGGTGGCTTCAAGAAACGCTTGCAGGCGTTGTTGCATGGTGCGCTCATAGTCGTTGAAAGCGCGGTATTCCTGGAGTTGATGAAGAAGGGAAGGCATGAATGCTAAGGATCAGGGCGTTAAATCTTGCGCCCATTTCAGTTTTTTCTCGCGGGCCTCGGGCGTGCTGTGCTTTTCAATCAGGCGGCCGGTATTGACGTCGAATAAGCGCACGTAACCCATGCCGTGATGCCAGCGCGAACCGATGGCAACCTGTTTCCCATTATTCCAAAAACGCCAGCCGTTGATAAAGGTGCCGGGGACTTTCAGGGTGCGCAAAATCTTCCCGTTGCGGTAGAGCACCAGATCGGAATTGACGAACATGGTGCCGCCGATGCTCCAGTCGGTGCAGGGTTGGTGCGTGCCCTGTGTCCAGCCCACTGTCTGGCCATCGGGCGAGAGTTTGGGATTGGCGTTCGATGGGGTGTCGAAACCGATGTCATCGGCGTTACCCACAGCAGCGCTCTGCTGGGTGATTTGCTTTTTACTGCCGTCGGTAAATTCCAGTTGGATATTACCGTGCGAAATATCGGCAGGTTTGGGGGTAGCGTGCTCCTCCGCATCTTGCCCCTGCGCCCAGCAGTCGCGGCGTTTGCACGGCACCGGCAAAAAGTTGACCCGCTTTATTTTAGCGCTCGTGGCTGCCGGTGGTTTTTGTGGCTTGGGGGCGGTTTGGGTGGTAGGAGCACCGATGGCAACA
>DAITOV010000110.1:0-13000 GCA_036833945.1 Abditibacteriia bacterium
ATTCCCTACCGAGATGATACGTGTCTGCTCAAAACGCGTGCGCTTCGACTCGGCTTCGCTTTTTCGCCGTCGATAGAAATGGGCATAAATTGCCTCGGCAGGAGAAAGCTTTTTCTTCATGACAGAAGGCATATTTTAGCTAAGATGAGAAACTCATGACATCTTCGCACCACTTTCGGTAGTATCGCGGAATAAAATCCATAAATAAAAAATGCCCGGGCGAATTGCCCGGGCATTTTTATTTATTGAGCAGGGGTATTCGTTTTTTCCATGGCGTCTTTAATCGCCTGCGCCCAATGCCCATGCACGGTATAAGTGGTGCCGTTTTTAAACTTGAGATAGGTAACGGGCAAACGCGGGCGGAAGATAATCCACTTCGTGCTTTCGGTCATCTCGGCCACCCAATCGGCCTCGAAGGTGAGATACCGCTCGGAGCCAAACAAGGGATCGACAAACTGTTGTAAGCGAAACGACTTTTCATTTTGCATATTACGCACCACCTTTCCTAAAGCCTGCTTCTTATCAGACGTTTAACCAACACGGCGTTCGGCATCCTTTTTAATAGCTGCTTGCAGTAATTCTGCAATCTCCGGCGGGAGGTTGAGCGCCTGGGCCGCACGCTTGCCTGAAACACTCAGTTTACGCCAGGTTTTACGCAGGATGTCGATATATTTTTCAGTTGTATAGTCGGGGTGTTGGGCGGCGAAAGTTCCGATCTCATATTCAAGGAAAACCAAAACGGCAGCGTCTTCGAGCGTTTGCGTACCGGTGTTGGTTTTGAGGTGAGTCTTGGAAACCCAGGTCGCCACTTCATTGGCATCTTCTTCCGAAATCTCGGCCTTGAGCAGAAGTTCACGAGCACGTGCCGCCTGCCGGCGGTAGAGTTCGCTGCGCCAGGCATGGTAGCCTGCCCTGCCCTCGGGATAAGCGGCACGCGGCAAACTCCAGCGCTCCAGGTGCTGGCAACGAGCCGCCAACCGCAAAAGCGGAGAAGGCCCCAACACCAAGCGACGCGTCCAGGCCTCCATGCGGTCGGCATAGATCAACTCTTGCGCCTTACCTTCGGCGTTGCGCATGGGGTCGGCCTCATGAGCTTCATCGATGAGGATACGGGCATACTCGTAGGCAGTCATAACCGGGTTCAGTGTGGTTTGTTCAAAATAGGCACGGCTGTTGTAAGCAGCAACCGGCATATCAAGCAGTACGCAATTCGCCATAATAAGAGAAAGATTAAAACAGCCTGAGGTATAATACCAATACAGCTTTATCAAGAATTGCTAACCTAAAGTTATGCCTCTTAATCTTCATCTATTGCGCATCTTCACGGCCGTGGCCGAGCGCGGCAATATTTCACGCGCGGCGCAAGCGCTCCACATCAGCCAGCCTGCCGTGACCAAGGCTATTCGCGAGTTGGAAAAACAATCGGGAGTGCTCTTGCTCGAACGCGGAGCACGTGGCGTGCGCCTCACGGAGAGCGGCGCAGTGTTGCACGAACATGCCAGGGCTATCTTTGCTGCCGAACAGGTGGCAGAAGACGAATTACAGGCACTGCGCGGCCTGCACGGCGGCACCTTGCGTATCGGGGCCAGTCTGACCGTTGCCAACTACTTTCTCCCGCCTTACATTGCCAAATTTCACGGTTTGCATCCCCATCTCCAACTGCGCCTCACCAACGGCAACACGGAAACCATCGAGCGCTTACTGGTCGATTACAAGCTGGACGTGGCGCTGGTCGAAGGCCCGATACACCACGATCGCATCACGGCCCGCAAATGGCGCGATGATGAGTTATGTATTGTCGTTGGCTCACAGCATCCTCTGGCGGTGCGTGAAGACCTCACGGCCAAAGACCTGGAAGAGATGCGCTGGGTGGTGCGCGAACCCGGCTCAGGCACCCGCGAAGTGATTGAAGAAGCGTTCCAATCGCGCGGCTTTAGCTGGAAACACACTCTGGAAATCAACAGCACGGCAGCCATTAAGCAAACCGTGTCTTCAAGCGATGAACTGGTGGCTTTCGTCTCCAGCCATTCGGCATCGGACCAAATCGCACTCGGCAAACTACACGTCTTGCAGGTGCCGGAATTAAAGATCACCCGGCCACTGAATTATCTTTACCTGAAAAACCGGCCACTGGGAATTGCAGCCCGTGCCTTCGAGAAATTCATCTCGCAACCACTGTGAATGATGAATAATGAACGGTGGAGACCAACATTCATCGTTCATAATTCATCATTCATTGTTAGCCTCCCTTCCTCCTGCCGTTAATTGCGAAAACTTGCGACGAAGTTGGCGCAGCCGAAGGCTTAGCGTGCTATTAACGCAGAAAAGTGAGGGGGACTTGTTAGGGCAGGTATTACATCGTCGAAAGCTCAACGTGTACATCGTCGCCCGGATCGTAATCGCTGGATGCCAACACCTGCAACACCATCTGTGTGCCTTCAGCAAAAATGGAATGCGCCACACCGGCCGGAACGCGAACGCAGGCCCCCGGATAATCGAGCGTGAAGAGATTCACCATCTCATAGGTCTCGGAATGCGGACGATAATCTTGTAAGCGGAACTGCGCCCGGCCGTGCAGCACCAAGATACGCTCTTCGCGGCGATGATGGTAATGGTCGCCCACGATGCAACCGGGGCGCACTACAACGGTGTAGCCCAGGGTGCCCGGTGGTTCCTGGGAATTGTAGGAAACCACTAATACGCGACGCTCGTTGATGAAGGTTTGCGCCTGCACGATTTCAATGCCTGCAATCGTGGGACGATCGGTTTCGCGTTCAATTTGCAATGTCTTGCCCGAGGGGCCGCTCACGACGCTGGCCTCTTGCACTTTCATCGGGATAAATTCCTGCACTTGCCTGCCGGTATCAAGCTGTTGATAACTCATTTGCTTCCTCGATTATTCAATTTGTCGCTTTGAATTTTAACTCTTTCGCAACCACCGCGGCGACACGCGCAGCCGCACCCTGATGCTGTGCCAGCGCAACGCGCGCCAGTTGTGGCAAGGCAGCGCGGCGGCTTTCATCTTCCAGCCATATCCGTGTCTGCTCCACTAACCCTGCTTCATCGGGCACGCCACCGCCCAGCGACGCTTTCTCAATCAATTCGGCGTGAGCGCGGAAATTCGCCATGTGGGGGCCAAACAGCACCGGCACACCACGCAACACCGGTTCGAGTACATTGTGCCCACCCCGCTGAATGAGCGAACCGCCAACAAACGCCACATCCCCGGCGGCGTAGATTTCGGATAGCTCACCGACGGTATCGAGCAGAATAACCTGCTCACCGCCGCTCTGCGCCATGCTGCGCCGCCGCACCGTCAACCCCTGACCCACCAATAATTCTTCGACTTCAGGCACCCGCTCAATATGGCGCGGAGCCAGCAACAGTTTCAAGTTGGGAAAGGAAGCGGTAAGCTCCTTGTAGGCGCGGCCGATCATTTCCTCTTCGCCGGGATGGGTTGAGCCACAAACCCAGAGAAGCTCGCCCTCGGGCACCCCTAATATCTCACGCCAACGAGTGCGTAAGGCTGCGTTGGCGGCGGCATCCTGCGAGCCGCCCAGTTTGACATCGCCTACAGTCTGGATACGCGAAGCCGCCTCAGGCAGGCCGATTTTCTCTCCAATCTCACGCATGCGCCCGGCATCGAACTCACCGCGCATCAGCATGCCGTTGAGGTTGGCAACCATCCAACGCCAGAGCCAGGGGGTTTTTACCGCGCGTTTAGCCAGATTATCCGAAACCCGACCATTGACTAAATAACACGACACGCCTTGCGTCCTGGCAGTATGCAGGAAATTGGGCCACAGTTCGGTTTCCACTGCCAGGAAAACATCGGGTTGCACTACGCGCAGGGCGCGCTTGGCTGCAAACGGCAAATCGAGCGGGAAGTAGAATATCGCATCCACATCCCCTGCGGTCAGGGTGCTTTGTGCCGTTTGAAAGCCGGTATCGGTGGTGACGGAAAGCCCGATGCGACAATGGGGAATTTCAGCCTTCAACGCTTGTGCCAGAGGCCGCGCCGCCATTTGTTCGCCCACCGAAACTGCGTGCAGCCAAATTACCGGGGCATTTTTACCGACTTCATGCAGCTTCGCGCGCACCTCGCTCGGCACACTGCCCCACTGCCCGGCAAACGAAGCCGCCGATTTTTTCTGCCCGTAGCGCCGCCACAGGGTATAAACGCCCAGCAGCGGATAGAACGGCAGTAACGCCAGGTTAAACAGCCGGGAAGTAGTTGCCGTGCTCATTTGATCATCAAAACGAACGCATTTATCTGCGAACCCAGAGCGTAAGCGACGGGCTGGCGTTGGCGCTTTCAAAACTGTGAGGCCAGCCCGTCGCTTACGCTCTGGGTTCGCAGATTGGGTTTAACGATTCGCAACCTGCCGGTCCCGGTCTTGTTCGCCCTCGTCATCATATTCCGTCTCAGCATTCTTCAACTCAGCTTCTTCCTCGGCTTGCTGACGATCCATGAAAGCCTGCATCTGATAGAGGCGGAAATACTGGCCTTTTTTCTCCAGCAATTCCTGATGAGTGCCTTCCTCGATGACGTTGCCGCTTTCCATCACCAGAATGCGGTTAGCCCGCCAGATGGTGGCGAAGCGGTGCGCGATGATGAGCGTGGTACGCCCGGCCATCAGGGTTCCCAGTGCGTCTTGCACCAGGCTTTCGCTTTCGGCATCGAGAGCGGAGGTGGCTTCGTCCAGAATCAGGATTTTCGGGTTGCGCAGTAAGGCACGCGCAATGGCAATACGCTGGCGCTGTCCGCCGCTCAGGCGCGCGCCACGCTCGCCGATCTGGGTGTCGTAGCCCTCGTCCAGCAGACGGATAAATTCATCGGCGTGGGCCTTGCGCGCCGCTTCCACGACTTCATCATAAGACGCATTCGGACTACCATAGGCGATGTTGTCAAGAATCGTGCCGTGGAAGAGCGTTGTCTCCTGCGGCACCGCACCGATATTGGAACGCAGTGAGAGCAACTGCACGTCGCGCAGGTCGATACCGTCCAGCAATACCCGGCCACCGGTGGGGTCGTAAAGGCGTGGCACCAGCGACGAAATGGTGGTTTTGCCCGACCCCGAAAGCCCTGCCAGTGCCACGACTTCGCCGGGCTTGATTTCAAACGAGATGCCGTTCAATACGTCTTCGCCGTCGTCGTAGGCAAAACGCACATCATCAAACACCAGATGACCTTTGATTTCGCGCTGGCTCAGGTCGATGGCGTTGGGAGCGTCTTTCACGTCGGGCTGCTCATCCAGCAATTCAAATAAACGGTCGGCAGACGCCTGCCCCTTCTTGATCGTGTTATTGAGGTTGGCCAAGGAACGCAATTGGCTTGATGCGCGGTGCATCATAAAGAGGAAGGTGCCCAATTTTGCGAAATCGACACCGTTGCGCACACTCACCCACAGCACCAACACGACGCCGAGGTAAGCGATGAAGTCGATGGTCGGGCCAAGAGTTGCCTGAATCCGCACCGGACGCATGCTGCGGCGATAAGCGAGGTTATTAATCTCATCGAACTTCTCGACTTCATAGTTGCGCATGCCGAAGGTCTGCACCAGACGCATGGCACTGATTTTCTCTTGCAAGAAATGCGTCACTTCGGCGGTTTGTTCCTGCAACTCCTTAGTCGCCTTGCGCATCCGTCCTCCGGCGCGATTGACCAGAAAAGCAATCGGAGGTAGCACCAGCAAAATGACCAACGATAGCTTCCAACTCAGGATAAACATCGCGCCAATAGACACCACAACTTCAATCGGTGCCCGTACAGCAGTAATCAGCGCATCGGTCATGATGCTCTTGAGCGCTTCCAGATCGTTGGTCATGCGGCTCATCAACTCGCCGGTGCGGCGCTTCTCGAAAAAGCCAATGGAAAGACTCTGGAAATGCTTGAATAAGTCGAAACGAAACGCAGCCAGAATTTTCTGCCACACACGTTGCACATAATACTCGCGTCCAAAATCGACAACGGCACGCGCCAGCATCCACACAAGCACACCAACCAGGAAAAAGGTTAACTGGCCAGATGATAATTCCGGAGCAACCACCGGCGGTGTGGCCGTTGTGGGGCCTGCCGTGCCCGGTATGCTCTTAAGGCCGGGAATTTCTCCCAGAACATTGTAGAGTAACCAGGCAAAAACACCGGTTAATGCCCCCGATAATGCGGTGCAAAGCACTGCCATCGCGATAGATTTGCGATGCGGTTTCCAGTAGGGAGCCAAACGTTGAAAATAGGTGCGCATGAGGGGAAAAAATGGATACTGAATTGAAGCTGTTTCCAGCTTTGGTTATCTCACTGTCAATTCAAAATTTTCCATTATCAATGTGATACTTCTACTCCGATTACCACTGTATCTCACAGTGCCAGGCACAGTGAATTTTTTAAGACGCGGCGGGCTGGGCAGCGAGCATTTCTTCCAGCATTCCCACCGTCCGGTTAGTGGCAGTATAAGGCAAGTCTGCACCTAACGCTTCACGCACTCGGGAATACTCCTGCTGCATTGCCACCCGCGCCTCGCTACTTTCGATGAAAACATCCATCGCTTCTGCAATGGGGACGGGACGGCATTTCACGCCCAGCAATTCGGGAACCGCCCCACGTCCCAAAATGATGTTGGGCATGGCTACAAACGGCACTTTTTTGTGCAAACCGGTGAGCCGAATTTGCGCATGTACAATGGGCGAGACGTCATACACCACAATTTGCGGAATATTACAGATAGCGGTTTCGAGCGTTACGGTGCCACTTTTCACCATTGCACCATTGGAAGCCAACAGTATTTGCGTGGTGCGTCCTTCGTAAATCGGCGTCTCGGGAAAATGCGGGCGCACTCGTTTGGCAGCGCCTTCGGGAACAGCCACCACAAACCGCAACTGGCCGGGATACTTTGTATCCAATAAGCGCATCGCACCGGCTAAATGCGGTGCCAACAGCTTGAGTTCACTGTCTCGCGAGCCGGGTAAAACGGCAATCAACAACTGATCGCCCGCTACTCCTATCTCTTCACGGAGTGTCTGCCGTGAGATCTGCGCCGCCCGTTCATCCACGATTTCCAGCAACGGATGCCCCACCCACTCCACATTCGCCCCAGCGTTTTTTAAGCGCTGGGCCGACCAATCGAACGGAGTAGCAATGCGCGTAGCCAGCTTGGCGATGGCTAAACCGCCTTCACCGGTCTTTTGCCAGGAACGGGGTGGAAAGTAATAGAGTGAGGGGATGCCGCGACGATTGAGTTCTGGGAGCAAACGGGAATTGAATCCGCCCCAGTCGCAAAGTAAAGCTGCATCGACTTTGCGAGCCTGCAAAAAGCGATCGGCCTTACGACGCAATCGCAAAGAACGCGGCAACACCGCCATTGCCGAAGTAAACCCTATCACTCCCAAATGGCGTGTATCGCCGATAATGCGCGCACCGGCAGCTTTGAGGTGCGATCCACCCAGGGCAAAGACCTGCCAATCGGGGTGACGCTGCAATATCCGACGCACCACACGTGCTGCGTGAATATCGCCGGATAAATCGCCTGCGGAAACGAAAAGAGTTTTGGGTTTTGAATTTTGAGTTTCGAGTTGAAGTTCGCTCATTTTTAAATCGACTCACGGCTTTGCGACTTCTGATACAAAAACTCAAAACTCATCATTCAAAACTCAAAATTTTCAAAGGTGCGGTGTTTCGTCCTGACGTCCCAAACGGCCTTCACCGACACGTTCGATAAAACCAACCAGCTCTTCCAGAGTGGCACTGGTCGGAATCGTCTCACGGATCTTTTCCATCGCCTGGGCGGTGTTCAAATCCGAACGATACAACAATTTAAAGGCCGCACTCACCTGATTGCGCTGAATCGCCTCGACACCGTTGCGACGCAAGCCGCGAATATTAAGACCGTGAATCTTGGCCGGGCGACCGTCGCAAATGCAGAACGGAGGCACGTCGCGCACGACCTTCGACAGGCCGCCGACCATTGCCATGCGTCCAATATGAACGAACTGATGAATACCCACCAGGCCGCCAATAACGGTTTTATCTTCAATGGTGACGTGACCGGCAATACCCACCGAGTTGGAGATCATGTTGTTGCTGCCAATGCGGCAGTTATGGCCGATGTGGGCATAGGCCATGAACACGTTGGAATCACCGATGACCGTTTTCTGGCCTTCTCCGGTGGCACGATGAATCGTCACCATTTCGCGGAAGATGTTATCGTCACCGATTTCCAGGAAGCTCTGTTCACCCTTGAATTTAAGGTCTTGCGGCTCATGGCCCAGCACAACGTTGGGCCAAACGCGGCAGCGCTTGCCGAGTGAAGTGCCAACTTTAATGATGACATTCGATTCGAGCACACAGCCATCACCGATTTTAGCTCCGGCCTCGACCACGCAGTAGGGGCCGATCCAGATTTTGTCACCCAATTGCGCCGAGGAATCGATCATTGCCGTCGGGTGGATGTAAGTCTGGGTGACTTCACCGTGTGGGGGAGTCGGCAACACTTCGCGTTCTGCAGTTGCCGGAGCAGCAGCCTTGGCGGGTATCGATTCTCCTGCGGTTGTCTGCGGCGTTCCATTTACCTGGGCTTGTGTTACCTTGGTCACGGCATCGTCGGTTGCCGGTGCCGTCATGAAGGTAAATTCAGCTTCGACCACGACTTGACCATCGACACGGCCAATAACCGAAACTTTACACAAAGCACCGCGCAATACGGTGAGAATCGCTTCGGTGACGAGCTGATCTCCCGGCTGCACCGGTTGACGAAAACGCGCTTTTTCAATGGAGGCGAAATAGCTGAGAGCACCCGGAGTATTGCGCGAAACCAGCGTGAGCACACCGGCGACCTGGGCCATTGCTTCTAATAACAACACACCCGGCATGACCGGGCGACCGGGGAAATGGCCGTTAAAAAATTCTTCGTTAGCCGTGACACACTTAATGCCCACGCAACGCTTACCGGGTTCGATTTCGGTAATCCGATCAACTAACAGAAAGGGATAACGATGCGGCAAAATCCGGCAAATCTCATCATAGCCGAGCGGCATCGAAAGCTCCGGATACGGCGTTTCCGGCAATTGAATTTTGTTATTACGCACTTCGCGTTTCGGGGCCTGCGCCAATGCATTCCCGTTCAGATTTTCCGACATCCTTTCTCCTTGCAAAACAGCTTGCTAAGTGTAACCGTTTGCACGGTGAGGTGGTAGTAAACCGTCTTCTACCAATTGAATTAACCACAGATGAACACAGATAAACACAGATGGGAACGGCAGAACTTAAATCTGAGAATGTAGAACTGAAGCCCCTTGCTCTACCAAGCCCCTCCTAATATCTAAAAAAATAGGCGGGAAACAGCATGATTATTGCCGTTTCCCGCCTATTTTGAGAAGTGATTTGTCGCTAGATCGCCAGTTCTTTGATCTGATCGCGCAACTGGGCTGCGCGCTCATAATCTTCGCATTCAACTGCCGAACTCAACTCACGCCGCAGTCTTTCGGCTGGTGTGAGCGGACGATTATCGCGAACCCGGTCGCTCCAATCGTGCAGGAAGACAAGCTCGCGGCAGCTTTCGATCATGTCCGAACGGCCCATATCGAGGAAAAAATCTTCGATGCGCTCGATACCACTGCCAATTTCCTGCAAGGCCGCGTCATAATCTTGCGCCTCAAGCTGCAAGCAAGCTGTCGCACGCGTATTCATCATCAAGACATAAGGACGAAACTGGTCGCATGCCATGCGATCATCTTCAGTTACCGCCCACCTGCGAACAAAATCGAACATGCGCAGGTTACGTTGTGTATCGCGAATAACATCGGAGTATTCGCCGAGATGGAATAAGGAGAGATAACGATAATAATACTGCATCGATTCCTGCTTCAAGGCGCTGCAGGCTTCGGAATCCAGCTCGAACCCATCGTCATCGCCATTAAGCATATTGTAGCGTGCCAGGCGATCCTCATAATATTCCAGCAAAGATTCATAACCGTTGGGGCGTTTACCATCTGGCCGCCCTTCGGTTTCCATCTGCAATACACCCAGGTCAAGACGCATTTGAATTTTCGGGCTGCCATCGATGCCGTTAATACGTCGCACGGTCACCTCGTCGGGATTGGCATCCCAGTCATGAAGAATAAGTCCAATATCTTTGCTCATGTCTCACCCACCTTTGACAAAAATTTCTGTCGTTTTAACGTTGTTTTGCTGCGTTTTATGCGGTTTTCGCCCTACAAGTCCGGCAAACTACGTTCCCAAGACTCCGAAATCACCCCATAATATCTATATTGTTTCTGTAAGAACTAAATGGATGACGGCCAATTTGACGTTGAGGTTCCCGTTGCGTTCGTAAATTTTTCTTAAGATCTCCCTGCGCAATGATGAGCGCCACTGTACACTGTTTTGCCTTAATTATTGCTCAATTTGACTGTACTTATCGACTTCAAATTTTATGTCTCATTACTTCTCTCGCCACGCCCTCTCCGCCCCGCAAAATCCGCTCCACACCGTGCGCCTAAGACTTGCAGGGCAAACCCTTGAAATGGCCACCGGAAATGGGGTTTTTGCGAAGAAGGGACTCGACGAAGGTTCTCGCTTACTGGTGAAAACCGCACTGCCGGCAATTGAACAACTCCCACCCGGCGCACGTATCGGCGATTTGGGCTGCGGTTGGGGGGCGATGGGCTGCCTACTGGCCGCCAAATGCCCGGAGAGCATTGTCACCATGAGCGATGTCAATGCCCGCGCTGCCTGGCTGGCCCAGCATAACGCCAAACAAAACAATCTGGGAAACACCCACGTTTTTTGCGGCGACGGTTTGAGTGCCGTGCAGGATGGCTACTTCGATCTCATCGTCTGCAACCCGCCCATCCGCGCCGGCAACGCCGTCATTCAAACTCTCTTCGACGACGCCTACCGCTGCCTAAAATCGGAAGGGCAGCTCTGGGCTGTTATCCGCACCGCGCAGGGCGCAAAATCGTGGCAGAAAAAATTGGAAGCACAGTTTGGCAATTGCGAGACGGTCATCATTGAGAGCGGTTACCGAATATTGCAGTGCACGAAAGCTTGACCACTGGCCATCGTTAGGCATTGAAGAGAAGGTTTTTACGGAGTTCCTAATTGGCCCGACCCGGTGAAGAAATAGACCTCTTCTTAGGTTTTATACGATTAAGCTCATTGGGGAAATGCGACGACTGCACGAGAAGCTCTGTGTTGCTCCCGGCGCGCGACCCAGATTATGCCGATGACCATGATAATGGCGATCACCAATGATGACGCAATGCGGCTCAAGTCGAATCCGCCTGCGGCGTAGGGTTTAGTCAACGTATCGCCCAGAGTTGCACCGAGTGGCCGTGTGAGGATGTAGGCGGCCCAAAAAAGCACGGCGCGCGGAATTTTGGTGAAGAAATACGCCAATGCGACCAATACGATCATTCCAGTAAAAAGCAATGCCCCACGCTGAAAGCCCAGGCCTACATCATCGGCAACAAAATCGCCCAGTGCGGTGCCCAGCGTATTTGAAACGAGAATTGTTATCCAGTAAAACGTCTCGTCGGTGCGCGTAGCGATGTTCTCAAACTCAATTTTCCCGGTGACTCGGCGCCAAATGAACAGAATGGCCAGCACCGCGCAGAACAGAAAAAAAGACGATTTGATATATCCCAAGCCCAGGGTGCGATCCATATAATCCGACATCGTCGTTCCCACAGTCGTTGTTGCCACGACGACAGACCAATAGGCAAAGGGATGGTATCGCTTTGAAGCCACCTGAACAGTAAGCGTAATGCCAAATAACACCAGGAAAATCAGGCTGCTCACAGCGTAGCCCAACTGCATCGTCATCGAAAGGGCATCCCCACCCGTCTCACCGACCGTCGTCGCACAGATTTTAATGATCCAAAACGCCACCGTAACCAGCGGAACTTTATTTTGCAGGAAATCGTTTGCCAGATCCTTATTCGTTTGCGATATTTGCATCTCAGTTCTCCTCGTCTATTGCCCACTATTGATGTAGCGATGCGAAGTATAGGAGTCGTAATGAATAACTCTCTGAGATTTTTATGAGAATTTTCTCACTTAAATCGGAACGACAAAACGTAACGTCAGTTATTGCTTATGGTGATAACGGCCTTAACACAAAGGACACCAAGGAATCACAAAGAATGAAAAGATATTTGTGAGCTTTGTGTTCACTTTGTGGGCTTTGTGTTGAAAAGGGCATCATAATTAGGAAGATAATATCTGGGATTGGTTTAATTGCGACGCCACCGGTGCTGTTACGCCCTCGCGGTGACAAGTCACCGCACTCCAAAAGGGCTTCGCGCGGCCATCCCTTTCTCCTTTTATTACGGAGTCGCTAACTGACGATAGAGTTCGTTGCGCCAAGGGAGGCTTGCCGCTATCGGCACACTTGTATTCCGCGTAATCCACACCCGCTGCTGCGAAGGTGCCCGGTTGGCCAGCACATAAAACGGCAGCGCCACGCAAGGTTGGCCCGTCGCCGTGTTTGCCGTGATCTTCGTGATGCCACCCAGCTAATCGCCTTGATGCGAAACCGCAAACGAGGCGTCAGCGGCCAGTTGAAAATCGACCCTGCCGCCGTTATCGAGCCCTTCAAAGCCATAGATGAGGGGGCCGCGTTGCAAGGCGATCAGGCCATTGTCTTCTTTAACCAGCGGATTGGCATCGAGGTTGGCGACGGCACAGACCCGGTTGTTTTCACCGGAGATGCAACGGCCCAGACGCTGCAAACCTTGCTTGAAGCCTGCGACGACCTTGCAGGGTATACGGTAAGTGTTTATGGTGAAACACAAGCGGCAGACGGACTCTATACCGGCACTTTGATTGCGGTTTTACCGTATCTGGCGCAGGCACAACCACAATTAATGCAACCTATCTCCCCGACGGAACCAACGACGGCGTGCCGAAATACACCTACGGCAGTGCGGGGTATTTATACCGCCGCACCGATTCCCATAGCTGAAAATTAGGCGCTACCCCGGAGGCGTTCGACCCCGAAGGCGA
>DAITOV010000111.1:0-12991 GCA_036833945.1 Abditibacteriia bacterium
TTTTGCTCGCCTCAATTTGTTTGTGGCACAACGGGCACAAGGCACACACGAATCCGAAGTCAAATTTCCTGCGAACACTCCGATGTACTTTGAGTCAGCATCGCAAGAAGAACTGGAAATCGGCAAAGCTGCATGCGGGGCAACAGTTCCCATGTCTTTGCGTCATTCTGGCGGTTCGAATATTGCTTTTGTAGACGGACATGTTAAATGGATGACACCCCTGCAAGCTGCCGAGAATGAATGTGCTCTTGGCCCACCATCTGCCCCTTTTCATTGGTAAATAGTTTCCGCGTAATGCCAATCGTAGAGTTATGCTATTTAGATGAGTGGCCACATCGCAACCAGGTAAAGTTGCATTTCATCTAATTAGACAACCGGTCATATTGAGAGTACTACCATCGCAATTGGAGAAAGAGAACCGCAATTGGGATATTCCAAAAATTGAAGAGTAGCTAAGACAATTGCCACTTATTAATAATATTTCAAAATAAAACAAATAATAAATTGTGCACTTTACTATGTTGCAATAATATTGACCGTGAGTTATATTATATTCACACCTCTATTATTCTTACTAGCCAAATAGAATAATATAAGTCTTGAATTTAGTTTCTTGTTTGGTTCCTAACTCCTAAAGAGATTTTATTTAATTCAAGCATTCCCCTCATCTGGCGTTAAAACAGTTCAAGACGATGTTTACCCAAGGTCCTTCGATTTCATTGGTTAGCATGGCAATTTTTTCCCGCAAAATATTTGTGATGGAAAAGCTGTCGGTCGCCTCTCATATGCCGCCCAATTCACACTCTTTCTCTGAAATCGAATCAAGCTGGCAAACAGAATCAGTAGGCACTCTTCCTCTTATTCTCAGCTTCTCCACTACCCTACCATCTATCACGATTAAGCAAGGGTTACACCGGATTGGACATATGAAAGGCCGTTGTCGATGTCAGTAATCATCCTTCGAAAGATTCGATGGTCCTTCCAGGTAAATGCACCACAAGTGTTTCGGCTTAATGCGCGCTTGGAAGACTTAACCAGTAGAGTTTCTTTTGTAAGCCCTGCTTACTTCCCCTCAAAGCTACACTCCCCGGTCGGATCTCATTTTGCCCTGCCACATAATCCCCTACTCACATGCAAGTGGAGAATAAATTCTCTGCTCTCCAAAGCAGGAAAACATTGTTTACCTGCCAATGAATAATTACGCACCTCTTCTGGAGGAGAAAAGATGAACGTAAAACAGCACAACGCTCAACGAGCGCACGCTTTTACTCTGATAGAGCTATTAGTCGTTATAGCTATAATATCTATCCTGGCAGCCATCCTGTTCCCGGTGTTCGCCAGCGCACGGTCCAAGGCACGTCAAACGGCCTGCCTGGGTAACCTCAAGCAGCTTGGCCTAGTAAGTCAAATGTATGGACAGGACTACGATGGCCGGGTGTGGCCGCCATTCAGCATTAGGGTTAACGGTAAAGCCGGTGGATGGTGGGGGACCTACGATACCACCACAGGAAAGCTCCACTGGCCAGATAGCCCGTTTTACCCCTATAACCGCAGCTTCGAACTGCACAACTGCCAGGAGCAACCAATCCCCCAGCAGGAGATCAACTGGAAGACCCACGACAAAGACACGCGAGGATTCTCCTACGGCCTCGTCCAGAACCTGGTGAGCAATTCGTTGGAGACAACTTTCGAGAATCCCGCAGAAACGGTTCTTTTAGCAGACAATGGCTGGTTCAATTATGGTGAAAAACGAGGATTTCTCTATCTCTATACGCCCGACTTCGTGAGGACAGGGTGCTTGCCGGCTCCTGACGGTTGCAAATGGGATGATATGAACGAGGGCAACAACACATGGGAACAACAGAGCGGCGGCTTTCGCGCGCACTCTAACGGCTTCGCGAATGTCCTCTGGTTCGATGGCCATGTTTCTGCCCAAAAATTGCAGTTCCGTTCCCCAGATGGCAGGCACGCAAAAGCCGGTCTCGGAGATTTGGTGCATCCGAAATTCGGCTACGACAAACTCAATGAAACGTTCTTCGATGGCGAAAGGAATCAGAAAGTCACCAGCTATTACTTCCTGAAAATTAAACCGCCACTCCCCGGAACCCCTTGAACGGCATATGCCATTTATCTCTTTAAGTCTAAAGTGCAATGAAGAGACATTTTTCACTGCACTTTAGACCTATCGAACTATAAAAATGACTGTTGGAGACAAAACAAAAAATGAAGGATGAACAACTCATCAAAAACAGAAGTGCCTTTACTTTGATAGAGCTACTTATCGTTATAGCTATCATATCAATCCTGGCAGCTATTCTTTTCCCCGTATTTGCCAGTGCCAGGTCCAGAGCAAGACAGACGGTCTGCTTATCGAACTTGAAACAATTAGGCCTGGTTTTATTGCAATACCAGGCGGATTATGACGATAGAGTAACACCACCGTTTGGCCTGGGCACTAAGGGCCACCCGACAAAAACCTATTGGTGGTTTGGTTCACAGGATACCGCAGATCAAAAACGCCCTGACTACACCGATAGTCCGCTCTATCCCTACAGCAAAAACTGGCAATTGCAGTTGTGCCCCGAATCGCCCGAACCCAAGAACGCAGCCAATATCACGGGTGAGTTGTCACGCTTAGGCTTTGGGTATGGGATTAATCAGTCGGTGTGGAACAGCGGAGGCCCCAAGCATATTAACGCCTTTACCAGCCCGGCGGAAACCGTGAGCCTTGCTGACTCGGCTGCTTATGAAAATGGTGAGATTAGACGGTCGTATTATGTCTATCCGCCTTCCTCCAATACAAGTTTCAACTTAACCGGGCGTGGAGGTGTCAGGCCGCATGCCACTGGTTTTGCCAACGTGCTGTGGGTTGACGGGCATGTCTCAGCAGTAAAACCAGCGATTGTCGCCCCGGAGACGGACGGCGGAGCGAATGGGTTAGGGGCAATTATAAATCCCCAATATCCCTACAGCGATACCAACACCTACACCAACTCGACAGGCGGTACAAACCAATATCGTGACTACTACTGGACGGTCGAAAAACCGCCTGCTTCTTAAGGAAAATAAAAATGAAAACAACGAGTAATTTTCTAACCCCTAAACATTTGTTGCTCTTCCTGAGTGCATTCACTGTTATTACAGGAGCATTTGCATCCTATATTCCGGCAAATGCCCAGCAGGACGATAATAACCGCCCCCGCCGTCAACGTGGTGGGAGCGCTCGCGAGGCAGGCCCGGTATTACCGCCTTCCGAGTTTGATGCGCAGGCCAAAAGCATTCTCGAAAAAAGCGCACAAGTCTATCAAAGCCTTCAATCGTTTCAGGTGACACAGGCCATTTATTCCGGCCGGCCCTCTAAGACAGTGATTGTCGAATTTCGCGCTCCGCAGAGCTTAACAATTGCCGATATCGATTCCAAAGACACGAAAACGACGGCCTACTACGACTATCAAAACGGTACGCTCACCTCGCTGCGCAATTTTGGCAACAAAGCGGAATACCAGGTCGATGTACTCGGCCGCGAAGGCGAACAGGCTCCTGAACCACGCGCGCTTTTGAGCAACGCGCTGGGGCAATATTTTTCCGGTTTCCTGAACGGTGACAACGTTCTTGGTCGTTTGTCAGTCGAGAAAGTGAAATATGGCGGCTCTGCCCAATTGAACGGTGTTCCGGTCGATAACATCATTCTGACCGTGCGCGGGCGCGGTGGACAGACCAGCGACGTCACATATTCTATCGGCAAGCAGGATGCACTTCTGCGCAAAGTAACGCGGTCATCGGTCGGTAATGACGGAACACCGGTGATCTATTCGGAAACATATACAAGCCAAAGGGTTAACCTCACGCTGCCTGACAGCATTTTTCGCTTCGCTCCGCCGGTGGGTGCGGCCAAAGTCGACCGGCTGACACGCTATCGCGGCGAGCAAGTGAAAGTCGGTGATACGCCGTTTACCATCACCGCCCAAGACATCGAAGGCCAGCCGATTTCGTTGGATCAATATAAAGGCAAGGTTGTGTTGATTGATTTTTGGGCAACATGGTGCGGTCCCTGCCGGGCCGAGCTGCCCAACCTCAAAGCAGCCTATGCCAGGTATAAGAATCAGGGCTTCGACGTATTGGGAATTTCGTTAGATGAATCGATCGACCCCCTGAAACCATTCGTGGTCAAAGAAGCGCTGGAGTGGCGCAATATCTACGACGGTTTCTGGAAAGGCCCCATCGCTTCCCAATATAACGTGTCGTTCATCCCGACGACGATTTTAGTTGGCCGTGACGGTAAAGTCGCCGCAGTCAACGCACGCGGCGCAAACCTCGCCTCGGCGATTGAAACTGCATTGGCAAATCAACCATAAATTTTGAGGTTGGAGGGTTTGCTGATAAGCGCTTAAGCCCTCCATGAGACAGGAGATTATTTTTCAATGAACACGTACTTTAAATACCCATCCGACAGACAGTTGTCACAGCGACGAATGCATTTTTATGCAGCGGCAGCCTTATTCGTTTTACCGGCAGCGCTTGCACTTCCCAACGCACGTGCGGACGTAACGCGCGAAACGCTTCGCACTTTGATTGTCGGCGGCGGCCCGAATGTGAACAAGAACCAGGTCGCCATCGAAAGTAATGTGCGCTACGTGACGCGCTTGCTTCCCAACGATCATGTAACGGAGACATTGTTTGCCGATGGCGACGTGAACAATCCGACAGTGCTTTATACACCGGCATCGGCTGCCGACAACAGCCCGGCCAATGTTGTCTTTCGCGAGTTGTTAGGACGTCAAGGCCGCCTGGGGGGACAGGGTGGGCGCCGTGGTGGGCGGGGTCAGAGGGAAGGACAAGAGCAACAAGGACAAAACCAGCCGGCCACGGGTGTCTCCACACCGGCAGCCCAGGGCGCACCGGCTACCGCTCCGCCGGCAGGGAGTGTGAAAGTGCCGCACATCGCAAGATTGGACGGTCCTGCCACGTCCGCTTCGATTGAATCGGCGTTTACCAAACTGGGTGGTCTCGCCGGTTCCGCACAGCCTTATTTCCTGTATTTCACGGGACATGGCAATTTGGTTCAGACCAACCGCGATAAAAATTACTTCGAAAATAATCACTATGCGCTATGGAATGACGGGCGTTTCACGGTTCAAGACCTCTCGCAACAGATTGCGCGACTACCGCAAAAAGAATCCGTCGTGTTAGTGATGGTACAATGCTATTCCGGCGCCTTCGGCAATGTGATTTTTGAAAACGGCGATCCGCAAGCTAATCTGGCCGACCGCGATATCGTCGGTTTTTTTGCCTCCACGAAAGACCGACTGGCGGCAGGCTGCTCACCTTCTATTAACGAAGAGTATTATCGCGATTTCACATCCTACTTCTTTGCCGCCCTCACCGGCCGCGACCGGCTCGACCGTCCTTTCGTTATCAAGGCAGATTATAACGACGACGGCAAAATCGGCCTGGATGAAGCGTTTTACTGGTCGCTTATTAATGATGTAAGCATCGATGTGCCAGTGGCGACCAGCGATGTTTTCCTGGAGCGTTTCGTGCCGCTGGAAGGCGACACCTGGCAGAATACGCCCTATCAAACGCTGTTGCAATGGGCTTCGCCCGCACAACGGATAGTGTTGGAAGAACTGTCTAAAGCTTTAGAATTACAAGGCGATCAGAGAGTTCGTGATGCGCAGAATCTCGATGTGAACCGGTTAGGTGGTACAGTACGTGAGCAGCAAGCAACATTAAACCGGGAAATCCAGGCTATCGTTGAACCCAAGCGCCAAGAGTTACTGGCAACTTTCCCGAATTTGAATGACCGTACTAACACAAACTATGAGAAAGAACGTAACGAGACCTTGCAGATTTTAGAGAAGGAAATCGCTGAAGGGAAATGGGAGCAATTAACCGAATTATTGGGCCAACGGAGTAAACAGAATTCCCAAGTTGCCAATCCCTCCGTTTCTACTGCCAAGCGTTTGCGCTTCCTGCGGTTAGCGCAAAAAGTGGTGCGTGATAATACTTTGCGCACACAGGGTGAGAAGCAGATTCAGGAACGGTATTTCCGTTTGCTGAAAGAAGAAGCAAGAACTGACTTATTACCATATCATAACAGCTAAATACTTCCATGATTGGATCCGAGAGATTAATAGCACAAGACTATAGGCACACTTGAGCCAGCAACTTCCGCTATACCAATCGGAGCAAGAATAGTTTTTCAGGAGAATATCAATACTTCGGGCGGTAAATATCCCAAACTAGATTGAGGACAGATTGTATTGTAATCCATACGCCACTCCTCAATAATACTTTGGTCTTCCCGCAGTCCAACAAACTACTTCTGGTCCAATTACTCATGGCGCAGCATAAGCAGGAAGTGGAACTGTCGCAAGCCATTCCTCAATGATACGAACAGGCGAGGAGAATTCACTGGGCTTCCGACAGTTCCTACTTCACTTATGATCGTGATGGGTCACGCCGGGCATTGGCTCGGATGGTCAAGACACCAAAATGTCTTCGATTTTTTGCACTTCGTCACTGGAGAATACAGTTTTATTAACTGCTGATACATTCTCAATAATCTGCTCTGGACGACTGGCACCTATGAGCGCTGATGTCACGCCATCATCACGCAGCACCCATGACAGCGCCATTTGTGCCAACGACTGTCCGCGTTCCTTAGCGACTTCGTTGAGCGCTTGCACTCTGGCGATGGTATCGGAGCCGACAGATTCACGTTGCAAAAAACCATGCTGTGAAGCAGCGCGCGAATCGTTAGGGATGCCATGCAGGTATTTATTGGTGAGCAACCCTTGCTGTAAGGGGCAAAAAGCAATGATACCTACACCAAACTGTTTAGTGACTGGCAACAGGGTGTTTTCGATCTCGCGATTCAGGAGGCTGTAACTCGGCTGATGGATAATCGGCTTTATGAAACCGTTTTGCTCACAAACACGAATCGCCTCCGCAAACAACGGCCCTGGATAGTTGGAAAGCCCAATATAGAGTGCCCTACCCGACCGCACGGCATGATCGAGTGCACCCAAAGTTTCTTCGAGCGGCGTCTCTGGATCGGGACGGTGATGATAGAAAATATCGACGTAATCGAGATCGAGCCGTAGAAGCGATTGATCGAGGCTCGACAGCAGGTATTTCCGGCTGCCCCAGTCGCCATACGGCCCCGGCCACATGGTGTAACCGGCCTTGGAACTGATGATCAACTCCTCGCGATGAGCGGCGAAATCTTCGCGCAGAATCTGTCCCACGCGCGATTCGGCCGCGCCTGGAGGTGGCCCATAGTTGTTAGCCAGGTCGAAATGCGTGATGCCGTGATCAAAAGCGGTAAACAGCATCGCCCGACAATTCTCGTGAAACTCGGCTTCGCCTTCCAACTGATTGGCACCGGTTCCGGCAGTGCCGAAGTTGTGCCAACAACCCAATGAAATGGCTGGGAGTTTTAAGCCGCTATGCCCCGTACGGCGATAGGATAAGGCTTCATAACGATCGGGGGAAGGAATGTAAATGTCACTCATAAAAATAGAAGAGCTTTCTTAAGTCATTACTACGAAATACAGGGTGGCCGTAAACTTTAGAGCTGATCCCAGGCAACAGTGGCTTTCTCGGTATGGGAAAGCTCACCCAGAAACGCGACTTTACTGGCATTGACGGCCGCCCTGGTATCGAAAATCGGTTGGCGTCCGGCGTGAATATTGTCGCGAAAGTCTTCGTAAAGGCGCAGCACAGCCGTTTCATTACCGCGTCCGCCCTGCCCGTGGCCAATTTCAGCAGGAATCGGCAATTTTTCGCCATTGCGATTATTGCGGCGGTGCCACAGAATGGTGGCTTCTTCGGCTGCTACAGCAAGGGAACCCTCAGTGCCGATCACCTGCAAATCGAGGCGGTTCGGGCCAAACATGCAAAGCCCGAAAGTCGCCTGCAAGTCATTGGTATATTGCAAAGTCAGCGAGGCATTGTCCCAGGTTTCGCGATCCGTATAGATGCTGTTGCCGCCATGGCAAAAAACCGTGCGCGGCACGTCGTCGGCCAGCCAGTTCAGGATGTCGAAATAGTGGCAGCATTTTTCATTGAGTGTGCCCCCACTGGCTTTTTGCGAATAGCGCCAGTTGATTTTCCGGCCGGTTTTGGGGTCGGTGTAGAGCCACACGTTTTTGTTGTTCCAATCGCCGCGGAACTCGGCGATATGGAAATATTTAGGCACACCTACCCGCCCGCTTTGAACCAGGCGCTTCAATTCGGCAAAACGCGAGGAATAGCGCAACTGCAAACCATATTGAATGATTTGTGGCGAAGCATCGCTCAATTTTTGGAGTTCAAGCGATTCCTGGTGAGAAGTTGCCAGGGGCTTTTCAGCTAATACGTGCTTACCGGCTTGGGCGGCGGCAATAATTTGCTCTTTATGAAACAGATTCGGTGTGGCAACCAGCACCGCATCGACTTCGGGATTTGCCAGAAGTTTTTGATAATCGGCATAGCCCGCAACCTTCTCACCGCTTAAAGCGACACCACGTGCCAGGCGATCTTCATCGACATCGGCGGCTGCCACGATTCTAAAGCCGGGAACAGCATGCAATGCGGCTATGTGCCGGGCGGCACGAGCGCCGGTGCCGATGATGCCGACACGAATGGCCGGAGCGTTGGGAGTAACTGCGGGTTGGGCCGGAGTTGGTGTTTGGGCCTGGGTGATACGGGTTCCATCCAGCCCTAATAAACCAGCCTTCATACCGACAGAGCCAATGGCAGAGACACGCAGAAATTCGCGCCGGGAGTAAGAGTTTTTCATGAATTTATAGTCGATTTAAATTCGCTCTCCGATGCCTAATGGCGTTGTGGGAGTGCTTGCAGGAATACGCTGTTGGAGGTTTGCCAGCTTGGCGGTTTTGAAACGCGGCAAAACGTAACGGGCAAAGAGTTCGGCTTCTTCCCGGTGGGGGTAACCTGAGAAAATGAAAGAACGAATACCCATATCAATGTAGCCCTTGAGCTTGGCCACGATCTGATCGGGAGTGCCCACCAGGGCACCTCCACAACCGGAGCGGGCGCGCCCGATTCCCGTCCATAATAACGGCTCGATAAAACCATCATCATCGGAAAGCTGACGCATTTCCAACTGGCGGGCCACACCATAGGAGCCTTTATCCAGCGAGCGGGAACGAATATTGGCACCCGTTTCATCGTCCAGTTTCGAAACTAACAGGCGCGCATATTCTTTCGCCTCGGCTTCGGTTTCACGCACGATCACATGAACGCGCAGGCCAAAATCCACGGTGCGCCCATAACGGGCAGCACGCCTGCTGACGGTCGCCATTTGCTCGGCCAGGCGCTCCCGGGTTTCGGGCCACATGAGATAGACGTCGCAATGCTCGGCACACAGTTCCACAGCATCGGGCGAATAGCCACCGAAATACAACAAGGGACCGCCATTTTGCTGGTAGGGCTTGAGCGGCGCGGTGGGCAGTTGCAGGTTGAAAAACTCGCCGCGATAATCGAGTTCCTCACGCGACCATGCCTGCTTGAGCACTTCCACCACTTCGCGTGAGCGGGCATAGCGCAAAGTCGAATCGGCATTTTCACCAGGGAGCGGCGAAGAGATAACGTTGATCGTCAACCGCCCTTCCAGAATATGATCGAGCGTGGCAACTGCCCGCGCCAGCACCGGCGGGTGCACTTCGCCGCATCGAATCGCCGTCAACAGGCTGATATCCCTGGTGAGCGGTGCCAATGCCGAGGCAAACGTCCAGGTATCCTGCCCCACGACGTAACCCGAGGGACATAAAAGGTTGTTGTAACCCAGGCGGTCGGCTGTGAGTGCAACCTCGGAAGCATGCCGCCAGGTGCTTTTCAGGCTTTTATCCTTCACCCCCAGATAGGCAAAATCATCATCGCAAATCGGTGCGAACCAGGAAATTTCAACGCTGTCCGAATGGGCAGAGCGAATCACAGTGTTTTCATTCATAACTTTAAAAATCCAAGAGTGAGCGAGCCAAAGCTTCTCACCATAATTGCCCCTACCGCGACAAACTTTCTTCGAGTTCCCACTTTTCAGTGCCCTCGGCAGAAAGCTCGTCATCTGCGGATAAAGAATCGCCGTCCCATTGCATGTGATGGGACATCACCCAAGCCAGCGCTAATCCCGCAATAATTGCCAATACTATGCTACTTGTTCCTAAGAGTGGTTGCCCCAACAGTAATTTACCCACGCCAAACAAAGCCGCATACACCATCACGATAGCCGCAACCCAGGCTGCCAGCGCCCAGCCGACGTGATAACCAGCGGAAACTTTTCCGCCTTCACTCTCAACTTTACGCGCGATGCTCTTCCAGCCCGGCCCGGCGGGGCGAACCTTGCGATAGAAATGCTTGAGCTGTTCGCGCGAAGTGGGCGGGGTAAGAAACGTCACTAGCACCCAGACCAGGGGCACCACTAGGGTCGAAGCAATCAAAACGGTCACGCCATTGGCATTGAAGGCTTCTTCGGAGGGGAAAATCAAAAAACGAAACACCGCTAGATTAACCAACCCGGCCAACATACCGGCAATTTCGCTCCACGCCGAAATGCGCCACCAATACCAGCGCAAGATATAGATCAAGCCCGCGCCCGAGCCGATTGCCGTAGTGATGAAGAAAATGGATTTGACCGAAGAAACCAAAAGCAGCATAACCAGCGCTACTAACAACTGAACTACGGTAATCACACGCGAAACCAGCAAATAGTGGGCTTCGCTTTTATCCTTTTTCCAGAAAGGCCGGTAGAAATCGTTCACGAAATAGGCCGCGCCCAAATTAAGCCGGGTATCGATAGCCATCAACGCGGAGAAAAACCCAACCAACACCAGGCCCTTGAGTCCCGCAGGCACGAAATTAATGGAAAGGATGTAGGCTTTTTCGCCATCCATCAGCGCCTTGCCGGTTGCGGGGTCGGTCACCAGCGGAAACGAAATCAACGCTGCCAGCCCCACCAGAATCCACGGCCAGGGCCTCAGAGCATAATGGGCGATGTTAAACCACAGCGTGCCATAGAGTGCATCTTTTTCACTGCGCGCCGCCAGCATGCGCTGTGCGACATGGCTGGCTCCTCCCGGCTCGGCACCGCCATACACTTGTGTCCACCAACGCACGGTGAGAAAAAGCGCGACCACGCTAATCGTCAGTTGCCCGGCATTGCCCGAAGTGGGCAGGAAATCGAGATGGGAGGGATGACTCTGCCCCAGCTTTTCAATGAGACCAGGCAAACCGCCCACTACCGGTTGTGCCAATGCATAATAGGCAATGAGTACAGCGCCGGTCATAGCCAGGATGAACTGCACGAAATCATTGACCACGATACCGGCAATGCCGGCCGCTGCCGAATAGAACAAAGCTACGGCACCACATAAAATGGCAATGCCGAAACGATAGAGGTTATATTGAGGATCGGCTTCGGTTACTCCCAGTAAGGTCGTTCCGATTTTCCCGCTCACCACCAGGGCGCTGCCCAACACGATGGTGTTCATGATGAAGCCCATATACAGCGCTCGGAAACCGCGCAGGATTTTGGCTTCGCGCCCTGAATAACGTAGCGTAACGAGTTCCGCATCGGTAAGCACTTCCGTGCGTCGCCACAAGCGGGCAAACAGAAACGTAGTGAGCATGGCACCGGGCAGTAGCGACCACCACTCCCAGTTCTTCGAGATGCCGCTGCTGTAGACGAAGCCCGAAACCAGCAACGGAGTTTCAGCAGAAAACGTCGTCGCCACCATTGAAGTGCCGATAAGCCACCAGGGCAAGCTGCGATCGGATAATACGAACGATTCCAGCCCATGCTTTTCCGCCTTGCGCTTGAAGACGAAACCAATCGCGATGCAAAAGAGAAAATATAAGCCGATGACGACGTAATCGAAAGTCGATATTTCAAACATAATTTTAGCCTCCGTTACTCCTGCGCAAGAGAAGTAATCTCAAGGGCAACGGCCTGCTCGGCGGCAAGAGGAATAGTGACGGTAATGGTTTTGCCGTTATCGTTCACCTTGATACTGCGCTTTGAAATGAGCTCACGAATACCAATCACCTGCGGCAGTTTAAGGATAGAGCGATCCAACTCAATGACGGCATCAACCGGTGTCTTGGAGCGGTTCATCACGGTAAAAAACAACGTTCCCGCTTCCTTGCCCCATCGTTCAATACCAACAGTAGCCGGAGTTGCTCGGGCCTGTGTCACGGGTTCCCAACCAGCCTGATTGAGCCGGATGATCGTGGGCAGATAACGGCGTTCTTCCACTGCTCCTTCCGGGGTATTGCAGCCTAACAATAACCCCTGATAGAGCGCTGAATGCCAGAGTTTAGGCTCCGACTTGCCGTGGGCATTCAGCACACAATAGGGCTTACTACCGGCAGCGACGCGGCGTGGATAGAAATTGAGAGGAGCGTCATATAACGGCGATCCTTCCATTCCCAGGACGTCCAGGGCCGCTCCCAGCAATACCCGATCGGGATGCACTCCGTTTCCAAAAACGATTTTGCTCTGCCCATGCATGCGACGGCTCAATTCCCATAAAAATTCGGCATGCGACTGCAAGTTCCACAAAGCAACCCGCGGTGGATTGCCTGCGTATGTCAGCGGCACCTGCGCATCACGAAAATGTTCCTGGCGATAATTGTAAAAACCACACCAGCGCCCTAATGAATCGACATAAACACCATCGATATATTTGGAATTGCGCAGGAGGTGCGGTAAATATTCATCCAGGGCATAGCCGGCCATCGTGCGCTTGCCCTGTCCAGCAAAGAGATGCGGGCTGGGGTTTTGCGGAAACGTCACGGCGTGTCCCTGATACTGCCGAATGATAGGCACTAATTCTTGCCCGGGCGTATAAATGCCCGAGTTGCGAATGATTTCTTTCAACTGTATATCGCTCTTGTAAGAAAGCGCCTGCGGTGGCCCTTCAAAGGGAATAGCCTGTTGCGAAGTCCAGGTATCCAGCACGTTACGGGCTTGCGCAGCATTCTGTGG
>DAITOV010000112.1:0-12907 GCA_036833945.1 Abditibacteriia bacterium
GAAAGAATTCGACCTCAAGCCGCGCCGCGAGTGGCTGCTGGGCAGTGAGGTGGTAGACGATGCCGGGCTTTATAGTGGCCTGTATGTCGAAGGCGGCGTGCGGCTGGCGCAGTTGTTTTTGAAGTTAAAAAAGCGCCCCACGGCAGTTTGCCTGATGGACGATTCGGCAGCGGTCGGTTTTGCCGCAGAATTAGAGCGCGCAGGGGTGCGCGTGCCAGAGGAGGTGAGCGTCATCGGACACGATAACTTACCGATCGCGCAATATGGCCCGCTACCGCTCACCACGGTGACCCATCCCGTTGAAGACATCGTTGCCAGCGTAGTGGAATTGTTGCAAAGCCGCTTGCAAGGCTACGACGGCCCGCCGCGTAAGATTATCATTCGCGGCGAACTGATTGTGCGGGAAAGTACCAGGCCGCTTGCGGTGCTGAGCAGGGTTTAGAAGTTGTTAAATTCAACACAAAGGCCACAAGGTTCTCACAAAGACCACAAAAGCCTTCTTTTTTCTTTGTGTTAATTTGCACTAACTTTCGTGCAGATGAGAGCAAGAAAGTTCGGTGAGGCAATGAGTAACAGTTTTAGCAGGAGTTGTAAGGAGAGAATTCAAATGCTATTTTTAACGCGACGTATCGAGCATATTGGTTATTCGAGAGGGGGCAAGCGAGTGGGCTTTACATTGATTGAGCTGCTTGTTGTAATCGCTATCATATCGCTGCTGGCGGCGATCCTGTTTCCGGTTTTTGCGCGGGCGCGGGAAAACGCCCGTCGGGCCAGTTGTATGAGCAACATGAAGCAGATTGGCCTGGGCATCACGATGTATACGCAAGACTACGATGAGAACTTCCCCCGCCTTTCATTCCCGGTGACGACGGGAGTCAACTATTACTGGTTCCAGGCGCTGCATCCCTACCTCAAGAACAAACAAATCTGGGTTTGTCCCAGCGAATCGCGTGCAGGGATGGGCTATCTCATCCGCCAGAGCGACACGCCGCACGCCGACCTCTCCGACGGTGTCTGGAACGATAGGGATTCCATTCACTACACGCCCAACATCTTACTTATCAATGTTTCGGCTTCGGCAATTACGCGGGTTCAATCACCCGCCAATATGTTCCTCACCTGGGATGGTGACTGGTTCTATGGAGCCTATGGCTATTCGCAGACTACCGCCGGTTGGACGCGCGACCGCCCGGGCAAACAAGCTGGTGGCGCTACCCCAGACGACCCGAAATGGCCGCGCCATTTGGAAGGCGATAACTATACCTTTGTCGATGGGCACGTAAAATGGCTCAAGCGGTCAGGGGTGCCCGAGACAGATACCCGCTTTTTGCTCCAATAGTTGACAACTGCAAAGCTATAAACATCTCGTGCTTTTTAGAGGGAATGGGAAGTTTGTGATTCGGTAATAAATTCACCGTGTCAGGCTCGCACCAGTTTCTCGATAGCCTTGTTCAAAGCTGTTTCGGTTTGTTCTGAAGTGAGCGCTACCCAGCTAGTTTCGTAGCCACCTTCGGCATAAGCGGCGCGGGTTGGAATATAGCCTGTGCCGCCATCGCCATATCCAGCGAAGGCAACGAACCGTTCTGGGGCGGATTGCTGGGCAAAGAGCTGGTATTCCACAAAAGGTTCGCCAGGCAGGTGGACGATGCGAGCGTCATTCAGGTGCAGACAGGTCACATCGATGACATCAGAATTACTGGTGACACGGTTATGCCAGACGATCCCCATCGCAGCCCATCCGCGTTGTGGCAGCCCCTGTGTTTCGTCTTGCAACCAGTCCTGATAAGAGGACAACGGATATTGGGCGCGTGTGCCAATACCTACCGGCACTGCTTCCCATGCCACGTGCTTTAGCGGCTCCCGCTTGCTATTTTGCAGGCTGCGACGCATGCCATCTGCGATGCGCGCCGATAATACTGGCCGTGTCTCCGGCTTGCCATCGTTATACTTGCCGGCCGCAATGTTTCCCGCGCCACCAGTGAAGTAAATTTGCGGGATACCAGTCTCAGCAGCCAATTGCTCACGCGCCAGCCCACAAAAATCGGAAGAGACCATACCCTTGCCATAATGGCTCATGGGGTGAGTCGCGTAGTAATGGAGTGCCAGGAGCTGCTTTTCACCATTCCAGAAACCAATCGTTTTCAAATAAGGATCGATTAAGCCTTCGGTGGCGGCTCTTAAATCAGGATCGTTGCAAGCACTGCCACGCATTTTTGTGACGACACCATTGGCGTCCTTCATGATGCGACGATTGGAGGCGACCTGTTCAACCTCAGCCTGCCCCGTTGAGATGTGCGTCACTGGCTGCAAGTTGTCCAGCGCAGCACGGGCGCTATCTCCCACTTTGGCGATGGTAGTTCGCAAAAAATCGACGTCAGTGGAAGCCAACTGGATGCCATGCTCGCGCAAAATAACGTCGGCTTCCGGGTCTGCCAGTGGCGCATCGTGTTGGTGAACCGTATGAACAAAGACCCTTTCCGGTGTGGTACCGGTTGCTGACGCCAGTCCTTCACGCCATTGATCGTAGGCGGCGTTGCGAATCTCGCACCAATCCACGGCCACGACCACAATCGGTTGAACATCTCCGGTTAGGACGAAGCCGTTAGCCCACTGACGATCTACAACTTGAGTGGCAGGCGTTATCCAACCGCCACATAAAGGATGGCCGATGGGCGGTGTAACATCGCAGCGAAAGTAGCCGAGTTGGTACATGGTTGTAGGATGAGGAATGAGGGGCGTGAAGTAAGTCGATTTCTTCTCCAACGCCCCGGTAAAATGGTTTATTCGCTTAGAATTGCGTCGGCTTCCACTTCCACCAGAATATCGTCGCCGATGAGCTTGCTTACTTCCACCATGCTGGTGGCGGGGCGAATTTCGCCAAAGAACTCGCCGTGGGCGCGGCCGACGGCTTCCCACTGCGAAATATCGGTGACGTAAATGCGGGTACGAACCACGTCGTTGAGCGTGGCACCGGCTTCGAGCAGCGCGGCTTCGATGATTTGAATAGCCTGCACGGTCTGCTTGTAGATATCGCCCTTGGCGACTTCGCCGTTCACCGTGCCGGTGGTGCCGGAGACGGAGATGTGCGGGCCGATTTTAACGGCACGGGAGTAACCGATGAGAGGTTCCCATTTGGAACCGGAAGAGAAATTGACTCGTTGCATAGTTTATTTTTTACTGAAACAAAGAAGAAATATCGACTGCGTATTATACCAATCCCGCAAATCACTCCCCATTGTCTTCACGACAGGAATTGTATCTTGATGCTTACCGTAGAGACGCGATTTATCGCGTCTGGGCGTATTAATTTGTGAAGCATTGAACTAGGTAAAAGGCTCAGACGCGATAAATTGCGTCTCTACGTGTCCGTTGACGTTTCTGCATAGTTAGGAACGTATTTTGTCAGGATTACCCGTTTTTGAGCTGCAGATTGCCAAGCCACTCTTCCAACGCCTGGCGTATCGCGGCTTCGGCTGTTCCGTTGCGGGTAAAGGCCCACCAGGTTTGGGCACCCATCCACATGTTCGCCATTTGCCGGCCTAACTGCTCGTTATTGTCCAGCCGCTTGCCCAGCACCACGGTCAAACGTTTGCCCCAGGCTGCGCCTCGAGTGCGCAACACCGGGTTACGGATATCTTCACGCAAAAGTAAAAGCCCATCGGTGGCGTTTCGTTCCGCAGCTTCCGGGGGCATGAGACGTAATAAGATGCGAATTGCACCTTCGGGAGTAACTGGTTCTTCTTCATCGGCCGCTTCGGTTTGGGCATCCAGTAGATCCCAGGCCCGCAACAGGGTTGCTTCGAGCAAGGCTTCCCGGTCGCCATAGCGCTGCACCAGTGTGGCCGGGGAGAGTCCGGCGGCATTCCCAGCGCGCGCGAAAGTGAGGCCGTCGGGGCCTAATTCCATCAACAGTTCAAGCACTGCGTCTAAAACGTTTTCATCGGAGATTGTTTTTATGCGTCCCATGATTTAATATAAACATACGTTTGTTTATTTAACAAGAGGAAAAAAACATGGCACGCATTATCGGCTATATCGCCGCAAGTTTAGACGGCTACATCGCCACCAACGATGACAAGCTGGATTGGCTTTTCAAATACGACGGCATGGATCTTGGCGAGCACGATTACAACGTGTTCCTCAAGCGCATCCGCACCGTGGTGATGGGGCGGGGAACGTATGATTTCATCGCCAACGAATCAGCGCCCTGGGCCTATGGCGAGCAGCGGGTTTTGGTGGTTACATCGCATCCCATAACCAATCCCAAAGGGCCGTTGGAGGTGCGTCAGGATGTGGATGCGCTCATCGCCGAACTTCGCGCGTTGGATGATGGCGATGTGTGGATGTTAGGTGGGGGACAACTGCAAATGGCGTTTCTGGAACGGGGCGCGCTCGACGAGATTGAAATCTATGTCATCCCGGAACTGCTGGGTGGCGGCAGACCACTCTTCCCGGCGACAGGATATGCGGCCAGCCCCACGTTGATTGGCGCACAGGCGATTGATAAAGGTTGCGTACGGCTGCACTATGCGTTTGACGTATAGCATTTGTAGGGGCACCCCTTGTGGGTGCCCGCGACGCTACAGTCCGGGTGACACGACACCCTGTCTCATACACACCGGGCACCCACAAGGGGTGTCCCTACATTTACCTGAAAAAACTCAACCTTTCTATACGTTAAACCGGAAGTGCATTACATCGCCGTCTTTCACGATGTATTCCTTACCTTCCACGCGCAGACGCCCGGCTTTTTTGGCACCGGCTTCGCCGCCGTGCTCGATGTAATCGTCGTAGCCAATCACTTCGGCGCGGATAAAGCCGCGTTCGAAGTCGGAGTGGATAACGCCTGCGGCCTGGGGCGCGGTATCGCCCGTTTCAATGGTCCAGGCGCGCACTTCCTTCACACCGGCGGTGAAGTAGGTCTGCAAGCCCAGCAGGTTGTAACCGGCGTGGATCACACGGTCGAGGCCGGGTTCGGTCATGTTCATCTCGGCCAGGAATTCGAGTTTTTCTTCACCGCTCAAATCCACGATTTCCGATTCCAGGCTGGCGCAGACGGCCACCACGGCGGAGTTTTCTTTGGCCGCATATTCCTGAACCGCGCGAAAATGCTCATTCTCTGCCGGGTCGTTATCGGCCACGTTGGCGACATACATCACCGGTTTGGCAGTCAGCAACGCGAACGATTTCAGGTGAAACAATTCTTCTTCGGTGAGTCCGGCAGCGCGCACCAGCGTGCCTTCGGTGAGGGCTGCGAGCGCCTTTTCCAGTGCGGCGGCGATGGGCACGGCGGTTTTATCGCCCAGTTTGGCGGTCTTGGCAATTTTCGGCAGGGCTTTTTCGACAGTGCTTAAGTCGGCCAGTGCCAGTTCGGTGTCGATCACCTGAATATCGGAGATAGGATCGACCTTGCCGGCCACGTGTACCACGTCGTCGTTCTGGAAGCAGCGCACCACGTGTGCGATAGCATCGGTTTCGCGGATATTGGCCAGGAACTGGTTACCCAAGCCTTCACCCTTGGAAGCGCCTGCCACCAGGCCGGCAATATCTACAAACTCGACCGTCGCCGACAGCGTGCGCTGGGGGTTCACGATTTCAGCCAGTTTATCGAGCCGCTTATCGGGAACTTCGACGATGCCCACGTTAGGCTCGATGGTGCAGAACGGATAGTTCTCCGCTGCAATACCGGCTTTGGTCAACGCATTAAACAGGGTGCTTTTGCCGACGTTAGGCAAGCCGACGATACCGCATTTCAAACTCATTTTTCAACAAACTCCAAGTATTGGGTGGTCAAACAGCCCGTTCAGTATAGTCGGGTTGGAGCATCTATACATTATTGAAGGCTTCTGGATAGACCACGACACCCTTTTGGCCTTTGAGGGCTTTGGGTGCCAGTTCGATGAGCATCCAGGCGACAGGAGGCACGTCGTAGGGACAATCGATGTGATATTCCTGCGCCTGGCGAAAACCAAAACGCGGGTAGTATTCGGGGTGGCCCAGCACTGTCACGACTTTTTCGCCCATGGCGCGCAGCTCTTCCAGCCCATGTTGCACCAGTTGCGAGCCAATACCCTGGCCCTGGAATTCCGGCAGCACGGCGACCGGGCTAAGGCTCACGGCGTCTATCGATTTTTTCGGGGTTTTGATCTGGATGCGGCAAAACAATATGTGGCCGATAACGGATTCGTTTTTTTGTGCCACCAGGGAGAGGACATTGGCCCCCTCATCGCGCAGCTCGTCCACTAAATTCGCTTCGTTTATCTGGCCGAAGGCACGTTCATTGATGTGGTGAATAACAACAATATCGTCGGGGGTTTCAGGGCGGATTGTGAGTCCGGGGATAATCATTAGGTTCGCGTCCAAACGTTAATATTAATAAGTCGGCTACGGGCCGCATCGGCCGGGAGCCATTGAGGTAGTTGTGCCATAAATTGAAAACCGGCGGCACGTAATAGCTGCGTTTTTTTCTCATCACTCTCATCACTATAGGCAATGAGGCGTTCATTCGTGTTGTGAGTAACCATTTGGAGCAAATCGGCGGCCAAATATCCGAAGTTAGGATGACAAAATACGTCAATTAATCGTGTTTGGGGCCATATCGGGTCGCTGCAAGTGGCGGCCAGCCCCACGACGGCACCATTAGCGGGTTTAACCAGGGCGAAGGTCCGTTTGGAATCGCCGGTACCGGTGCGCTGCGCATGGATGGCAGGGAGCAGTTGGCCTTCGGTCAGCGTGCGCCCGAAGAGCTTCAAAGGCGCGCAACGCACAGCCTGCGGCCAATCTCCGGTGAATAGCGCCGAGGCCACCGGCCAGTGTTGCCAGTCGAGCGGTTCGATAACGGTTTCACCCGGCGCGAAATATTGCGCTTCAAACTCTTCTTGCGAAGTGGTGAAGAAAGACATGATGCCGCTTTGCGGCTCGATTCCTTCAAAGCCCAGCTTGCGATAAATGTGATAGGGCGGGGTATCGTAACCGGTGGCGAGGTAAATGGCGTGTCCGCCACGTTCCCGAAACTGGGCCATCGCCAACTCCAGCAAGTGTGAAGCTGCGCCCTGTCCGCGATCTTCGGGTTTGGTAAACACATGGCCGAGTAGGCCGACGCCATTGAGTTGGGAAACCAGCATGTGGCAAAAGGGAATGCCTTCGCGGTGCAGAATGTGAAAGCGCGCTTCAATGCCCAGCGGCTCGCGCAGCATGGCCGTATTTTGCCAGTTCCATATATCGTCCTTATCCAGGAGAAGTTCTTGCACGCGTTCGCGCCATTCTTCGTCCGGGCCGAGCACGATTCCGGCTTCGACGATTTCTCCGCTCTTGAGGCGAACGTCAGCTAATTTCTCATACATGGTTTAAACGGGTAGCATAGCGCGCAATAGATCGGCGTCCTTCTTTTCCTGGGCCGATGGGGCTTGCTTGTCGAATTCATCGAGTGCGGTTTTGGCGGCGTTCCAGTCTTTGGCTTTGATTTCTAACTGTGCCAGATTATAGAAATACTGCTTGGGTGTGAGGCCCCATATCGTGCGTAGTGCTAAGAGCGTAGTGCGGCTCGCCGGCCAATCGCCGGCGGCCAGTGCTTCCTGGAATGTGGCAATGGCTAATTGGCCCGGCCGGTCGTCGCCCCACTGTGAATCGCCCTGTGCGAGAATGAGGGTGGCTGTGGCGTGCGTATACTGTTTGGATGCCCTGTAGGCCTGGGCCAGCGCAAGATTAACACCTTGCTTTAAATTTTTCTTCTCTCCGGGATTAACCTTGAATATCTCGATGTCTGTAATACCATCCGTGAGCAATTTGATCGTGTTTGTTTTGGCCGTTCCTTCAGCATTCATCTCAATCTGTACGCCTTCGAGAAACGGATCGAGGCGGTATTTAGGTGCGATCCCTTCAATCTTCCAGATCGCCAGAAAAGAGTCGCGCTCACCATTGCGTAGAGCGGTGCTGTTGGTCGCATTGGGGTTGGCCTGCCGCTCGCGGCGGTAAGAGTAGGCGATGGCTTCCCAGGCGTTGCGTTTGTCGGCGGGAAGAGTTTCGGGGATCGCCAGGTAAGCCTGCCATTCACTGCGCACATGCGATTCGTCTTTCTGGGCCTCAAAGGTTTTGGCTCGCTCATAGAATTTACGGTAGTGACCAAAAGCGGTGGTATTGAGTTTGGGCCAGCGTTCAGCAGCAGTCAGCGCGGCAGGGTAGTTTTTCTGCTTGCGCTGCAGGGTGATGACTCCCGAAAGCGCATTGGTGCGTTGTTGTGAAGTCAGGCTGGTATCGTCCACCAGTTCATTCCATTTTGCTAATGCGGCCGGAAAAGCATTCTGCGTTTCCAGGGCCTGCGCCCAGCGGGTCTTGGCTTCGACGATATCTTTGGGAGCGGTGAGTAGAGCCAGGTGCCGGGGAGCCAACTGGTTAATTATTACCAGCGTTTCCGGCGCGGCCTGGCTTTTGCCTAACAGGGCCAGAGAGAGTTCCAGGTAGCTTTGCTGTTGAGCGGGGGTGATGCCGGGCAACTCTAAAATTTTTTGATATTGTTGCACTGCGGGCATGAAACGAGATGCAGCGGCATGGATTTCAGCGATGGCTTCGAGTGCTTTTATTTGTGAATTTTGTGGCAGGCCTGGGGCTGACAGAGCATTTTCAAAACCGGGAAGTAGTTCCTGGGTTTCTTTATTAAAGAGAAGTTTTTTCTGTTTACTGAGTTGGAACTTTGCCAATGACAATGCCAGCAAAGCTCGTTGTCTTTGTATAGGGGAAATATTTTGAAGAGCAATGGCTTCCTCATAGCTTTTCATCGCACTGGGGTATTGCTTCATCTGTTCTTCAACGTAACCGGCGCGCAGCAACGCTTCGAGCTTTTTGCCCTCATCGGGCGCGGCTTTGGCGGCGCGGTGGAAGAGGATAATCGCCGCCCCTTCATAGACAATTTTTTTCTCATCGGGAATGAGATAGTTCTCGGCCTTGGTGACGAGTTCTTCGTAGCTCATGTCTTCTGCCCGCGCCGGGCCAGGCGAAAACAACAGCGGAGTGAGACACAGCGGCAAAATGATAAGCGGGAGAAAACGTTTCATGAGAGGTGGTTATGAGTTACCTTGACTGTGATGTTTTTTCAGTTTGACCCAGCGAAGTTTGTCGGCATTTAGCTCGGCTGCGGTCTTGGGACGATAGAGCAGTTTTTTGGCATCGAAGATTTTACGCTTTGTGACTTGCGCTGCCATGCGGTTGATAGCAGCGAGTGCGGCCCCATTAGGTTTAAGTCGTTCCAATTCCTCGTAGGCCGATTGATAATAACCGTTATCCGTGGCCGCATAAGCCTTCTCGCCTTCTTCAAATTCCAGCGCCGCTTCAAGGTGTTTGCCGTCATCGGAATAAACCGTGGCCACACCGGCGTGTGTCAGTTTGCGGGAAAAAGGCTCCAGGTTTGGCAACGTGAACAACCGCCAGAAGGCCGCATAGGCAGGGGCATAATCGCGACGCGGTTTGTTAGGTAAGCCATTGATTTGCGCGAGTAAGCTGTAAGCCGCGTTCAAGCCCGCATCGAAACGAGCCAGGTCGATGATGCCATCGAGTTTTTCGGCGCGGGTGAATATCTCAATCGCTTGTGAGTAGTCTTTGGCGTTGTGAAGTTGTTTTCCGCCTTCGACCAGTGACCAGTAGCGTTGCTCGTTATCGGGTGCCGCTTCTGCGGCGCGGAGATAAACCTTGGCCGCCGCGCGGTTATCGGTTGTGCCCTGGGCTTGCCGAACCAACTCGCGATAAGTCTGTGGTTGCGCAACAGGTTCCGGAGCCGTATCGGCTCCGGAATAGGCGGCCTGTGATGAGAAGAGAAAACAAAGCGCAAACAGCAACCGGAATTTTTTCACGCGCTTATTTTAACCGAAGAGCGAGGGTTGCACGGCAGCGGGTTCGGCTTTTTGTTTAACCGTCGGCGTGGTGTCGAGTTGCGGGGCAGGCGGCACCACGAAACCGGCTTTGCGCTTGTAATTTTCTTCCAGATAATCGACCACGTTCTTGAGTTCTTCCAGCGTCATCGCCACACGGTTCTTGCCAAACTTCTTGACGACCTTCTTATTGGTCTGGCCCCATTTGGAGTCGTAAACGCTGGCATCCACGCGGCGGCAATATTCCTGAATTTTCTGGCGCAAATCGGCTTCGATTTCACTGGGGGTGCGCATACTCACCGCTGGCGCACTGGCTAACGGAGTGGTGTGGTTTTGCAAGCCGACCCGGTTCCAGCGGCGGCCTACCGCACCACTCCCCACGGGCGTGATTTTGCTCTTCTCGTCGGGCGGCGCGCTTTCGTCGGAGGCCAGGATTTCATCGAGAGGATCCACCAGATCGTCGCCGTCGATGGCCTTGCGGGTTTTAATCGACGCGACTTGGTCTTCCTGCATCGCGCCGATGATGCCACAAATGTTGCGGTCGTCGGGCACGTAAATGAACGCCGTCTGCTCTTCCCACGGCCCGGCCAGCGGGTCGAAGCGGGTGGCGCGCGCAATCATCTGCTCGATCCACGGCTTGGAGCGGATATGGGTGAGACAGGCGATATGCGTCACGGCGGGCACGTCCAGTCCTTCGTAGGCCATAGCCACCGTCACCAGGGCGTCGATACTCTTGATGCCGCCGGTGGTTTTGAATTTTTCGATATTGCGCGCCGCCTGCGCCGAATCGTCGGAGGTGGCGATGGCAGCCCCAATGCCTTGCTCCGAGAGATGCTCGACATATTTCTTGGCGTCGTCGATATTGGCCGTCACCACAAGCAGCTTGGCGCGCGGATGGGTCTGGCGATACTGGCTCCAGTGCCCGGTGCATTCATCGAGCAAATGCACGGCGAACTGGGTTTTGAGCGCGGTATAGAGCGCTTCGTTGACGTCCTTATGCGCGCCCGAAAGCGTGGTAGAGTAGGTCTCGCCATCGCGCCCGATCCACTGCGCGGTGCCGTCCATCAACTCGAAGTGGATCGGCAGCACGGCGCGGTCGAGCAGGGCGTCGCGCCGGGTATATTTGATGGCGCGGGTGTGTTCGGTCTGTTCGAGATCGACGATTTCACCGTCGCGGGTTTCGCGGTAGGGCAAAAACGCGATGCGCTTGCGGCTGGAGCGTTCCAGTGTGCCGCTCATGAACACGGTGAGCTTGGCGCGGGCAACCAGCGGAGCCAGCGATTCTTCCCAGGAGCCTTCTTCTTCGAGATGGTGAGGCTCATCGAGAATGAGCACGTAGCGGTGGTCGCAGAACTCCTGAATGAAATGCTTGTTGCCAAAACCAATTGCCTGGTAGGTGGTGACGAATCCCGACAGCCCGCGCGAAGGCTCGGGCTGGTTGTTGGAGCGGCGGATGACGTGGCTGTGGCCCAGCATATCGCGGCCACGCTGGTTGATGAACTCCGCTTCGGCCTGCTTCTGCAGCGAGCGGCGCGGCACCACCCAGCAAATTTTATCGGCAACTTTAGGGATGAGCTGCGAGGCGGCAATCAGCGGCAGCAAACTTTTGCCGCCGCCGGGAGTGACGGAACAAATAACACGGCGCACGCCGGAAAGGCGGCCTTCGGCAATATCGAAGCAAATCTGGCCGAATTGATCTTGATGTTTACGGAACACGGGCGAGCGAATTGATATCTACAATAAAACGGTAATGGTTCAGGTGGCGTCAGGCAGCGATTTCAAGCACTTCGCTGGATGAAACGGGAGGTGGAATAGTTTTACCCTCGGCTTTGATGCCTTCCAGGTGAAACTCAATGGCTTCCTTGAGGAGTTCGCGAGCTTCCTCACGCGTATCACCCACCGCAACACAGCCTGGTAGGTCGGGAACATACGCGCCGAAGCTGTTTTGTCCTTCTTCGATGATGGCAATCATCTCGCCGACTTTCATAAAGTGATTATAGCGGGTTTGGCGACATCGCGTTTTCGGCAGGAGAGTGTCTGGTTTGCTTTAATATATATTGGTAGAAGGAGAATCCCATGATCGTGAAAATGGAGTCGTATTTCGATGGCGAAATGTGGTGCGCGCGTGGCCTCGGCGTGGATATTTTCACGCAAGGGGCTTCTTACGATGAATTGATAGAGAATATTCGTGAAGCCGTCGATGTTCACTTTGATGAAGAGACCGAAGTTTCCGAGGTTTTATTGCTCTCGGAGGTGAAGATCGAACGTGGCCCGATTACCGTCAGTTAGTGGTGCGCAATTAGCGCGTTTATTAGAAAAACTGGGTTATCGGTTTGTTCGGCAGAAAGGCAGCCATGCGCGTTATACGCTCCTGACGGAAAACGGTGAACATCATGTCACGGTGCCACTGCATGCAACGATGGCTAAAGGGACGCTGAACGATATTCTGACGCAGGTGGCACTCCACACGGGACACAGTAAAGACGATCTCATTTCGCAACTATGAACAACACTTCTTCACCGATGATCAAGGTTGAAAACCTCTCTAAGTTTTTTGCGCGCAAAAGCGGGATGTGGGGCGATAGTTCCAGCGTCGTCAAAGCGGTGAATGATGTGTCTTTTGAAATCGCCGCAGGTGAAGTATTGGGGTTGGTGGGCGAAAGCGGATCGGGGAAATCGACTACCGGGCGTTTGATTTTGCGCCTTATCGAGCCGACAGCGGGCCGGGTGCTGGTGAATGGCAAGAATGTGTTCGACCTGCCCAAGAACGATCTGCGCGAACTTCGCAAGGAAATGCAGATTGTGTTTCAAGACCCCTACGGCGCTTTTAACCCGCGCATGACCATCGGCGCGATTCTGGGTGAGGCGCTACAATTGCGGGGTGTCGCCAGCCGTAAGGAGCGCGATGCCAAAGCGCGCGAGTTCCTGGAAATGGTGCAAATGCCGGGTTCCATTTTAGGCCGTTACCCCCATGAGTTCTCCGGTGGCCAGAGACAGCGTGTGGGCATCGCCCGCGCCCTGGCGGTGGAACCAAAATTCATCGTCGC
>DAITOV010000113.1:0-2486 GCA_036833945.1 Abditibacteriia bacterium
CACTCCAGAACAATCAGGAGGCGGCAAGGGTTTTTTCGGTAAGCCGTTTATCGAACAGCTCAAACTGGTCGCTGTTTTTGCGATGATCGGTTTGATGCTGTATATTTCAAGGCCAACACCGATCGGCTTCATCGTCGGTGCTGTTTTTGTCGTAGTGGGAACCCTGATTCGGGTTTGGGCTGGTGGACACCTGACTCGTGACCAGCGACTCACGACTTCCGGTCCTTATCAATTTACTCGGAACCCGTTTTATCTGGGACGTTTTCTGATCATCATCGGTTTTGCGTTCCTGGCCGGTATCGCTGGTGATTTGCGCGAGCCACGCAATATCATCGTTTGCTGTGTCGTAATCGTGGCTTTGATTGTGTTTTTTGCTTACTACATGCCTCGCAAGGAAGAGCGTGAGGGCGGACGCCTGAAGAAATTGTTTGGCCCGGATTACGAAGTTTGGAAGAAGAACGTTCCTTCACTTTTCCCCCGCCTGACTCCTTACGTCATGAACCCGCGTCCGTGGAACAAGGATTTGTATTTTGGCAACAGTGCCGATTTCATGGGCAATAAAGAAGTCTGGACCACCATTGCCAGCCTTGCCCTGGTCGCACTCTTCTATCTGCGGATGGTGACCCTGTGACCAAAGCTGTAACCCGGGACGAAAATCTACGGGAAGACGATGAAGCTGTTGACGCAGCGGTTGAAGGCCAGCCCGACGAAACGGTGCTGGCGATGGAGCACGTCGTTGATGAGCCGGAGCTTCCACTCATCGACGATTTTGGCGAGCCGGTTTCCGAGTTGGTAAAAATTCCTACTCGCGATAACGGTGAACCTTTAGTCGATTTGTTCGAAGTTTGCCCTGAACTCAAATGGGCGCACCAAAGCCCGCGCTGGGACTTTCCACGTTCCGGTCTGGCCCGCGTAACTTTGGCCGAAATGCTGAAAGCGGCACAAAGCTACCTGCCGTCTGGCCATTTCCTGCAAATCATCGGTGTTTTTCGTCCGTTCGAGATTCAGAAACTGATGTATGAAAAAGCGGGAGAAGAACTGCGCCAGCAGCATCCCCACTGGAACGAAGAGTTCCTGATTCGCTATCTCAACGTCTTTTCCGCCCCGCCGATTTGGGATACGCCGCCGCCACATACCACGGGTGGCGCTGTCGATTTGGTGATTATCACAGAAAATGATGAACGGCTCGACATGATCTCGCCGTTTGAGATGGGCTGGACTTCGGCCCCGACTTATATTCCCGGCCTCACGGACGAAGCCCGCCGCAATCGCGATTTGTTGATCGATGTATTGACTCGTGCCGGTTTAACCAACTTCCCCGGTGAGTGGTGGCATTGGAGTTATGGCGAACCCGGTTGGGCGCTCCGTGGCGGCCACGAAGCCGCACTCTACGGCGCTGTGCCGGAAGACCAGATTCCCCAGTGGCATCCGCCTGCCGAATAAAGCAATTAGCCACAGATTTTTTTAGATCTTAGGGCTTGGATATTAGATCTTAGGAAAGGTCTGGTAGAGTGGAGAGCCTCAGTTCTGTCGTTCCCATCTGTGTTTATCTGTGTTCATCTGTGGTTAATTCAAGAAAAACTCGCGACGAAGTTAGCGCAGCCGAAGGCTTTGCGTGCTATGAGACCGGCAGGACATCATCGGAAATACGATATTAGTTTGTGGGATTGATATAACAATTGAATTGCAAAGCAATGAACGAATGGTGGCGTGACGAGTTGCAAAAGCGGCGCGAAGCGGGCCTGCATCGCGCATTGAAGATGCTCCCTCCTGATGTCCTCGATTTATCGTCCAACGATTATCTGGGATTAGCTCGCCATCCCGAAGTTATTGAGGCGGCATGCCGTGCCACTACCCGGTATGGGGCAGGGGCGCGAGCCTCGCGGCTGGTGGCCGGGCATTTTGAAATTCATGCCGAGCTTGAAGCGAAGTTGGCGGCTTTCAAGAAAAGCGAAGCTGCTTTGCTGTTTCCTTCTGGCTATCATGCCAATCTGGCTGTCATTACGGCCTTATCTCGCAGCGGCGACACGATTTTCTGCGACAAGCGGAATCATGCCTCGCTGATCGATGCTTGCTTCCTTGCCCGCGCGCATGGCACCACGGTTCGTTTTTACGATAGTATCGAAAAGTTAGCGGAGTTGTTGCAAAAGAATTCCGGCACCTCACAGCTCATCGTCTCGGATGCGGTTTTTTCGATGGATGGTGATTTGGCATTGATCCCGGAACTGTTGAAGCTGGCGAATGCTTTTGGCGCGCTTCTCATCCTCGACGACGCGCACGGCACGGGTGTGCTGGGCGAATCAGGGCGCGGCGCTGTTGAATATTCGTCGCTCCTCCCTCATTTTTCTTCCCTGGTGCAAATCGGCACGCTTTCCAAGGCGCTTGGCTCCCAGGGCGGTTTTGTGGTTGGTGATAAAAGCCTCATCGAATGGTTGGTCAATGCGGCACGCCCTTTTATCTACACGACGGGTTTGGCCCCGGCGGCA
>DAITOV010000113.1:2496-12560 GCA_036833945.1 Abditibacteriia bacterium
GCGCTGCGCTGGCGAGCTTATCCATCATAGAGCGCGAACCGCATCGTCTGCGGCGCTTGCAGGCGGTTAAGAGCCACCTCGCCGAAGAGCTTGAAACCCTGGGGTTTGCCGTGCGTGAACAGCCTTCCCCAATATTGCCGATTATCGTGGGCGAGGCCCAGGAAGCGCTGCTGTTAAGTGAAAAGCTATTGGAGCGTGGAATTTGGTGCCCGGCGATCAGGCCACCGACTGTCCCGCAAAATTCCAGCCGGTTGCGCGTGACCGCCAACGGCGAATTAAACGAAAAAGACCTGCCCCGAATCCTTACGGCCTTTGCCGAATGTGTATGACCAATCAACAAACGAAACCCGTTTCACCAGGATATTTTGTCGTCGGCACCGATACCGGTGTCGGTAAAACCGTTGTCACGGCACTCTTAACGTTACATCTCCAGGCCAAAGGCATTGATGTTGGTGTGATGAAGCCCTTCGCTTCCGGCTGCCACATGGACGGTGAAGTGAACAACAGCGGTGAAGAGGACGACGGACAGTGGTTGAAACGAGTAACTGCGTCCACCGACGAACTGGCGCAGGTTAACCCCGTGCGTTGGAGCGAAGCGCTGACGCCATTAACTGCAGCCCGGCGGGCCGGAGATCAGTGCGATTATTGGCAGATCGCACAAGATACCCTGGCGCAACTTCAAGCCCGCCACGAGTGTGTTGTGGTGGAAGGGGTAGGGGGCTTGTTTGCCCCCATTGCCCAGCGCGATGGGCAAATTCTTAATAACGCCGATTGGGCCGTTGAATCCGGCTACCCGGTGGTTTTGGTAGCGAGGCGCATTCTGGGCACCATCAATCATACCTTACTGACGATCGAAGCTTTGCGCGCGCGTAATATCGCCATTGCCGGTTTGGTGTTTTGCGATTCAGTCGAAGTGGATGAGAGCGATGTGGCAGTGCAAACCAGCCCGGCTCTTATTGCGGAAATTAGTGGGCTGGAAATTAACGGTCAAGTGCCGTTTATGCAAGACCTTTCCCTTTCCAACCTGCAAAAAACCGCGACGGAATACCTACAGTTCCCATTCAATTAACGCGGTTGGCCGTAAATATTCCGACCGCTGGCTGAATTTGTTCCAGGCGAAGCGGCGGTATCCGGCGGTGCTGCTACCCCGGGATGGGTGGCTGGCTGTGTCGGAGTTCCTGCTGCCCCCTCGCTTGAGAGTGTATTCGCTGCCGGAGCGTTTTCATGTTTGCGATCGTAAATCGTTGCCGGTTTACGTGCGGTGGAGTAAATATCCGACTTCACTTCAAAGGTACGGGTTGCCAGACGATAATATTGGATCGGCCAGATCAGAAGAAAAAGGGCAACGACGAAAAAAGGCCATTTAACGCCGCTGCCGACTTTCAAATCTTCTCGTTGGTCGGGACGAATACTGCCGATCTGATACAGCACGTTATTCCACTGCAGACGTGTTTTTTTATCGGTCGCAGCGACGAAGCCCAGCACGATCACAATGATCGCGGGCAACATGCGGAGTATTATCTGAAGCCAGGCATCAGGTTGCATAACTTTGATTAAGGTTGCGTTCTGTAAATTTCGTTCCAGCCGCTCCGTGAAAAGGTGCGGTATTTAGCGTGTCCGTCGCCATAAAGAAGGTTGGTGCCGCCGATGCCTTCGTTATTTTCCCATGAAGCATCTTTAGTGCCTGAATGGACAACAAGGCTGGAAGGCGAAGTTTGTTGGGGAGCTATTCCGCAAAACAAAAGCGGATAGAGAGTTGGTTGTCCCAAGGCAGCATCGGAGCGAGGTAGCAATACACCTGGGACACCAATGACGTTATTGCCGTTTTGCGGGTCGTTTGCTCCAGTGCTGGGGTCGTCGGTGAGAAAGTTGTAGCTGCCGTTATAAGCGCCACTTATCATGCCTTTCCAGGAAGGACAATCCCACACTTGAGTGCTCTTGATATAAGGGTTAACCACGTCAATCAGGAACTCTCCGGGAGGCAAGGTAGCTTGCGTAGAAGCCCAGCAGGGATGCCCGGTGGGGAACATCTCGTCGTAATCCTGCTTGTACATCATGATGCCCAGGCCGACCTGCTTCAGATTGGAGATACAGACCACCTTACGCGCGCTTTCCCGTGCTCTCGAAAATGCCGGGAACAGCATCGATGCCAGGATCGATATGATGGCTATGACGACAAGAAGTTCAATAAGTGTGAAGCCACGAGGAGACTTGCGGTGTGGGGAAAAGGGCATGAGCGTTGTCCTAAATGGGTTAAGAAAAAGACTGAACACAATTGAATAAAAAGCGGGCGGGAACAAGTTTTTGTCCGCCCGTTCTGTTATTTCTATTCAGCCGTTTGACTTCTGTATTTCGACAACGTTAGGCAGCTTGAGTTTCAGCATTGCTGCTGTCTTCGGCTTGAACCTCTGCAGCACTGGCGGCCTGTGCTGCTTTTTCAGCTTCGACCTCGGCTTGCGACTTGAATTCAAAAGTGACTTTGTCCTGCAGAACTTCGTCAATAGCCACGGTGATGGGATTGGCGATTTTTACTTCCACCAACGGCAGGGCACCGTTTTGCAACTGTTTGGCACGTTCGGCAACAGCGCGGGTCAGGGCATATTTGCCGCCGGGGATGCGCTTTTTGAGTTCGGTGATATTATCGACTGACATGTGTGTAGTACTCCGTTTGGGGAAAGATTTTCGTAACACGAAAATTGCTGTATGATTATAGCTCTAAATGGGCCTTTTCGCAATCTCTACCTTTATTTTGACCTTCTTATCTCTATGTCTGAATTAAAGTTTGCTGCCGTCGATCTGGGTGCAGAATCAGGACGCGTCGTCCTGGGATTTTTCGATGGATCGCGTCTGCGATTGGAAGAGGTTCATCGTTTTTCCAACACGCCGGTGCGGGCTGCGGGGACGTTGCACTGGGATATTTTGCGTCTCTGGAACGATATTCAGGAGGGGCTGGGTAAAATTGCCTTGCATCACGGGCCGGAATTAGCCGGTATCGGGGTCGATACCTGGGGCGTGGATTTTGGATTACTCGACGCCAACGATGCGTTAATCGGTAATCCGGTGCATTACCGGGATGTTCGTCATAAGGACGCGTTAGAGCAAGCTACTACTATCGTATCGCGCGATGAAATTTTTGAACGCACCGGCTTGGCCTTCCTGCCGTTCAATACCCTCTATCAGCTCTTCGCTCTCAAGCAGGCGAATTCGCCGCAATTAGATATTGCCGGCACATTGCTACTCATCCCCGACCTGCTGAACTTCTGGCTCACAGGCCGCAAAGCCGCTGAATACTCTATCGCCTCGACGACACAGATGCTGGATGCCGTCACCCGCGATTGGGCAGGGGAGTTGTTAACCGGACTTGGCCTTCCCCGGCAGATACTCCCGGAAGTGGTGATGCCAGGAACGGAATTAGGAGCGATCCGCGCCGACCTGGCCGAGCGTTTAAAGCTGGATGCCCAAACGCCCGTTTTTGCGGTTGGCGGGCACGACACGGCTTCTGCCATTGCAGCCGTGCCTTTCGATGGCAGACAAGCCGCTTACCTTTCCAGCGGCACCTGGAGCCTGATGGGAGTGGAGTTAGACGAGCCTCTCATCAACGATCGTACCGCCGAATTGAATTTCACTAACGAAGGCGGCGTGGGCGGCAAGATTCGCTATCTCAAGAACATCGCCGGGTTATGGCTGGTTCAAGAATGCCGCCGGGCCTGGATAAGGGCAGGGCGCGAGTTTTCTTACGCGCAGCTCACTGAAATGGCGGCCAATGCCAGGCCCTTTGGCGCACTGATAGAACCCGACGATGCCGGTTTTGTCGCGCCGCTCTCCATGCCCGAAGCTATTAGCGAATACGCGGCGCGTAATATCCAGGCCGCACCGCAAAATGAAGGCGAATATGTGCGTTGCTGCCTGGAAAGCCTGGCGTTGAAGTATCGCTGGACGCTGGAAAAGCTGGAAGAGTTGACCGGTCGGAAACTCGAAGTATTGAACATCGTGGGTGGCGGCACGCAAAATAAATTACTGGCGCAGTTCACCGCCGATGCTATCGGCCGCCCGGTGGTGTGCGGCCCGGTAGAAGCGACTGCAATCGGCAACATTCTGGTGCAACTTCTGGCGCAAGGCAGCCTGGCGAATCTGGATGAAGCGCGTGCTGTGGTGCGCAACTCGTTTGAAGTGGAAACCTATCAGCCCAATACCGCCGATAGTGCGTTATGGGATGAAGCTTATCGAAGGTTTCAAGCATTACAGTAAAGAAAGAGCGCGAGCCACCGTCTGGTAGCTCACGCTCTTTCTCTAATCCAATCCGGTAAATTATTTTCCTCGTTGCACCTTGTGCAGGGCAGTACGATCTCCCCTCCCTCAGGGAGGGGTTAGGGGGAGGGAGTCGGAGAGTCATAGTAACGATGAATTATGAACGATGAACGATGAACTGAAAATTCTCGTCCCGATCATTTAGAGCGCCCTATGATGCTTCAAATCCCCCACCCAGCCTCCCGCTGAGGGGGAGGAGTTATGCTACGATGCCCGGCTCTTCTTACAGACAAATAATTTGTAAACAACTCTAATTTGAGGCAATGAACTTCTCAATACGCCCCAGCACACGCTCACGGCCTAGAGCTTCGTGTAACTCAAACAGCGATGGCCCCACGGTTTTACCTGACACCGCAACACGCGAAGGATGAATAAACGCTGCAGGCTTAAGCTCTTTCTCTTCAGCCAGTGCGCGGATAGCGTTTTCAATAGCATCGTGATTCCACTCGGGCAGGGCGCTGAAGCGGGCATGCAGCTCGCCCAGTAATGCCTTGGCTTCGGGAGTACCGTGCTTTTCCAAGCCCTTGGGATCAACCGAATAGTCGTCGCTAAAGAAATATTTGACACCTTCTGCGATGTCTTCCAGTTTACGAATTCGTTCGCGACCGAGTTCAATGGCACGCGCCGCATATTCCGGCTGAGCTTCGATATCGCTCCATACACCTTGCAGGTAGGGTTTGGCCAACTCAAGGAACTGCGGAATCGGCATGTTCTTGAGGTATTGCACGTTCATGAACTGCAATTTATCGGTATCGAAAATCGCCGCCGCTTTATTGACGTTTTCCAGCTTAAAAATGCTAATCAGTTCTTCGCGGGTGAAAAACTCTTGCGTCTCGCCGCCTTTGGGGTTCCAGCCCAGGAAGGCCAGGTAGTTGAACATCGCGTCGGGCAAGATGTCCTGCTCGCCAAACTCCAGCAGGTTGACCGCGCCGTGACGCTTGGAGAGCTTCTTGCGGTCGTTGCCGAGGAGAAACGGCAAGTGAGCGAAATGCGGCACATCAAAGCCCAATGCCTGGTAAATGAGAATCTGGCGCGGGGTGTTGGAAAGGCCATCTTCGCCACGAATGACGTGGGAAATCTTCATCAAGCCATCGTCGATAGCACAGGCGAAGTTGTAGGTCGCCGTGGTGTCACTTTTCATGATGACGAAATCATCGATTTCGGTGTTGCGCCATTTGGTGTCGCCATATACGAGATCTTTCCAGGCGGTTTCACCTTCGGGGATGCGCAGACGCACGACCGGCTTGCGGCCCTCGGCTTCAAAAGCAGCGCGTTGCTCGGCAGTGAGGTCTCGATGTGCTCCGTTATAGCGCGGCGGCAGTTTCTTAGCGGCCTGATCGGCTTTCATCGCTGCCAGCTCGTCACCGGTTTCATAGGCGAGGTAAGCTTTACCGCTCTCGACCAACTGTCGGGCATACTGGCGGTAGATATCGAAACGCTCGCTCTGGCGATAAGGGCCGTATGCGCCGCCCTGCTTGGGGCCTTCATCGGCGCTCAGGCCCAGCCAGGCCATGGCATCGTAGATGACTTGTTCGTAAGTAGCGTCGTTACGGGTGATGTCGGTATCTTCGACACGCAAGACAAAAGTGCCGTTGTTATGGCGGGCAAACAGATAGTTGAACAGAGCTGTGCGGGCTGAACCGACATGGAAAAAACCGGTCGGGGAGGGTGCCATACGCACACGGACGGGAGTGACGGAATCATTCATAGCGCGGGAAGTTTAGCGGTTTATACAGAAAAAAGGAGGGGTGGCGTTATCGGCACCCTCTTTTTTGATTCTCCCCTGTGCTTTTCTGTCGCGGGCAGATCAATCTTCTGAGCGGAATTGGAATGAGTATAGATCCACATCAACCATCCTAAACCGTATCTTCACCGGTCTCCCCACCAACTGCCCCAATTCAGCACCTTGCCCCCAGCGTATCCGCCGCTCAAGATCATCGCCTAACAACTCCACTCCTTCTTCCAATCCAAATCCGGGTAGCGGCCAGCCGTGTTCGTCTTGCAATTCGATGCGAATGCTTCCTGCGGCAGAGGCGGAGAAATTGACGTATAAATCCGTGCCCACAAAAAACAGCCCTGAAACAAATCAGGACTGGCTCGCAACTTAGATGCGCTATGGCTACCTGGGCCGCAGTAGTTGCGAATGGCTCACTATGTGAATTACCAAGAACGACGGAAATATCATTGCGAATAGAACCTCGATATATTCCAGAATATGTGGATAAGTTCCGTGCTCAATCCAAATTCTGTTCTAATCGCTAATACGATCGTTCATTCCTTGTACGCCTGAATGCTGGGCACAGTGTGCGCAACAATACATAGTGGCATTTGCTTCTACACCGTGCCCAATAATTTTACACGCACAGTGCGCGCAAGTAGGCGCTAATTTATGAATGGCGCATTCGAAGGAATCAAAAGTATGTGTTTGGTCATTAATTACGATTTGGAAAGTTTTATCGTACTCATTACCGCAAGTATCACATCGAGCCATGGAATTATCTCCTTATTCTCGTTCGGGAGAGCGAGCCTCTTTTCTTACTGCTTCGAAGAGCAATTGCACGTTGATGTCAATCCATTTTTCAATGCTTAAAGTCGATCGCTCTAACTTTAAGCCGGTTTCTTCTTTCCCGTAAAACGATTGCAGTTCTTTTTCTGCGGCACTGTGATTTAGAGGCATCGATTGCTCCTGCTTGTTTTTGTCTTTTTTCATTATTGTATTCCCTCTAAATCAAGAGCGAATTCCTAAGAAATGAAGCAAATTTGATTCCCTGAACCCGCGATTAGCGTTATCAATGTTCGTTGAGAAACATTCAATAATGTTAATTTCCTTGAGAGGCATCAAGAGGTGATTTTCCATATAAAAACTGTTTTCCTGGCTCAGGTAGTTTGGGCGCTGCTTCATGCCATTTTGCGTGCACGCAGGGAATTTTTAAAACGCTTTTTCTCGTGTGGAGAGCGGGTAGGAGTGAGTAAAGCGCAAAAAATAAAGAAAATTCCGAAGGCTATCAGTAAATAGCCCTGGCGAAGTGAAACGTTGGTAAAAAGTGGCAGGAAGAACATTCCTATGCCTATTAAGCAATCAAAAATGAGATGCAGCCGTGTGGGAATGAGAGATACAATTCCCCACTCATAACGGGTCAGCAAGCTATAAGATACAACTACTCCTGCTAAAATCGCCATTGACGAAACCAGGTGCGCGTCAAAGTGAAATATCCGAGGCGCAAACAAAAAAGCGAGGACCATCAGACAGTCCGATATTCCGTGTGTTTTTGTAGAAATGAATCCCATACTATTCCCCCTGAATTAGATTGAATTTATTGTAAGTAGAATCAGTATTGAATATCCGGTGTCGGTATGATGCCAAAAACAATCTACATCGGCTGCGGTAATGAGCAAGCTCAGTGCCTCTCATGATTGTCGAAAAGCGGCGAATGTTAAATAGCGAACAAATCTAAACAAGCGCCGGGTTGTTTCCGGTAAAGGTAAGACACAAGTGCGAATTACTCTCTGGAGCACTGGAATTGGCTTTGCAAAATTCGATAGCAATCGCAAGCAGTTTTTTCGAGTTGTGTGCCGTTCTTGATGATGATTTGGCCACGTTTGCATTCGATGACATTGGCCTGTTGTAATGAACCCAGGGCAATTGTGATACTGGGACGGCGTGTTCCCAGCATCTGGGCGATGTGATCGTGTGTCAACTCAAGGATGTCCGATTCCATGCGATCGCGAGAGGTCAGCAGCCAACGGTTCAAGCGTTCCTCAACAGAATGCAAGCGCCCACACAGAGCCGTTTGTGCAATTTGCGCCATCAGAAAATTAGAATAATTAAAAACCGATTCCTGCAAATGGGCATTGTGCTTCCATTCCTCCTGAAAGACTTTTAACGGTAACCGCAGCGCTTTTCCCGGCATTTGCACTACGGCACTATGGAAGCCGGGAGAGTTTTCCCAAAGAGGCAAGGCGCCGATCATGCCTTCACTGCCAACCACCGCTGCTTCAATTCTTGGACCATCCTCGTTGCCTACGACCAGAGAAATCATACCGTTTTCGATGAAGTAGACGTATTTGGTTTTTTTATCTTGGCGGTGTAGGATATCGTCTTGATGGATGAGTACACGCTGAAAATGAGGGGTGAAGCACGTGAGAATACTTTCAGGCAATGCCGACAGTATTTTGTTTCGTGAGCGAATACCAGGGATAGATGAAGCTGTTTTTTGAATATTGTCTGGCACGGGGGATTCTTCAGGCTGCTTCCACAGAGGCATACGATGTATTTTTGAATATTCCTTAATCGTAAATCGGTGACTGTCAGCTTGATTTTCTCCGAGAGAGCCTCGCAGGGGCATTATATTCTCCTGTTTTAGGATTAATATGACATATCACTCTTTCTAAAACAGGAGGAGTTTAAATTTGTGTGCCACTCCTTTGAACAGGGTTAAATAGCGCTTACACCAAGGGAATTCCCTTAGTTTTTAAAATTAGTCGTCCTGGAGCCAACCCTGGTTCAGGGCGTAGCGAACAATTTCGGCGCGGGTGGCGAGATTGAGCTTCTCGCGAATGCGGGCTTTATGGCCTTCGACCGTTTTGACACTCATAAACAGACGGTCGGCGATTTCCTTGTTGGTGTAGCCGTAGGCAACGTCAAGGAGGACTTCGTGTTCTCGTTTACTCAGGCTATCGGCTCCTTTATTCTCTGGTAAAACATTGACATAGCCATGAGCGACCATTCCTGCAATAGCGGGGTCGATATACACACCACCGGTTGCCACCGTGCGTATGGCGCGAATGAGTTCTTCAGCGATCGTGCGTTTGAGCACGTAGCTAGAGGCTCCTGAAGCTAACGCCTGACGGATATGGGCTTCATCGGAATAGCTGCTCAGGACGACGATTTTAATATTGGGATGGGCTGCTTTCAGGCGTTCTGTCGCTTGAACTCCATTAACACCAGGCATGGAAATATCCATGACAACGACATCTGGTTGGAGGTCTTTAGCTAATTGGACTACGGAACTACCGTCATTAGCCTCCCCAACAATTTCCATGTTTGATTGGGCGCTGATAAGCATATGCAAGCCTTCCCGAACCACGGCATGGTCATCGACTAAAAGAATCCGTAATTGTCGGCTGGAAAACTCATTTACAGGAATGGAACGATAAGCAGAGTTCGGCATAATCACACCATATTTATAAATTTAAGATTTTCGGAATGATTTTCAGGCATTGTCTCCTTTCATTCATTAGCTTCAAAGCCAATCGGCACGCGGGCATAAATCGACGTCCCTGCATTGATTGTCGATTCTATCGTTAAAGTACCACCAACGAGTTCCATGCGCTCTTTCATGCCAATCAATCCCAGGCGTTCAAAAGTTCCATTACTTGCTTTTGCCTGTGTTTCTTCAGGATCGAACCCGCGCCCATCATCTTCAATAATTGCAATCACAAAATTGTGAATGCGCTCCAACAAAATACTGACGTGTCTGGCCTGCGCATGGCGTTGAACATTGGTGAGCGATTCTTGAATCACACGGTATAGCGTTGTCTCTATCAGGGATGATAAACGTTTATCATGAGTGATACCCCGGCTGATAAAATCGATGCTGACATTATTTTCCTTGGACCATTGCTTGGCATACTGCCGCACAGCGGCCTCAAGGCCAAGGTTATCAAGGGCAGCGGGACGCAATTCCCAGGCCAAATTGTGAACCTGATCCATTAAATCGCTGGTTAAAGTCTGCAGAGATTCCAGGCGGGGAGAA
>DAITOV010000114.1:0-12510 GCA_036833945.1 Abditibacteriia bacterium
CCGGTTTCGAAACGCTGGTCGAAGCCGGTTACGCTCCGGAAATGGCCTATTTCGAATGCTTGCACGAGCTCAAGCTGATTGTTGACCTCATGTACGAAAAGGGCATCACCGGTATGCGCGAAGCCATCTCCGACACCGCCAAGTGGGGTGACATCACCGTTGGCAAGCGTATCATCAACGATGGCACCCGTGCCGAGATGAAGCGCGTCCTCGACGACATCCAGAGCGGCCGTTTCGCCAATGAATGGATGGCCGAAAACGCCAATGGCCGCCCGCGTTACAACCAGATTCTCGAAGATGAAGCCGTTTCCCAGATCGAGACCGTTGGTGAAACGCTCCGTGGCAACATGAGCTGGATCCGTCACAACGTGCAGCAGCGTGTTGCGCCTGAAATAGAAGCCAAGCAGAAAGAAGCTCAAACTCAGACTGCTTAATTAACTAATTAACCACAGAGTTCACAGAGGGCACAGAGAGAAATAGAGTTGTTGGGGTTTGCAGCTTCAATTATTTGCTTCAACTTGTTCGTGGCCCTGCAAGATCAAAGGCCCAAGACCAAAGATCAATTTCTCTCCGTGCCCTCTGTGTCCTCTGTGGTTAATCAAATGCCAAAACAATCTTAAAGGAGGTTGCGATGTCTACAGTAGTTGAAACAGAAGAAGTCATTACAGAACAAAGTCAAAAGGTGGGCGCGCAGCTTCCTGCGCATCGCGCGCCAGGCACCAAGTATCATCCGTTCACTCCGGTGAGCTTGAAAGACCGCACCTGGCCCGATAAGCAGATTACCCGGGCACCGCACTGGTGTAGTGTCGATTTGCGCGATGGCAACCAGGCGTTAGCGATTCCGATGAGCATCTCGGAAAAGCTGGAGATGTTCCGGCTGTTGTGTGATATCGGTTTCAAGGAAATTGAAATCGGTTTTCCTTCGGCCTCGCAGATTGAGTTCGATTTTTGCCGTCGCCTGATCGAAGACAACCTGATTCCCGAAGATGTGACGGTGCAGGTTTTGGTGCAGTGCCGTGAGGAGTTGATTCGCCGCACCTTCGAAGCGTTGAAGGGCTGCCGCCGCGCCATCGTTCACATCTACAACTCCACCAACCCGGCGCAGCGCAAAATCGTCTTCGGCATGAGCCGCGAACAGATTCGTGATATCGCGGTTAATGCAACTCATCTGGTGAAAGAGTTGGCACAGGCCAATCCCGAAACCGATTGGGTGTTGCAATATTCACCCGAAAGCTTCTGCTTGACCGAGCTGGATTTCTCGATGGAAATTTGCCGCGCCGTCTACGACGTGTGGCAGCCCACGCCGGAAAAGAAAATCATCCTGAACTTGCCTGCCACGGTCGAGAGCTTCACGCCCAATGTGCATGCCGACCAGATCGAGTGGTTCTGCCGCAACTTGCCCGGACGCGAGAACGCCATCATCTCGCTGCATACCCACAACGACCGTGGCACCGGCGTCGCCGCCACCGAATTGGCTTTGATGGCCGGAGCCGACCGCGTGGAAGGCACCTTGTTCGGCAACGGCGAACGCACCGGCAATCTGGATATTGTCACGGTGGCGCTGAACATGTATTCGCAGGGCGTCGATCCGAGGTTGGATTTTTCGGAGTTGCCCCAGGTTCGTGACATTTACGAGCGCACTACACGCATGGGCGTGCATGAGCGTCACCCCTATGCGGGCGATTTGGTATTTACGGCTTTTTCGGGTTCGCACCAGGATGCGATTGCGAAAGGCTTTAAGGTTCAGGAAGACGACGACTTTTGGGAAGTGCCTTATTTGCCGATTGACCCGCATGATTTGGGTCGCGATTACAAGCCGATTATTCGGACGAACTCGCAAAGTGGTAAGGCCGGGTTTGCTCATCGCCTGGAAGATGATTACGGCTTTATGCTGCCACGCTCCTTTAAAATCGAGTTTGGCAAAGTGATGGGCGGATTTGCCGATCGTAAAGGGACAGAGGTCACTTCGCAAGATGTCTATCACGAATTTGAACGCGAATATCTCCAGCGCGACACGCCTATTAAATTGGAAAAATTTCGCGCGATGGTCACCCAGAGCGGCGTTGTAGAGTGCAAGGCGCACGTGGTCTGGAACGGCGAGAGCAGGGAACTCAAGGCCAAGGGCAACGGGCCGATTGATGCTTTCGTGGTGGCATTGCGCGAAGCCGGTGCGCCGGGCTTTGACGTGCTCAACTTTGCCGAACACTCATTGGAAGGCGGGGCCGAAGCGCGCGCTGTGGCCTATGTGCAGATTGGCATTGACGGTAACGGCACCTTCTACGGTGCGGCGGTCGATACGAATATTGAACTGGCGTCGATTAAAGCTGTGGTAAGCGCGATTAACCGCGCGTTGAGTGAATAATACTGATCTTGCAAATTGCCTACTTATTGGAAGAGCATGGGTAGCATAACTCCTCCCCCTTAGGGGGAGGTTGGGTGGGGGAGGAGAGGCTTAACGCTGAACTATGAATGATGAATTATGAATAAACAACAGAGTTCATCATTCATCGTTCATTATTACTCTCGACCTCCCTCCCCCTAACCCCTCCCTGAGGGAGGGGAGTTCGTATGGCTCTATGCCTAGTGTAGATAAGGAAGATAATTTTTGGGATTGGTATAACCTCTTAAAGGAAAAAGCGATGAATTGGAAACCTTTGGTCGTTGCGGCGTGCGGAATATTTGGTGCTTGTTCGGTGGCAAATGCCGACATCAAATACACCACCGAAATGACGATGGAAGGCGTGGGCGATGCCATGCCCAAAACCGTTACCTTGCGTGCGGTGAAGCCGAACTTCGAGCGCAGTGAAATGCGCCAGACCATCGGCACCTATCAGATGAACCACATCACGATTCGTGAATGCGGCAAGAAACAGACGATCAAGATCGATCCGAGCTTGAAAATCTATTCCATTGTTGCTGATGGCGAATCGGGTTCCGACGAAGTTGCGCCAGACGGCAAGCCCAAGAAGAAAGGCGAACCCAAAACCGGGCATGTGGCGATGAGCTACAAGGTGCAGGATTTGGGTGAAGAAATGGTAGCCGGTTTTAAAACGCGCCACTATATGATCGACACCGAAATGACCAGCACGGGCTGCGCCGGTAACGGCACCACCAAGATGAAGCAGGAAATTTGGGTCAGCGATATTCGCGACGCCAACCCCTGTCCGGCCGACTCCTCGACCACCACGATGGCCGATGCGATGTCGCGCACCGATTGCAAAATCACCGTGGAAACCAAAGGCGACTTCGACCGTTTTAACGAAATCTACAAAGGCCTTATCCTTCGCCAGAAGACCTACAACGACGGCAAGGTGCTCATGACTACGGAAGTGACGATGCTTTCGCAGGCCAAGTTTGAAGACGATACGCTTTTCAGCGTGCCCGCCGATTATAAGCAGGTGAGCGATAAAGAGTTCCAAAGCGCCCAAACTAAGGCGATGATGAAAGCCATGATGGGTGGAGCGATGCCGTTCTGATTGAAGAACCACGCGCGTAAGCAAGTGGATTGAGGAAGCCTTTTACCAGGACGGACGGAAGCCCGGAGTCAGTTTAAAGAGATAAAACAGTCCGCTCGCTCACGCGCGCGGTTCCTCAAAATCTGGTTTGCATTGCTGCAACAGTGCGGCCAAGGAGTATTTGAATGTCCGACCAACAAAAACCAAGAACACTGTTTGAAAAAATCTGGGACGATCACATCGTCCGCGAAGACGAGGGACGCGCGCTGCTGTATATCGATCTCCACCTCGTCCACGAAGTGACCAGCCCGCAGGCGTTTGAAGGCTTGCGCCTGGCCGACCGCAAGGTGCGCCGCCCCGACCTGACGCTGGCCACGATGGACCACAACGTGCCGACCACCGACCGCAGCCTGCCGGTGCTCGACCAGATTTCGGCCAAGCAGATGGACACGCTCAAGCAGAATTGCGATGATTTCGATGTCACCGTTTTCGATATCCACGACCCTCGCCAGGGCATCGTGCACATTATCGGTCCGGAAATGGGCCTCACCCAGCCGGGTATGACGATTGTGTGCGGCGACTCGCATACCAGCACCCACGGCGCGTTCGGTTCGCTGGCGTTTGGTATCGGCACCAGTGAAGTGGAGCACGTGTTGGCAACGCAGACCTTGCCGCAAACCACGCCCAAGACGATGGAAATTCGCATCGAAGGCGATGGCGCGCTGCCGGTCGGCGTCACTTCCAAGGACATCGTGCTCGCCATCATCGGTAAAATCGGCACCGCCGGTGCGACCGGTTACGTCATCGAATACACTGGCGCTCCGGTTCGCGCTTTGTCGATGGAAGCCCGCATGACGATCTGCAACATGAGCATCGAAGCCGGTGCCCGTGCCGGTATGATTGCGCCGGATGAAACCACCTTCAAATACCTGAAAGGCCGCTTGCATGCGCCTCAGGGCGAAGAGTGGGATGAAGCCGTGGCCTACTGGAGCAGCCTGGCCACCGATGAAGGCGCAACCTACGACACCACCGTCATCCTCACCGAGGAAGACCTGGCACCGCAAGTTTCCTGGGGCACTAACCCTGGCCAGACCTTACCGATCACCGCTAATGTGCCGGTGCCCGAAGAGATCGCCGATGAAACCGACCGCAAGAGTGCGGCGCGTGCTATTGAATATATGGGCTTGGTTGCCGGTCAGCCGCTGGAAGGCCTGCCGATTGAGCGTGTGTTCATCGGTAGCTGCACCAACGGTCGTATCGAAGACCTGCGCCTGGCCGCTCATTTGTCCGAGGGCCAGAAGGTTTCGGCAAATGTCCACGCCATGATCGTGCCCGGTTCGGGTGCGGTGAAAGAACAGGCCATCGCCGAAGGTTTGGACAAGATCTTCATCGAAGCCGGTTTCGATTGGCGCGAACCGGGCTGCTCGATGTGCCTGGGTATGAACCCCGACATCCTGAGCCCCGGCGAGCGTTGCGCCAGCACCTCGAACCGCAACTTCGAAGGCCGCCAGGGTAAAGGCGGACGCACCCACCTGGTCTCCGTCCCCACCGCCGTAGCCGCCGCCATCGAAGGCAAACTGGTGGACGTACGGGTGTGGGATCGAATGAATAAGGGGAAATGATTGATTCACCGCGAAGGACGCTAAGAACGCGAAGGATTTGAAGATGGAGTTCCACGATTGCTCCAATAAAATCATAGGTGCTGCGATTGAGGTCCATAGAACTCTTGGGCCGGGGTTGCTTGAATCGGCTTATGAAGCCTGCCTATTTTATGAATTGGAGTGACGTGGTTTGAAAGTTGAACGCCAGAAAGCTTTGCCTCTGCGCTATCACGATGTAACGCTCGATTGTGGTTACCGAATCGATTTGTTAGTTGAAGATTCCGTTATCGTCGAAGTTAAGGCTGTTGATAAGCTGATCTCAGTTCATGATGCGCAACTCTTATCCTACCTACGGTTATCTGGAATAAAAGTAGGACTATTAATCAACTTCAACGTAGTAGTCCTCAAGAACAATTTCAAACGCCTCGTGCATAATCTTTAAAAAATCTTCGCGTTCTTCGCGACCTTCGCGGTGAACCAGTACCAAACACTATGCAACCATTTACAAAATTAACCGGTATTGCCGCGCCGCTCGATCGGGCCAACGTCGATACCGACCAGATTATTCCCAAGCAGTTTTTGAAGCGTATCGAACGCACCGGTTTTGGCCAGTTCTTGTTCTACGACTGGCGTTATGAAGCCGACGGCATCACGCCTGACCCGGCATTCGAACTCAATGATCCGCGTTTGAACGGCGCTTCCATTTTGGTGGCGGCTCGTAACTTCGGTTCGGGCTCTTCGCGTGAGCATGCGCCGTGGGCTTTGGATGATTATGGCTTCCGCTGCGTCATCGCGCCCAGCTTTGCCGACATCTTCTTCAACAACTGCTTCCAGAACGGCCTGTTGCCGATCGTGCTCTCCGAAGAGCAGGTCGCCGGGTTGATGGAATATTTACAGAGCAACCTGGGCGCGCAACTCACTGTGGACCTGCCGAACCAGACCATTTCCGGTGAAGGCGTGGAGACGATTTCTTTTGAGATTGACCCGCACCGTAAGCATCGTTTGGTGAACGGTTTGGATGATATCGGCAGCACGCTGCAAAATGAGGGCGATATCACAACCTTTGAAGGTAGCCGCCCGGTGTGGAAGTCGAAGGTATTTTGATTGTAGGGTAGGGAAATGAGCGGCGTCTCGCGTTATGCGGGGCGCCGTTTTTTATGATGCTGGAGACTGGAGGCTGGGAATTGAGCAATGAGAGCATAACTCCTCCCTCTCAGGGGGAGGTTGGGTGGGGGATTTGAAGCGTAATAATGAACGTTAAGCGAGAGAGTTGGACTTTTTACGGTCCATCGTTCAGCATTCATAATTCATCGTTCCTCATACTCTCCGACTCCCTCCCCCAACCCCTCCCTGAGGGAGGGAGATCGCACTTTCGGTACATTGCACCTTAATCTCCCTCTCGCTATACTTCATCGGCCTTTTTAAAGGCACAAATAATTTTGCACCGTGCCCCCTTTGGGTGAAATATATTCACAGGGCGCGGGAAGCATAACCCAAAGGAGTCGTAAGACAATGCCGGTAAGTTCAATGAAGGACCTGCTCGAAGCAGGCGTACACTTCGGTCATCACACCCGTAAATGGAACCCGAAGATGAAGCCGTATATCTACGGCGCACGCAATGATATCTACATCATTGACCTCCACAAGACCCGCAAGAAACTCGAAGAAGCTTACGAAACCATCCGTCAGATGGCCTTCAATGGCAACTCCTTCCTGTTTGTGGGAACCAAGAAGCAGGCTCAGGATGCCATCAAGGAAGCGGCCGAATCGTGCGATCAGTACTTCGTCAACTCCCGCTGGCTTGGTGGTATGCTCACCAACTGGACCACCATCCAGACCCGTATCGACCGTCTGAACCAGATCGATCGCATGATCGAAGACGGCACCATGGAAAAGCTGCCCAAAAAAGAAGTGGCTCAGCTCATGGAAGAGCGTGGTAAGCTCGACGCCGTTTTGGGCGGTATCCGCACCATGCCGGGTCTGCCGGACTGCATCTTCATCGTGGACTGCAAGAAGGAACACATCGCCATCAAGGAAGCCCATCGTTTGGAAATCCCGATTGTGGCCGTTGTCGATACCAACTGCGATCCCGAAGAAGTCGATTTCCCGATCCCGGGCAACGATGACGCCATCCGTGCCGTGAAGCTGATGGTTTCCCAGGTTGCCGAAGCCATCAACGAAGGCCGCACCATGGCCCAGTCGGCTCAGGAACAGGTTGCTGCTGCCGCCATGAGCGGTGCCGCCAGCGGCGCTGTCCACATCGGTGAAGGCGGACGCATCGAGTACATCGGCGCTCCTCAGATCGAACTCCCGCCGGTAGACACTGGCGATGAGAACGAAGACGCTTTCGAAGCCACCGTTGACGGTGTGAATGCCGTTTCCAGCGAAAACGCTGAAGACGCCACTGCGCAGGCTCCGATTGTAGCCGACGAGCCGACCGTTCCGGTCGAAGCTGCCGACAGCGAAGGGCTTACCCCTGCGCCGACCAGCGAAGAAAGCGACGAGGCCAAGAGCGTTGGTGCAATCGACGCCCAGACCCCGGCCGATGGAACATTAGGCTAAAGAGTAGGGCTGGGGGCGGAGGCTGAAGGCTGGTTCCGACTGGCCCAGGACTACGCCCCCTTTTCTTGTGAAGTAAGGAGTATTCAAAATATGGCAACGATAGACGCGGCAACCGTCAAAAAACTGCGCGACATGACGGGCGCCGGTATCATGGATTGTAAACGAGTTCTGGCCGAAACCGGTGGCAACATCGATGCGGCCGTCAAAGCGCTGCGCGAAAAGGGCATCGCTTCGGCTGAAAAGAAGGCCGACCGCGCCGCCAGCGAAGGCAGCATTGGTGTTTATGTTCACACCGATGGCAAGCAGGCCGCCATCGTGGAAGTGAACTGCGAAACCGACTTCGTGGCTCGCACCGACGACTTCAAGCAGCTCTGCCGCGACCTCGCGATGCAGGTTGTGGCTCTGCGCCCGACCTATGTGCGTCGTGAAGAAATCCCGGCTGACGCCCTCGAAGCCGAACGCGCCATCTACGAAAAGCAGGCCGCCGAAGAAGGCAAGCCCGCCGAAATTCAGGCCAAAATCGCCGAAGGCCGCTTGAACAAAGAGTTCTACCAGACTGTTTGCTTGCTCGACCAGCCGTTCGTCAAGGAACAGAAGCAGACCGTCGAACAGTTGGTGAAGGAAGCTATCGCCAAACTGGGCGAGAACATCCAGGTCAAGCGTTTCGTTCGTTACAATGTTGGCGAACAATAAAAACGGTTGAGTTGGAAAGAGAAAGCGCGAGGTGCCTTTGGCATCTCGCGCTTTTTTGTTTTGTGCTTTAAGTGAATGTTATAATGCCGAATTTAAGGGCAGGTTCGCAAGGAGTCTATATGGATATGGATTGGAACAAGTTAACACCAGCCGGATTTGAGCAATTATGCGGTATGATTCTCGAAGCCAACAACTTTACAGATATTCAATGGTTTGGCGAATCAGGCAATGATAAAGGTCGTGATATCCTAGCTAAGAAACTTGAAACACCATTACCTGGAATTCAAAATCAGGTAACATGGGTCGTCCAATCTAAAAGATATATTACACGGCCGCCTGCAAAAACTGAGCTGAACAATTTTCTTAACGCCGCACGTGAACACAAGCCGGACAATGTTTTAATTGCTATCACGAATACGCTTAGCTCTAATACAAAAGATTGGTTAGAGTCCGTTCGTGATGATTACCGTTTCGGAATTTACCTTTGGGAAGAGCGAGATTTGCTGCGAGAAATTCATAAACATAAGGGAATAATTTCAGAACAATTTCCTGGGATTTATCGGGCGGAAGAACCTGTTTATATGTATCAGCGGTATCCAAATGAGTTTCGATTTTCTTGTAATGAATTCGAGGAGATAGAAATTATTATCTTCAATAAACATGACATTGAAGAAGCCAAACAAGAAGCCATGGCTTTTCTAAATTATATAAAGCAAAATGGCAGTGAATGGTGGGATGCTAACGAATAATTACTGATTGTGTATCCCGTTTGACTTTTAGTCAAGTGTATTAACCCATGAATTACCTCAACCACATCATGGCCGACGGTTCCCGGCAGTTTGCCGAGTTGCCCGGCTGTTTTCCAAAAGCATCTTAAGCGGCTGGAGGGGATGCAATTAGGTGAAGAGGCCACTGATGGCGTCACTGAATGGTGGCTCGATTTTACCTACAAAGGACAAGAGTTTACCGCCCATAAAACCGGGGGAGTTATTAATGTGTTTGTCAACGACGCCGAGTGTCCGCCGAACGTTCTCACCGAGTTGATGGGACACTTTTGGCTGCTTCAAGTTTATTGATGCGGCGGCGTTCGCTCAGAGCACTCCCCACCAGGAACATTCCCAGCATCAGCAAACCGATTTCGATATAACCGATGCCGCGCTTGAGGACGGCATTGCCGGGGTCGGCGGGGTCGTAATACACAGGAACGCTTTTGCCTTTCTGGTAGCTGGAAAAAGCCGGGTCGGTGCGATAAGTTTTCAGGGCTTCTTCAGGATTGGCAGCCGGTGCGGTGAGCGTTTTCGAGCTGTTGGAAAAGGTCTCGCTCCGGTAGCGCGCGCCGTCGACCTCGTAGCTGTAGCGTACGGCAATGGCCGGGCGCGAGCGTTTGAAGGAATACACGCTTTCCACGCGATGGCCGATAATGACACCGGTGGCGGTGGGCCAGGAGCGGGTTTTGAGGCCGGGTATGAGCAGGGTGACACCCAGGGCAAAGAGCATCAGGCCACCGGCCAGAAGGATGCGGTAAATGAGCTTTTGAACGGCGGGAGTGGGTGGGTTTGGTTTTGACATTGCTCTTTTCCCAACGAAGAAAAACCTGCCAGGCTCCCTCATCGTAAATTGCTGCCGTTGAGGGGGTAGGTGGCGTTTAATGAGGATTGAATTATTGAGATCTGGTTCGGAAGAATACGAAGTAGTGTGGCACAGTACAAGCAGAGCAAACAGCATTACGGGCGCAGCCAAAAACGAGGGTATTATGAAGATCAAACATTCGGCGTTATGTCTTGCCTTTCCATTGGTAGTTTTGCTATCGACGGTGTTGTTTCCGCTGGCCAACACGCCGGAAGCCCAGGCAGCTCAGCCCAAGGGCATTCGTTTGAACGTGAGCTGTTATTTTCGGGTCACCAATGCCATTGATGGCACGCGCGATGATGAAGTTGAAATCTACGGCACTGTGAAATTCAACGGACGCACGAAGTGGAATGTGCCGCGCGAAAACGCGTTTGGCGCGGTCAGGGATTTGAATAAAAGAATCGAAGTCGGCGAGCAGACTTTCGATGTGATATTCGGCAGGAGTTCAACCGCAGTCGTGAAAATAGACGGTTTTCTTAAAGACCGTGATGAAAGTGGCGGCGACGATGCTATGTGGAACTCGATGAAGCGCACGCTGGCGCTGGATATTAATAAGCTCTATCGAATGGGCGCACAGAACAGGCTCAATGGCGTTTACACCTCCTTTGGCGATCGCGACCGCGAAAGTGCCGATTTAATGATCATTGTCAGCAAAGTCAGCGATATTATGTAAGCGCTGCCGCATAAACGGATGCCGCAACACAAGCAGCATTCGCGCTACAACGCGCGAGAAGGAGAAGCCATGAATCAAAAACGGTATGCTTTACTGGCCTTAAGTGCCGCGCTGCTGTCGCCTCAATTGTCTTCCAGCGTCTTGAGTGATCCGCCCCGCTCATCGAGCCAACAACCACGCGGTGTGCGGCTTTCGATCTACAGTTATTTTGTCGTCACCAATTCAGAAGATGGCGTGCGTGACCGCGATGTGGAGGTGTATGGCTATTACAACATCAACAGTAAACGCCTCTGGACCGTTCAAAAGAAAAATCGTATCGAAGGATGTGTTCCTTATCGCCGCATCGTTGCAGGTTGGTACGACCATGAAGTGATGTTCGATAGGCCCGCAGGCTGGACAGTCACCCTCAACGGGTATGTGAAGGATTACGATGCCGGTAGCGATGACGATGGGATGTGGAATGCGGGGAATCTCCCGCGTGTCGTCAACATCAAAATACTGTATGAGCAACAGCAACGTAACCAGAAAGCGCAAATGACGATTCGTGGCGACCGCAGCAGCGAAAACGCCGACCTGGTTCTCGAATTGGGTAAAAGTACACTGATTTATTAGTCCGAGTGACCTGTAGGCGCGCGTGATACCCTTAAAGGTGAATTTATGAGTAACTCCCGTTTTCTTTCGATGGCATTACTGGCTGGCGCGCTCACGTGCGCCCACTGCGCATTGACAAGCGCCGCCCCCAATACACAGCGCCCGCCAATAGCTTCCGAACGCATTCTCAATGGGAATAAGAATTTGCCACCGATACGGAACGTGTTGAACGGCGACCCCATTCCTTTGATGACGGACATGATGGGCTACGCGCGCACCGGTACCATTGCGAGCGGAACCAAAGCGGCGGTTTACGCCACGATTGTCATCGCTTCGGCAGGATCGGGTTTTAAAGCGGGTAGTTCCAAAACCAGCTATGCCAACGGAGTCCTTTCTCTGGTCGGCAACAAAGGCGATGAGCATTTTGAAGGCAGCTTCAATCTCGCTCAGAACAGCGGCGATGCGTCAGCGCCGTTTCGCGGGTCGAGCGGCACCATTCTTAAAGCGCGAATTTACCAAAACGGACGCGTCAGCCTGACAACTTCTATTCCGGTTAAAAAAACTTCGAGCACAATGTCGTTCACATCGAATGGAGCCGACGGCTTCTTGTGGGGACGCGTCACCGGCGGCGAGACGCGCCTGGTTTCGATCTCGTTCAGCAAAGGCACACAATCCACGGGCCGCATCGTTCCTATCCCGCCCAAGCCCCCGGCCCCTCCTCCCCCTCCGCCGCCTAACCCCAGTAGTCCGCGTGGCATGAAAGTGCGGGTCGGCGGTGAAATACGCGTTACAAATTCCGATGACGGTTTTGCAGACGGACAAGTGGAAATGTTTGGCGAAGTTTATTTCAATGGTCAGGAGAGGTGGCGCATCAAGCGTTCTTCGGCCCAAGATTATAAAAAAGGCGCTGTCATCCTGCTCGATTTCATGACCGTGGACGTGTATTTCAATGACGCTTCGACCATGATGTTGAAAGTCAGCGGCAGCTTGCGTGACCGCGACATCAATAAAGGTGATACCGTAATTCATGGCGATGACTCGATGTGGAATACAACGAGGAATAGTGTTATCAGCGTTGACCTGAAACAGTTGATAGAAACCCAAAACGGCAGGATAACTCTATACGGCGACGGTGATAGCGAAAACGCCAATGTCGTTGTCACGGCGCGTAAACTTTCCGATATTTATTGATTTTTGAAATCGTGGTGAGTGGTTTGGGAAATGAGTTTTTGTCCGCACTGCATTTATAGTCGATGGCTTGAACTCAATTTGCGAACCCAGAGCGTGAGCGACGGGCTGACATCAC